>JBCCFN010000501.1:0-1510 GCA_039029715.1 Actinomycetota bacterium | reverse complement strand
GGTGACCGGTCGCCAGGCCGAGAGTGCGCTCGAGGAGGCCGGGGTCATCGTCAACCGCAACTCCATCCCGTACGACAAGAACGGCGCCTGGTACACCTCCGGTATTCGGCTGGGCACACCGGCACTGACCACGGTCGGTATGAACACCTCGGACATGGACGAGGTTGCGGACATCATCTGCGGTGTCCTCAAGAACGCAGAACCAACGCCGACCTCGTCCGGCGATCCGTCGAAGGCCAAGTTCACCCTCGACAACGGCATTCGGCAGAGCACGCGGGATCGGGCGGCGGGGCTGCTGGCCCAGAACCCGCTCTATCCATCGCTCGGCGCGCTGTAGATCCGCGACGGATCGGCCGGGGCCGCCCGGCGCCAGCCCCATCAAGTCGAGCTGCTGGCATCCGATAGGAGGCGATGTCCGTTCATCGTCGAACCTCCGTCGCCGGCTTCTCCGCAGTTCTGGTGAGCCTCGCCGTTCTGGTGTCCGGGTGCGGTGACGACCAGCCGGACCTGATCGCCGCAGCTGCCGGGTCGGCGAGCGAGTCGACCGAGCAGCTGGCCGGCTCGACCGAGCCGTCCGAACCGGCCCAGTCACGCCCGGACCCCGTGGCCGACGGGGACCCGTCGATTGCCACCACGACGAACCCGACCACGTCAACCGTGGCGGTCGCACCACCGGCCAACGGCGACGAGGGGTCCGACACCGTGGACCCGACTACCCTGGATCCGACGACCTCGGACCCGACGACCTCGAACCCGGAGCCTTTCTGGGACGTTGAGTTCCTCGGTATCTCGATGACCGGGGCCGGCGAATACGTTCGGCTTTCCGAGGAGGCCGACCCGGACGCGGAGTGTGCCCCGGGCTGGCTCGGTTATCTGCTGGACGGTGAAATCCACCGCTACGAGGAGCTGGGTCCGCTCGGCCACATGCGGTTGTTCAACGGGCCTCGAGGGCAGGACGCGCTGGTCGTGTCGTGCGAGGAGACCACGGAGTCCGTTCTGATTCAGGGCTCGGCGGTGACCCCGGCCGACGGGATTCCCCGGCTCATGCGGTTCGACCTCGGGCAACCCCACCTGATGGACTTCGACGCCGACTTCGGGTGGCGGGGCGATCTGTTCGGCGGGTACGCCTGGCACGGCGGCTGGACCGAGTTGGTGTACTTCGACACCGGGACCGGGTTCGTCAGCGATGCCTGGTCGATGCTGGGGACCCGGGTCGACCGGCTGGACTTCGGCTACGACGTGGTCGTCCCGGAAGATTGGTCGACCGAGCCGGAGATCTACGGACCATTGCGTGAGGGTTCGCTTGTCATGGCCCCGCCGGATGCCGGGTCATCCGTCTCGATAACCCCGATCGAGTTTGCCGGCGATCCGGAGTTTCCCGACGGCGCAGAACTGGTGGACAGCTGGACGGAGACCGCTCATCTGTGGGAGTACGTCTCGGCCGACCGAGCGACGATCGTCGGAAACCAGAGCTCGCTGAACTGGCGGTTGGACCACAACGGCGGCTCGC
>JBCCFN010000500.1:0-1558 GCA_039029715.1 Actinomycetota bacterium | reverse complement strand
CCGCCGACGACCAGGGTCAAGATGTAGGCGATAGCGAACAGCTTGATGTTGCTCGACCGGTCTGCGGTGTTCCGTTCCGGCAGCTGGTCGATATTCGGGGCGGCCGCAGCGGCCGCACCGGCCCGGGCCGCGACCATGGCCGGCGTCGGTGCCATCGGTTCCTGCGGCTCGGCCACACCCTGCAGCGGTGAGGCGGCCGGGGTCGGCGCCCCGGTCGGCGGAGCCGGCGTCCCTGCTGTCGGTGCTGTCCCGGGCCCGGTGACGACCTGGGTTGCCACCTCATCCGCCGCGGCCCTGGCCGCGGCCAGCCGCAGGGCCTCGAACTCCTTGATCAGATCGGCTGCGTCGTGGGGTCTGCGCCCCGGGTCCTTGGCCAGCAGTCGGTCGATCAGGTTGGCCAGGCCGTCCGAGACGCCATGGCGCCTGGTGTCCGGGGGCCGGTCTGACAGGACCCGATTGATGATCGGATGGATCGACTCGTCGCTCTTCTGGACGAACGGGACCGACCGGAAGACGGCGGCCAGCAGACAGATCCCGATGCCGTAGAGATCACTCGCGACCGTTGCCCGCTTCCCGCTCAGGATCTCCGGCGCCGCATAGGCCACGCTTGCGGTGATCGCGGCGGAGGTCGTATTGGCCCCGTCCTGGAGCCTGGCGATCCCGAAGTCACCGAGCACGGCCTCGCCGGTGCCGCGGATCAGGATGTTCTCGGGCTTCAGGTCCCGGTGGAGGACGCCGGACGAGTGGGCTTCGTTCAGCGCACTGGCCAGCTGCTGGCCGATCGAGGTCAGCTCGGCCTCCGGAACCGGGTTGGCCTTCAGGCGCTGCCACAGCGTCCCGCCGTCGATGTACTCCAGGACCAGGTACGGCCGACCGTCCTTCAACGAGCCCGCGGTGTAGACATCGACGATGTTCGGGTGCCCGGACAGGCGACCGAGCGCCTTGCACTCCCGGTCGAATCGGAGGCGGATGGTCTCATCCTGGATCGGGGCGTGCCCGACCTTGATCGCCACCTGCCGGTCGACGTTTGTCTGCCGAGCCAACCAGACGTCGCCGAACCCACCGCCGCCAAGACGGCGCATCGGCTCGAAGCCGTCGAGTTCGAAGGTGGCGCTCATCGCTTGTGGTTCCGCCTCCGGTCCACGCGTCTAGGGAAAAGGTCTCGGCCGAGGCCGGCAATGAGTGCGCGACCCAGCACGAGCATAGTGCCTGCCCCTCGATTCGCCGTCTCGCCTCGGCGCTCCCGGGATCCTCAGGAGCGAGGGTCGCCGCTCCCGGTCGTCCCGTCGTCCGCGTCGTGCTCCGGCCGGAAGATCAGCGTCTCTGCCGCGTCACGGAACAGGTGGCCGCTCGGCTCGTCGCTCGTTTGTGCCGGATCGGCAGAACCGAGCCCGAGGTCGCCGGGGTCGTCATCCGGTTGCGGTGTCGATCCACCGTCCCCCGGGTCGGAGCCGAGACCGAATGGTGCCGGCTGCGGGATCGTTCCGACGTCGTTGCTGAACAGTCCCTTGGGTGGTGGTGGGAGGTCTGCTGGGGCGGCGTCTGGGGGTGGTGGTGG
>JBCCFN010000499.1:0-1631 GCA_039029715.1 Actinomycetota bacterium | reverse complement strand
GCGATGGCCGCCGCGTCATCACCAGGCCAACTGAGATTCTCGAACCCCTCGTCGCGGCTCTTGAGGTTGGACACGCCGATGGCCAGCAGGTACAGGTTCGGCGTTCCGGTGTCGGAATCCGGCGGCAGGTCCCGCGGCGAAACGCCGGTGCCCTTCCGACGCCCGACCGGTTGGTCGGAGCCGCCGATCTCCAGGGGCTCGCTGCTGAAGACGTCCCCCGGACCGGGAGGTGATGAGAGGACCTGGTTCGACGACTCCGCCGTGCCGTTGCCCGTCCCGCCGACGCTCGGCTCCCGCTGCGGTCTGGTGACCACGGCCTTCCCGGCCTGCCAGCCGGCCAGGTCTACCTCATCGCTGCTCAGGTCGTCGTCCGAGACCGTCCGCAGCGGCGGTATCACCAACTCGGTACCGGATGGCACCCGGTCGAGGTCGATCAGCTGAGGGTTCGCCTCGAAGATCAACGGGTAACGGGACTCATGGCCGTAGTAGTGCTTCGCCAGCGACCGGAGGGTCTCCCCGTCGGCCACCACGTGGAGTTGATCCCCCTCCGCAACCGGTACCAACGGCTGAAGCGGCGGGCCGTCGGTCGGCCCACCCGAAATCGGATGTGCCGCTCCGTGGGAGTCGTCGATGGAGCCACCTTCATCGACGGTCGGGGGGTCAACCCGCTCGTCCTGGGGGAACACCTCGACACCACCGGACATGAGGATGCCGTTTGTGTCGGTCCCCTCGGCGATCACCTCGATCTCGTTGTACCCCTCCTCGAGGGGTACCAGCAGGTGACCGTCGAAGCCGACCCCTGGGCCACCGTCGGCCTGCCAGACAACATCCTGGTTCCGATATGCGGTGAGCAGCACCGGCTCGTCCCCTTCGACCGTGGTGAGCCGGATGCTCAGCTCGGCGCCCGTGACCCGGCCGCGGGTGCCGTTCGGTCCGAGGGCCGGAGCCTCGACGATGGCCTCCTCGACCAGCCCCTCCGTGACCACGTCTGTCGGGATGTCGACATCACCGTCGGGGGCCACAACGCCGTCGACGACGATGAGGCCGGCCTCGAAGTCCTCATCCTCGTCCTCGTCCCCGGCTGCGTCCGGTTCCTCGACGTCAACGGCCACCACCGGAAGCTCGACGACATCCGCGTCAATCCAGGTGCCGCCGACATCCACGGCAACCGGTGGCGGGCTCACGATCGGCTCTTCGACGGTGAGCGTGGCGACCGTTGACCGGGCGGCGCCGTTCTCCGCGATGACGCTCAGCTCGTTGCGGCCTGGTTCGAGGAAGATGACCTCGGAATAGCGACGAACCCGGCCGGCGGCGTCGACCGCCCGGCCCGGCTGGTCGCGGGCATCGATCTCAACGGCCGGGATGCCGTTCTGCAGGATCACAATCGTTGTTGTCGGCCGAGCGGCGTCGACCACCTCGAACGCCAGGTCGGCGATGCTCGGATCGTCGGCCGAGGTGTCCCAGTTGAGGATGCGGACGTGTGGCGGGAGCGAGTCCTCGATGTCGATCGGCGCAACCCCCAACGCATCGAGCGCGGCCGCCTCGCTCTGGTGTTCGAGCACGTGGCGGATGATGTCCGGCCGGTAGAGGTTCTTGACGAACTGGTCACCGCTGTAGGCCCGGGCCGGCTG
>JBCCFN010000498.1:0-1647 GCA_039029715.1 Actinomycetota bacterium | reverse complement strand
GTCTTTGCCGAGGTACTCGACCACCTCCCCCGCAACGGCCCACCGACCCAGCAGGGACTGGCCTACCACGTCAGGCGTGACGACCTGCTGGTGGTCTTTGTCAACACCTGCGCAACCGAGCTGGGTGGCGAGGGCATGGTGGAGACCGCCTGGCTCGACTCGGTCCTGACCGAGCACCACGACGCAACGACCAAGCTGGTCGTCGGCCATCACCCGATCCACCCGGTGAACGGTCTGGCCGGGGACCGACAGCGAGAAGTGGCGGCCGAGACGGGTCGCCGATTCTGGGACGTGTTGGTGAGCCACGGGGTGGTCGCCTACCTCTGCAGCCACATTCTGGCCTTTGACGTCCAGGTGCACCGCGGCGTCCTGCAGGTGCTCAGCGCCGGCGCCGGCACCATCCACCGGATGCCGCCGGAGACGGAGTACCTGCACTTTGTGAACCTGGCGGTCGACGATCGGGGCTTGCGGTATCGGGTCATCGATCAGAGCGGGCGGACCAGGGAGCGCCTGGCGTGGCCGCCCCGGCTTCCGCCGTCGGCCGATTGGATCGAATTGGACGATCGAACCCCCCTCCCGGCCGACGGCGCCCTGGCACTCCGGGTCCGGGGGGTTGCGTCGGCCGTCGGCGACACCGGGGCGCCGCAGACCCTTCTGGCCGTTCCCGGTCAGGATCCGACGGTTGATCTCGCCCCGCTGTGGGTGGGTCTGACCGGCCCGTCGTTGACGCTGACCGCCACCGTCACCTCCGGGCCCGGGCGGAGTCCGCACTACTGGTTCGGCCCGAACCTCGAACCCGGGGAACCCTTCGACCTCCAGCTGCTCCTGCATCGGGACATGGGCCCGGGCGGCCTGCTGTACCGGGATGCCGACAGCGGAACCTGGTCATCACTGCGGGCGGCATCGCCGTGGGGCCTGGAGGTGCTGCCACCGGTGACCAGGTGGCTTGTCGGCCGAACCGAGCACGGCAGCCCGTTCCGAGGCCGAAATCTACGGGTCTCGGCAGGCCTCGAGGAAATTTCTCGAAAAAACCCGTAAGGCGGACGCCGCTCACCGGTCAGGACCACCGAACCCCTTCGGAGGGAAGGGGCAACCCGGAAGGTATGACCATGAGAACCCGCATTCTCGCCACCACAATCTCCACCGCCACGGTTGCCGCGGCAACCATCGGGGCGCTGGTGCCCGGCGCCCTTGCCCAGCAGGGCCCGAACCAGCTCGGCCAGCCCGGCGGCACCGAGCACAAACAGTCGATCGTGATCGTTTCGCCGCCACCGTCGATCATCCCGACGACGTCAACGCCGGTCGTGCCCATCACGATCGGGGAGCTGTGCCTCAACATCAACATCGAACTCTGTGAGCCGGAAGATCCGGAAGTGGTTGTTGTCACGCCGACGACACCACCGACCACGGAGCCAGAGCCCGAGCCCGAGCCGGAACCGGAACCGGAGCCCGAACCGGAGCCCGAGCCGGAACCCGAGCCCGAGCCGCAGCCGCAGCCGCAGCCGCAGCCCGAGGCGCCCGCCGAGCCGACACCGACCGATGAGCCGGCAGAGCCGAGCCAGCCGGACGCGCCGGCCCCGACCGACGATCAGGACCCGGATCCCGAGGCGCCGACCATCGATATCGACGCACCCCGACCCGGCATCC
>JBCCFN010000497.1:0-1652 GCA_039029715.1 Actinomycetota bacterium | reverse complement strand
CGGCGCGCCGCTCGACGTCTCGCCGGACACCGTGATCGAGTCGACGGTGGAGGTGGTTGGGCTCCAGGATCCAGACGCAGTTCTGGCGCCACCGGCCCCCTATGCCGGGTCGCCGGAAACGGTCGACGACTACCGCTGCCAGATCTACGAGGTACCGAACCTGCCGGACGGCGGCTTCCTGACCGCCTACGAGTTCATCCCAGACCGCCCCGAGGTCGTCCACCACGCCATCGGCTACCTGTTGCCGGCCGAGGCCCGGTCCCGGGCCGACGCCCGGGACGGCGAGGACGGTCGGCCGGGCTGGTCCTGCTTCGGCAGCTCCGGTATCGGCCAGGACGAGATCCTGATCGGGTGGGCACCGGGCCAGCTCCCGACCGTGTACCCCGAGGGGACCGGTGTGCCGCTCGAGCCCGGGGCGTTCTTCGTCATCCAGATCCACTACCACTACGAGGGCCAGGCTCCGGCCGACGGCTCGACCCTGGCGGTGGAGGTGGCCAGCCCGGATGAGGGCCTGGAGCACATCGAGGTCTCGCAGGTGGTCGGCCCGGCCGAGATCCCCTGCTCGACCGACGAGGTCGGACCACTGTGTGATCGTGACGCCGCGCTGGCGGCGGCGATCGAGAAGTACGGCGAGGAGGGGGTCCAGGCCGATCGGTTCCTCCGCCTGTGCCGGGCGAGCGTCGCCGACTTCGCAGCGATGACCGACGGCCGGGCCAGCTCGAGTTGTGACCTCCCGGCGGTCCTCGTCGGCGCGGTCGGCGAGGTCGTCTCGGTGCTCGGCCACCAACACGAGATCGGTGAGTGGTTCAAGCTGACCCTCAATCCCGGGCAGGACGACGAGCGGGTGCTGCTCGACATCCCGAACTGGGACTTCGACTGGCAGTACAACTACGAGCCGGTCGACCGGATCCTGATCGGACCGGAGGACGTGCTCCGGATCGAATGCGGCTGGGACCGTCGTCGCCGGAACCCGGACCTGGAGCCGGCATACGTGCTGTGGGCTGACGGGACCAACGACGAGATGTGCTTCGGCACCATCACCACCCGGCCACCGTCCTGACCGGCCCGAGGTCCGGGCTCGCCGAGCCGATACCGTCTGCCCGGTGAGCGACCAGGCCGGAGAGCAGCAGTGGATCCCGGCCGACCCGGCCGACATCTTCGAGTTGGAGAACCACGGCCCCGATGTCTGGGTCGGCAACAGCCCGGCCTACCCGTGGGGCCGCATCTATGGCGGTCTCGTGATCGCCCAGGCGCTGTGGTCCGCAACCCAGACCGTCGTCGACGACCACATGGTCCACTCCCTCCACGGCTACTTCATCCTGGGCGGGGACCCGGCCGAACCGGTCCGGTACGAGGTGGACCGGATCCGAAACGGTCGGTCCTTCACCACCAGGCGGGTCGTCGCCCGCCAGAGCGGCGGCGCCATCTTCAACCTTGCGTGCTCGTTCCAGCGGTACGAGGAGGGGGTGGAGACCCAGACCGCGTCGTTCCCCGGCGCCGCGCCAGATCCCGCATCGACCGAGCACTACCGGGAAGGGTCCGGTATCGACCGGATCGACGTGTCGCTCCCGGGCGAGCAGCCCCGCTCGCTGGTGTGGTCCCGGTTCCCCTATCCCCTGGGGGATGATCCCCGGATCCACGCCTGCGCCCTG
>JBCCFN010000496.1:0-1699 GCA_039029715.1 Actinomycetota bacterium | reverse complement strand
GGCAGGCCGAGCACCATCTCGCCGATGATGTTTCGTTGGACCTGGCTGGTGCCGGCGTAGATCGTGCCGGCCCTGGCGTTGAGGAAGGTCCCGAGCCACGAGCCCGAGTCGTTCGGGGCGCCGGGCGAGTCGGTGGCGAACGAACTCGACGGCAGCTTGCCGACGAGGTGCATCCCGTCGGGCCCGAGGATGTCGACCGCCAGCTCGGTCGCCACCTTGTGGTACTCCGACCAGTAGAGCTTGAAGATCGAGGCATCCGGCCCCGGGTGCTCGCCGTTGAGGAACTTGGTGAGGGTCCGCATGCCGAGATAGCGCATGATCTCGACCTTGGAGTGGGCCCACATCAGCCGCTGGCGGATGAGGGGATCGTCGGTCTTGCCGTGCTCCTTTGCCAGCTCCATCAGCCGGTCGAGCTCGCCCCGGAAGGCGACCGGGGTGGTTGCGGCGGCCTCGCCCCGCTCGTAGCCGAGCAGGGTCATGGCCACGGCCCACCCGCCGTTGATCTCGCCGATCACGTTCTCCCTCGGCGTCTTGGCGTCTGTGAAGAAGACCTCGTTGAACTCGGACTCGCCGCTGATCATCTTGATCGGGCGGACCTCGACCCCCGGCTGGTCCATCGGTACCAGCAGGAACGTGATGCCCCGGTGCTTCGGAGCGTCGGGCTCGGTCCGGGTCAGGACGAAGATCCAGTTGGCCAGGTGGCCGGCCGAGGTCCAGATCTTCTGGCCGTTGATCACCCACTCGTCGCCGTCGAGCTCGGCCCGACAGCCGAGCGCACCGAGGTCGGAGCCGGCGTTCGGCTCCGAGTACCCCTGGCACCAGAGGTCCTCGCCGGAGATGATCCGGGGGAGGAAGTGCTTCTTCTGCTCCTCGGTGCCCCACTGGATGATCGTGTTGCCGACCATCTGGATGCCGAACACGTCGTTTGGGGATCCGGTCGGCACGCCGGCCTTCTGGAACTCCTCGGCCATGATCACCGACTCCAGGGCGCTCAGCCCTGCGCCGCCGTACTCGGTCGGCCAGTTGGCGGCCAGCAGCTGGTTGTCACGAAGGATGTCACGCCACTCGAGGGTGAAGGTCATGGCGGCCTCGGCGTCGAGCGCGCCGATGCCGGCCCAGTTCGAGGGCAGGTGTTCGGCCAGGAAGGCCTGGATCTTCTCCCGGAACGTGTTGGCCGCATCGGTGTATGTCGGTTGCACTGGTCATCCTCGATCTTCGTGGGGGCGCGCCGCCATGGAGGGGTGGCGTCGTCACCAAACTTAGACGAGGCGGGCCGCAACCGGCGAACGCCGGGCGGCGGCGGTTCAGGCCGCTTCCCGCTCCAGATATGGCGTCCAGGCCTCCGGGACCGTCCCTGCTGCGACCTTGACCCAGACGTACTGGGTCGGCGCCGCCGGCCGGCTCCGGAGCTTCAGCCCGCAGTCCGAGAGCAGCCGATCGCTCTTGTAGGTGTTGCAGCGCCGGCAGCAGGCGACCACGTTCTCCCAGGTGTGGTCGCCGCCCCGGGAGCGGGGGAGCACGTGGTCGATGCTCTCGGCCGGCTTGCCGCAGTACTGGCACTGGCCGTGGTCCCTGGCGAACACGGCCCTGCGGCTGAGCGGCGCAGTCCGCTTGTACGGGACCTTGACGTAGTAGCGGAGCCGGACCACCGAGGGGACCGGGACCTCCAGCCGGGCCGAGACCACGGTGGCGCCGCTCT
>JBCCFN010000495.1:0-1710 GCA_039029715.1 Actinomycetota bacterium | reverse complement strand
GCCCCGTTCGAGCCCTGCTCCCCCGGCGAGGGGATGATCTCGGCCCCGAAGGCGACCAGCAGCTGCCGACGCTCCTCGGTCACGTTCTCCGGCAGGACGACCTTGAGGTGGTAGCCCCGGGTCCGGCAGATCATGGCCAGGGCGATGCCGGTGTTGCCGGACGACGGCTCGATGATGGTGGCCCCCGGCCGCAGTGTCCCGTCGGCCTCGGCCGCCTCGACCATGGACAGCGCAATGCGGTCCTTGACCGAGCCGGCCGGATTCTGACCCTCCAACTTGGCCAGGATCCGGACGTTCGGATTGGGGCTGAGCTGGGAGACGTCGACGATCGGGGTCTCCCCGACGAGGTCGAGGACGGACGACAGCACCGCCATGGCCAGCCCTACTGGCCGCCGGCAACGGCCGGCAGGATGGCGACCTCGTCGCCGTCGGCCACCGGGGTTGCGAGCTGCTCCAGGAAGCGGATGTCCTCGTCGTTGAGGTAGATGTTGACGAACTTGCGGACCGCGCCGTCGTCATCGACCAGGTTGGACCCGAGGCCGGGATACCGCTGGATCAACTCGTCGACGACGTCGCCGACGGCGGCCCCATCGACCTGGACCCGGGACTGGCCCTGGGCGGCCGGGCGCAGCACGGTTGGGAGACGAACATCGACAGTGGCCATGGGAACCTCCGGGTCGGCCCGGCGCCTCTCGGTCGAAAGCCGCTAAACCTGATCTACTTAGTAGGGATTCACCTCGATCAACCCCACCGATTCCTCCCGTATTCCGCCGTCCTCGATCCGGAAGCTGTGGAGCTCGGGAAATCCCAAGGCCAAGCTGACGATGACCCAGTGCCACGTCGGCGGCACCAGCGGCTTGGACGCCTCGGCCACGTCGGTGGCCGAGGGGTAGGCCGCGGTGTGGGTGTGGGAGTGCATCACCCCGACGATGTCCAGGCCGTCGTCATCGGCGGCCAGGGCGGCCCGGGCATACTCCCGGCCGTCCAGCCGATAGATCCGGGACGACGCGGCCTCGTTGTGGATGGGGACGAACCGTTCGACGACATCCTGATCCGGTGTCGGACCCGGTCGGCCGACGAGCAGACCACAGGCCTCCAGCGGATATCTGGCCCATGCCTCGGCCAGCATGGCCAACCAGTCGGACCGTTCGAAGCGAAGCACGATGCCGAGCGTACCGGGGCCACGGACCGGGCCGAGGAGGCGGGGGCCACCGGTAGCCTTGGATGATGGCCGTGAAGATGGTGGCGACGAACAAGCAGGCCCGCCGCAACTACGAGATCACCGAGACCTTCGAGGCCGGCCTCGTGCTCCGCGGCAGCGAGGTCAAATCGCTGCGGGAGTCGAAGGTCCAGATCAGTGACGCCTACGCCCGGTTCGAACACGGCGAGTTGTGGCTGGTCGGGCTCCACATCGCCCCCTACTCCCGGGCGAGTAGCCACCTGGTCAACGATCCATCCCGCAAGCGGAAGTTGCTGATGCACCGGGCGGAGCTCGATCGGCTCAACTCGAAGACCGACCAGGAGCACCTGGCCCTGGTTTCTTCAGATCGGCGCTCGTATCCGCGGCCAGGGCCAATGCCACCGACAGGGCACCGGGCATGACCGAGAAGTATGATGTCGCCCGGTCCCAGCCATAGACCCGGCGGAAGAACACCACCCCGCTCCACACCAGCGCCACCATGGTCAGCGCCAGGAGCATGAAGCTGAGCG
>JBCCFN010000494.1:0-1721 GCA_039029715.1 Actinomycetota bacterium | reverse complement strand
CTCCGGATGGGGTTTACCCAGCCACCCCAGTCACCTGGAGTGCTGGTGCGCTCTTACCGCACCGTTTCACCCTTACCTGTGACCGGAGACCGGTCCATCGGCGGTCTGTTTTCTGTGGCACTGTCCTGCGGGTCACCCCGACTGGCCGTTAGCCAGCATCCTGTCCTGCGGAGCCCCGACCTTCCTCAAACCGTCCCGGAGGACGATCCGCGGTCACCCGGTCGACTCACCCGGATCTCGAACGGTAGCAGGGGCGTCACCCAACCGGGGCTGCGGGGGCGGTCAGACCGCCCGGGCCGTCCGGCGGTGGACGAGGTCGCTCAGCAGCGAACCGGCGACCCCGAGGCAGACCGCGAGCAGGGCGGTGAGCGGGATGGCGATCCAGACCACGCTCTCGCCCTGGGACAGGGTCACCACAAGCCCGAACACCTGGGCGACCACGAAGGCCAACAGCCCCCCGAGCGCACCGTGGAGCATGGGGGTGTCCGGCCGGAGACGGCCGGCGACGTACCCGGCGACGGTGAAACCGATCAGGATCAGGACCAGGAACAGCCACACCCACCCGGCCGCGCCGTCCTGGAAGACCACCGACGACAGGAACGCCGCCGGGATGATCACCAGGAGGCCTCCGGTCGCCGCAGTCCGGATCACGGTCAAATCAACTCGACTCACCGCCCTCCAGGATAGCTACCGGCCGTCGATCAGGTCGGGCGCCGGGCCCACCGGGTACCCTCGGCGGTCCGATGGACGGCCGGTCGGCCGGGGAGAGGAGTGGGCCCATGGCCGAACTGGCCGGGAGTACAACCGAGCAGAACCTGCGCCTGGCCCTGGCCAGGGAGGCCGAGACCAGCCGCCGGTACCTGTATTTCGCCCAGCAGGCCGATGTCGAGGGGCGGCCAGAGGCCGCAGCCCTGTTCCGCTCTGCGGCGGAGTCCGAGACCGGGCACGCACTCGGTCACCTCGACTTCCTGGCTGACCTGCCGGACCCGATGACCGGGGTTGAGCAGGGGGAGACGGACGACCATCTGACCATCGCCGCCGCCACCGAGCGGGACGAGGCGGATCGGTTCTACCCCGGGATCGCCGCCACCGCGCGGGCCGAGGGCCTGACCGAGATCGCAGACTGGCTCGACCAGCTGGTCGAGGCCGAGGGCCAGCTGGCGGACCGGTTCCGGGCAGCCGTCGACGACCATTGAGCACCGTCGAATCGGCCGTCCGTTTCCCGGCGGATCGCTAGAGTGTGCTGACCCGACCATGGAGACGTCATGACCACGGAGATCGCATGACCGCCACCGATGAGTCCCCGTCCGGCTCAGACGCAGCCCCGAGCCCCGTCGAGGCGGTCGGTGGCTGGTCCGGCCTGCTCTCTCGGCTGGTCGACGGGCAGGACCTGACCACCGATCAGGCTCGGGCCGCCATGGCCGAGGTCCTCGGTGGCACCGTGTCCGAGGCCCGGATCGCCGGGTTGCTGATCGGGTTGCAGGCCAAGGGGGAGAGCACGGCGGAGCTGATCGGCTTCGCGACCGCCATGCGGGACGCGGCCGAGGGGTTCACCGTCGGACCCGAGGCCACAGACATCGTGGGGACCGGAGGATCGGATCACCGCCGGCGCCACGCGCTCAACGTCTCCACGATGGCCAGCATCGTCGCCGCCGGGGCCGGGGCCGTGATCTGCAAGCACGGCAACCGCCGGGCGTCGTCGACCTCCGGCTCGTTCGACT
>JBCCFN010000493.1:0-1741 GCA_039029715.1 Actinomycetota bacterium | reverse complement strand
CTCTTGGGTCTCGCCGCTCCCTTCTTTTTGCTGACTGCGCTCGCCACCACCGCAGGGTCGGCATCGCCATACCGACCCCGATGCCGAACACTGCGTCCTCCCGCGGCACTCGACCCCGGGAGACCTCGCGGTAACCCGCCACATGGTCCGGACCGAGGCCTCGACCGCCGACCTCGACCGGGTAGTCGATGGCGGCCAGGCCGGCGTCGAACAGGGCGGCCCGCCACGCCTTGGCTCTGGCCATCTGGCCGTGCACCCCGTCCAGGGTGTCCGGCAGCGTCCGATCGAAGAACGTCTCCACCTCGGAACGGAACTCGGCGACGGTCGGTGCGGACATCAACCGGACCGTACCCGGTCGGCGTCTGCCGGTTCCAACGACGGCGGGCCCGACCGGGCGGTCAGCGGCCGTGCTGGATGTAGTCCTGCATCGCCTGGGTCTCGTCCTCCAGCTCGGACAGGCGGTACTTGACCACGTCCCCGATGCTGATCAGGCCGGACAGCGCACCGTTGGCCACGACCGGGAGGTGGCGGATCCGCCGCTCGGTCATCAGGGCCATCAGCTGGTCGAGCCGGTCGGCCGGGGCGCAGGTGAAGACCTTGGCCGTCATGATCTCCGACACCGGCATCTCGAGCAGGTCTGGCCGCAGCCCAAGTGCACGGACCACGTCTCGCTCGGAGATGATCCCCTCGATCAGGTCGCCGTCCGAACTGACGACGAGCGCTCCGAAGCCGTGTTCTCGCAACAGCTCGACCGCTCGATTGACCGAGTCGGTCGGCATGACGGTGACCGTCTTCGAGCCCTTGCGGTCGAGTATCTCGGCTACTCGCATTGCTTGTCCCCCTTTGGTTGGCCGGCCCCGCCTCCCCTCGTGCCGGTGGCCAAGTTTCCCACATCGATGGATCGGCCGCCCCCGGAACGGCGAACCGCGCTCGGCGGCCTGCCGGTCTC
This sequence comes from Actinomycetota bacterium, assembly GCA_039029715.1. Classification (GTDB taxonomy): domain Bacteria; phylum Actinomycetota; class Acidimicrobiia; order Acidimicrobiales; family SZUA-35; genus JAHELU01. Next base: position 792 of record JBCCFN010000493.1, on the reverse strand, counting down.
CCGCTTGAAGGCGCGGCTGAAGGCGGCCTCGGATCCGTAGCCGAGCTCGGTGGCGATCGACAGGACGCCGTCCGAGGTCGTGGCCAGAAGGTCTTCGGCCAGCCGCATCCGCCACGACGTCAGGTACTGCTTCGGGGTCCGGCCGACCAACTCGGCAAACCGGACGGCGAAGGCCGAGCGGGACAACCCCGCCGCCCTCGCCAGCCCCTCGACGGTCCAGGGTTGCGCCGGCTCGGTGTGGATCAGGGCCATGGCCCGCCCGACCTCGGGGTCGCGCAGCGCCCCGAGCCAGCCGGTGCGGGCAGCCGGGTCGGTGTCGATCCAGTGGCGGAGTCCCTGGATGACGACGACGTCGCACAGGCGGGTGACCACGGTTTCGCCCCCCGGTTTCGCCCGTCTGGTCTCCTCGGCCATCAGCCCGAGCATCGGAGGGAGCCAGTCCCAGCCGGCCCCTACCGTCGTCCGCTCGACGTGGATGACCTCCGGCAGGGCAGCAAGCAGGGGCCGGGCCGCCGGGTGACCGAGCTGGACCAATCCGCAGACCACGGTGGTCAACGGGCCAGCCGCTGCGCCATGACGGAGGATGGCGTAGCGCCGGCTGACGTAGTGATGAGGCAGATCGAACACGACCGGGGTGTCGGTGTCCGAGCCGTCGGTGGCCCGGTGCCCGGACCCCCGGGGCAGAATGGCGATGTCACCGGGTCCCATCGAGTGACGTCGCCCCTCGCCGTCGATCAGGACGCAGGTCCCGCTGGTCACCACGTGGAACCAGAGGCAGTCGGGGACGGCCGG
>JBCCFN010000492.1:0-1755 GCA_039029715.1 Actinomycetota bacterium | reverse complement strand
TCGACGCTCTCGACCGGCTTGCTCGGTCCGAAGCCGGCCGAGTTGACCAACTTGAGTAGCCGGACCGTCAACCCCGGATCGACCGAGAGGGCCGCGGCCACATCGGTGGCCGAGGAGTCTGGATGGCGGAGCGTCTCGAGCGTCTTGACCACCGCGGCGGGGAACGTCGGGACCTCGGCATCGCCGAGCACCTTCTTCAGTTCGGCGGCGTCATCACGGTTCTTCCTGCGGAGTTTGATCCCCATCGATACGCCGTCCTCCGCTCAGCCGGCCCGCCGGGCCATCTTGTCCGACAGGATGCTCATCATGCCGCCGAGGCTGAAGTAGCCGAGTATGACCTCGGAGATGACGAGCACCTGGGCCGTGGTCGAACCCGGCAACACGTCGCCGTACCCGAGCGTGGTGAAGGTGACCACGCTGTAGTACACGGGCGAGAGCGGGGTCCGGTAGTCGCCCCAGTCGATGTCGACCTGGGTGTAGGCGGCGGCGTAGATCAGGGCCACCAGCACGGTCCAGGCCGCCCAGCGGCTGAGGGAACGGCCGCAATCGGACGTGATCGACCAGACCCGGTAGAGCTTCTCGTGACGGGCGGACTGGGACCGGAACTCGTGGAGGTAGTTCTCGTCCTGGATGAAGCGGCGAACCAGCCAGGCGCCGGTGAAGTCGACGTCGTGGATGTCAGCGTTGATCCAGTCGCAGCGCTTGTAGCCAACGATGCCCTTGAATCGGGAGCGATCGAGCTTGGCATCCCGGAAGCTGGCGTCGTGCAGGATCGCCTGGCCGAGGTCGACCTCGATCAGGGAGGCATTGGTGAGATCGACACCGGTCAGGTTGACCGATCGGGCCCGGCAGCTCGACAGTTTCGCCGCCCGGAGGTCGCTGCCGGTCAAATCGGCCCCGGTGAAGGTCCCGCCCTCGCAGGTGACACCGAAGAACACGGCGTCGATGGCAACGACCTGGCCAAGCCCGGCCCGGTCGAGCCTGGCGTTGCTGAGGTCGGCACCGGACATCGTGGCCTGGAGGAGCTCAGCGTCGCTCAGATCGGCGTCCTGTAGGACCGCCCCGGACAGGTTGGCCGAGACGAGGCGCGAGCCGGTGAGGATGCAACCGACAAACGACGCCCCGGACAGATCGGCGCCACTGAGGTCGAGACCGGACAGGTCGGCACCGGACAACCGAAGCCCGCCGAGCTGGAGCGGTGTCTCGGCCCGGGGCAAGGTCTCACCCCGATCCCGCCTGGCGATCAGCTCTGCGAGCTCCTGATGAGGAATCTCGCGGCTGGACGGTTCACTGCCTGGCCGCGCCGACGACGAATCGCCCGGTGGGCGCGTAATCGACGTCGAGGGCTCCATCGCCATCTCATCGGCAGTACGGGGGCGTCCTTGAAGGCGGCCGGTCGAAAACGCGCATCCGGTCGGCGATCCCGGTGACGAGAACGGACCGAGCTCAGTGGTCGACGGGAATGCACTGCGGCGATCCGGTGATCATCGACATGCATCGACCGAAGTCGACCGGGTGGGACCAGGCCGCTGCTAGGGTTGCGGCCGCGGGCCCGGTTGGAAGAGATCCATGCCACTGATCCGACGCGACGCGTCGCTCCCATTCAACACACGCGCCCTCCTACCGCTGCTGTTGTTGCTGGCGCTAGCCAGTGTGGCCTGCGGATCGGTGGCCCCTTGTCTCCGCCATGCAACCGATGTGCAGTGTCTCGGGATGGGGGCAACTGCCTAGCTTGGCATCCCCTAAGGTCACTGT
>JBCCFN010000491.1:0-1797 GCA_039029715.1 Actinomycetota bacterium | reverse complement strand
GGCCATGCAGTACCCGACCGAGGTGCCGGGTGTCTCGCTGGCCGACGTGCTGGCCAGCTCCGAGGCCGCTCCGGACCGCACCGCCGACCAGCTCGACGAGGTGTTGAGGGCCGAGGCCGACCGGATCGGGTTCGATCACCAGTTCCTGGCCCGCCCGCTGAACGTCGACCTCAGCGGCGGCGAGAAGAAGCGGAACGAGACGCTGCAGCTCGGGGTCCTGGCCCCCCGGTTCGCCATCCTGGACGAGCTGGACTCCGGCCTCGACGTCGATGCCCTGCGCATGGTCTCCAAGCGGGTCGAGGCGGCGACCAAGGAGCAGAACCTCGGCGTACTGGTCATCACCCACTACAGCCGGCTGCTGACCGAGCTGAAACCGGATCGTGTCCACGTCTTGGCCCAGGGTCGGTTCGTTGCCGAAGGTGGCCCGGAACTGGCGGACGAACTGGAGGAGTACGGTTACGCCCAGTTCGTCGACGAGCCGGAGGCTGCGGCGACACCGGCCGCGGCCGCTGACCCCTTCGGCGACCCGTTCGCCGATCCGCTGGCCTGACGCCGAGACCCCGGCCGACCGGTCGGGATGACAATCCTCACCCCCAACCCGTGATCGATGGCCCTGTCCATGACGGGCGGGTGGACCGATGCTGGAGCCATGGAAACCAGCATTCATCTCCGGGGATTGATCAGGGACTTCGGGTCCGGCGAGGCTGCGGTCCGAGCCGTCGATCGGGTCGACCTGGATATCGCGCCGGGCGAGATCGTTGCGCTGCTCGGCCCGAACGGGGCCGGCAAGACCACCACCCTCGACATGATCCTCGGGTTCACCACCCCGACCGCCGGAACGGTCCGGGTCTTCGGCCGTCCGCCTCGGCAGGCGGTGGCCGACGGCATGGTCTCGGCCGTGCTCCAGACCGGCGGGCTGCTCCGGGATCTGACCGTCGGTGAGACGGCGACCCTGGTCGCCTCCACCTACCCCGACCCCGACCCGGTGGCGGACGTCCTGGCCCGGACCGGGCTGACAGACCTGGCCGATCGCCAGGTCCAGTCCTGCTCCGGGGGTGAGCAGCAGCGGCTGCGGTTCGCCCTGGCCCTCCTGGCCGACCCGGAGCTGCTGGTTCTGGACGAGCCGACCACCGGCATGGACGTCGAGGCCAGGCGTGCGTTCTGGGCCGCCATGGCGGTCGAGGCCGACCGGGGCCGGACCGTCGTCTTCGCCACCCACTACCTGCAGGAAGCCGAGGACTTCGCCCGCCGGACCGTCCTGATGGCCGACGGCCGGATCGTGGCCGACGGGGCCACGGACGAGATTCGCCGCCGGGCAGCCGGCCGGATCGTCCGGGCCCGGATCGACGGGCGGACCGGCGATGCGGCGACCAGTCGGTTGCGGACGCTCGACGGTGTCAGCTCGGTCGAGCTCGACGGTGATCGCCTGCTGGTGGAGTCGAGCGACTCGGACACCGTGGCCCGGCTGCTGCTCAACGAGCTGGGGGCCACCGACCTCGAGATCGAGGCGGCCTCGCTGGAGAACGCCTTCGTCCGCCTGACCCACCCTGCGGCCGCCTGATCGGCCGGCCGGACCCGACAGACAAGAATCGAGGAGCGCAATGAACCTGACCTACTATCGCCTCGAGCTCCGCAGACTGGTGCGTGACCGTGTCACCATGTTCTTCACCGCCGGCCTCCCGGCGTTTCTCTACATCATCTTCGGTGCCTCGCCCGACTACGGCGACGAGCCGGTCCGGGACGGCAACGTGGCAATGTGGATCATGATCGCCATGGCCGGCTACGGCGCAGTGACCG
>JBCCFN010000490.1:0-1804 GCA_039029715.1 Actinomycetota bacterium | reverse complement strand
TCGACGTTCTTGACCACTGCGTCGATGGCCTCCCGGCCGAAGTCCTTCTCGCCACCCCGGGTTAGGGAGTAGGCCTCGTCGATCAGCAGGACACCGCCGTCTGCGGAGTCGAAGACCTCGGCCACCTTGTTCGCCGTCTGGCCGACGAATCCGGCGACCAGGCCGCTGCGGTCGACCTCGACCAGCTGACCCCGGTCGACGACCCCGAGCGACCGATAGACCCGGGCCAACAGCCGCCCCACGGTTGTCTTGCCGGTACCCGGGTTGCCGCTGAAGATCAGGTGGTTGTTGCTGTCGACCACCGGAAGACCACGATCCTCGCGCAGTTTCTGTACCCGGAGGAGCGCCGACAGCAGTCTGACCTCTTCCTTGACCGCCTCAAGGCCGATCAGGGCGTCCAGCTCGGCGAGCACGTCCTCCAGCGGCTCCGGTGGGCCTTCCGGCTCGATCGGGCCGTCGTCGTCCTCGGCCGCCGCACCGTCGCCCTCCGTCGCCTCCGGTCCGCCGGCCTCACGGGTGGCCGGGGTCGCACGGCCGGTCGGCAGGGCGGCCATCAGCAGGCGCTGGAAGCCGACGATGGCCTGCAGCTCCTCGTCGGAGGGGTATCGGTCCAGCGAGGCCACGGTGTGGGCCAGGGTCATCGCCTCGTCGTAGTAGACCCGGGCCAGGCGGGTGCCCCTGGCGTCGTCGACCTGACGGAGTGTCTCGAACAGGTCGGACGGCTTTGCCAGCCAGCTCCGCTTGCCCCGGACCAGGTCGTTGCGTCGCATCGCGTTCGGCGTTGCCATCCCCGGGAGCAGCTCGTGGTGGGCGAAGGCGGCGACCAGGGCCCACAGCTCGTCGTCGGTGTGGCGCTGGTCGACGTCGACGAAGGCGACGCACAGGTTGAACGCCTCGACGATCGTGTCACGCTCAAGCTTCGCAGCGTCGACAGACGTCCCGGACGCCGCGGTCCGGAGCGCAGCCCCGACCGTTCCGGAGAACCGGTCCACCGCTCTGGTCAGTCCTCTGTCCATGCCGACGACGATGCTAGCCCGAGCCCCGCCCGCTGTGGGTCAGCGGCCCGGTCCATGCACTGTCGATGATCTTCGCAATCACCTTGACCAGGCGGTCAAGTCCTTGTGTACGGTGGTCTCCATGACACATCGCTTTGAGTCCGTCGACGCGGTCCGGGACAGCCTCCGGGGCGTCGACTACCTGGCAGACGAATCGATCGCCGGCATCGTGTATCTGGCCGATCGCCTCGGCAAGCCGGTGCTGGTCGAGGGGCCAGCCGGGACCGGCAAGACCCAGCTGGCCAAGTCGGTTGCGGAGATGAGCGGTGCCCGCCTGATCCGGCTGCAGTGCTACGAGGGCCTTGACGAGTCGAAGGCGCTGTACGAGTGGAACTACAAGAAGCAGCTGCTCCGGATCCAGGTCGAGTCCGGGGACGATACGTCGTGGGCCGACATCCAGGACGACATCTTCTCAGACGAGTTCCTGCTGCCCCGGCCGCTGCTGGAGGCCATCACCGCCGATGACCCGGTCGTGCTGCTGATCGACGAGGTCGACCGGGTGGAGCTCGAGACCGAGGCCCTGCTGCTCGAGATCCTGTCCGACTACCAGGTGTCCATCCCCGAGCTCGGCACGATCGAGTCGAAGCAGATCCCGCTGGTGTTCCTGACCTCCAACAACACCCGGGAGTTGTCGGAAGCCCTCAAGCGGCGTTGCCTGTTCCTCCATCTGGATTACCCGACGATGGAGCGGGAGAAGGAGATCGTCCTCACCAAGGTGCCGGACATCCCGGAGAACCTGGCGGAGCAGG
>JBCCFN010000489.1:0-1845 GCA_039029715.1 Actinomycetota bacterium | reverse complement strand
CGTCAACAAGAAGACGATGTTCACCATCATGAACTTCGTCCTGCCGTCCAAGGGCCAGCTGTCGATGCACTGCTCGGCCAACGTCGGCACCGACGGGGACTCGGCCATCCTGTTCGGCCTGTCCGGCACCGGCAAGACCACCCTGTCCGCCGACCCGGACCGGGAACTGATCGGCGACGACGAGCACGTGTGGACCGACGTCGGCGTGTCAAACTTCGAGAACGGTTGCTATGCCAAGCTGATCGACCTCGACAAGGAGGCCGAGCCGGTCATCGCCGCAGCCCTCTCGATGAAGGGCACCCTGATCGAGAACGTCCCCGGCCTGCCTGGCACCGCCATGGCCGACACCGATCCCCAGGATCTCGACCTGACAGACGGCTCGCTGACCGAGAACACCCGGTTTGCCTACCCGCTGTCCTGCAACCCGAACGTGGCAGCCGGCGCCGCCGGCCCGCACCCCCACACGATCGTGTTGTTGACCGCAGACGCCTTCGGGGTCCTCCCGCCACTGTCGATCCTCGACGAGGAGGAGGTGATGTATCACTTCGTGACCGGCTTCACCTCCAAGCTGGCCGGGACCGAGGTCGGCGTCACCGAGCCGGAGGCCACGTTCTCGTCCTGCTTCGGCGCACCGTTCATGAGCCACAAGCCGTCGGTCTACGCCCGGCTGCTCTCCCAGAAGATGACCGATCACAAGACCCGCTGTGTCCTGCTCAACACCGGCTGGTCCGGCGGCCCGCACGGGGTCGGTGCCCGGATGTCGATCAAACACACCCGGGCCCTGCTCGACGCTGCGCTCGACGGCTCGCTCGACGATGTCGAGACCGAGATCCACCCGATCTTCAATCTCGCCATGCCCCGGTCCTGCCCCGGCGTCCCGTCCGAGGTCCTGAATCCCCGCAACACCTGGGAGGACCCGGCGGCCTATGACGTGGCGGCCGAGAAGCTCCGGGGGATGTTCCGGGCCAACTACGAGGCCAAGGGGTACGCCGAACTCGGCATCCGCGAAGCGATGTAGCGACAGCCGACCAGCGGCCGGGTCATGACCGATGGAGCCCGGCTTGGGGCCCGGTGGCGGCCGGGTCGGCGTCAGCCGTCTCGATCGGTGGTCCTGGTCGGAATGGCGCGGCGCCGATCGGTGGCAGACAGGTCGGCCGGCGGGTTCGGTAACCGGACGCTGCCCGGCGCTGGAGGTGGCGGCGGTGCCCCGCGCACCGCATCCGGGTTCGGCAGTGGGGCACCGTCTGGCCGAACCGGAGGTGCCGGCGGCTGCGGAAGCCCTGGCGCGGTGCCAGACACCGGACGGAGGACCCGGTAGACATCGAAGAACCGACCGGACTGGGAGCCGACCACCCGAATCAGGCCATAGTTGGCTGACGCCCCCACGGCGGCACCGACCCCGAACGGCAACAGCTTGCCGACCGCAAGCAGGCTCCGCCTCGAGCCGTAGCGGGAGATGAGGCTTGTGGCCAGGCTGGTGTTGATCCGGCGAAGGGCGTCCAGAGTGGCGGCGTCACCGCCGGCGAGCCCGGCCAGCCGGGCGCTGACCCGCTCCCCGCCGATGACGGAGCCGGCGCCGCCGGAGCCGAACTCGTCGACAAGGGACACGAACTGATCGGCCGCCTCCTCACCGAAGGCCAGGACCGAGAGCACCCAGGCCCGTCGCTCCTCGAGCGTCGAGTTGGTGTAGCCGTGGACGGCCCCGATGGTCATGATCAGGTCGGTGGCTCGGGTGGCGAACCACCCGAGGTCGGCAACCAGGGCCGAGGCCGCAGCACTGGTCCCGAGCCCGGGCGTTGCGGCGACCGCGCCGCTTGCCGCACCGACCATGGTCAACTCCCGCCG
>JBCCFN010000488.1:0-1878 GCA_039029715.1 Actinomycetota bacterium | reverse complement strand
GCGATCGGTCTGTCGATCGCCACGCTGGTGATCATGCTCGGCGGCCGCCGACTCCACCGACTGTTCCCCGGTGTGGCCTTCGCCGTCCTCGCCGGCCTGGCCTACTCCCGGATCGACGACGGGATCCTGACCGTCGGAGACACCAACCCGATTCCGGAGGGTTTCCCCTCGCTGTCGCTCGACCTCCCGTGGTCGAGCTTCGGCTCGCTGTTCATCGGCGGGTTGATCATCGCCCTGATCGGGTTCGCCGAACCGGCTTCGATCGCCAGGCTGTTCGCCAAGGAGGATCGCACGACCTGGGACGCCAATCGCGAGCTTGCGGCCTCTGGGCTGGCGAACATGACCGCCGCGGTGTCCGGTACGTTCCCGGTCGGCGGCTCGTTCTCCCGGAGCTCGGTCAACCGCCTGGCCGGGGCCCGGACCCGATGGAGCGGCGGGGTCACCGGGCTGGTGGTGCTCGGGTTCCTGTCGTTCGCTTCGGTCCTGGATGGACTACCCCAGGCGGTGCTCGGTGCCATCGTGATCGGGGCCGTTCTCGGGCTGATCCAACCGGTGGCGCTCGTCGGGCTGTGGCGGGGGTCCCCGGTCGAGGCCGGGCTGGCCTGGTTCACCTTCGCCGCAACCCTGGCCCTCACCCCTGCGGTCCAGTGGGCGGTACTGGCCGGCGTCGCCCTTACCGGGTTGGTCCACCTCGCCCGCCCCCTCCGGGTCGAGGCCCGGACCGACCCAGACGTCGGGCAGGGAACGGGTGAGACCGTTGCAGAGCCGGTCGGGTTGATCTGGGTCGGCTCCTACCGGACGCTCGAGCGCCAGCTGATGGAGCTTGCCGGCGCCACCACCGGCGATCTGGCCCTCGACCTGGGATCGGACCCCGATCTCGACCCCGGGGTCGAGGTCATCACCGAACGGCTCAGCACCATCCTGGCCGCCGACGGCCGCTCGATCCGGATCATCGGCGCCGATCGAGGCCTCAGCCCGAGCGCCATCGAGCGGGACTGATCAGCGGCGAAGGTGATCGTCGGCCTGGATGGCCCGGCTGCGGACGGTGAACACGCTCTCCCCGGACAGGACGCCGCCGCGACCGAACAGCCGGCCGTACTGCCAATTCGACAGGCCGAGCTCCGGCTTGTCGAGCGCGTACTGCCCATCGACCCAGCGGGTGAAGCCGTCGCCGACGAATGGGGCGTCGATCGCGTCCCAGAACCGGTCCTGCTCATCGCGATCGGTGGCGACCAGGCTGGCGGCGAACCGGGGCGACTGGCGGTTGAACAGCTCGACCGCCTCGTCGACGGACCCGACCACGTGGAGGGTGATCTCCGGCGACGCCTCCCACTCCCACTCGTGCCCGAGGCGGTCGGTCTCGATCGTGGCCGCCTTCGGTTCCCGGACCGCGCCCTCGGCCCGACCGATCATGACCTCCTCGGTGAACCACGACGGCTCGACGAACGGCACAGCGGCGGCGGTGGCATGGAGCTTCGGTGCAACCCCGGCCCGTTCAGCGGCCGCAGTCAGTCCGGCCAGGACCCGGGGCACCAACGCGGGGGCGGCATCGGCCAGGACGCAGCAGGTGTTGAGGGTGTTGCAGACCTTCCGGTCGAGCGAGGTGGTGACCACCGCCTCCAGCCGGTCCGGGTCGCAGGTCTCACCGGTGACGATCCAGGCCCCGCCGGTCCCGTGGAGGCTGACCGGCGTCCCGACCCGGCGGGCCACCGAGCCGAGCTGGGCCACCGCCGGCCCACTCCCCCTGGCCACGGCGAGTGAGAGCCGGGGGTCGCTGAACATCGCCCAGCCGGCGGTGGCCCAGCTCGGCTCGGTGGCCCGCCGGGTCGGGACGCCGGTCAGCCTCCACGGGACCGGCGGGGCCTGGATCGTCACCGG
>JBCCFN010000487.1:0-1896 GCA_039029715.1 Actinomycetota bacterium | reverse complement strand
TGAAGTCTGCGGCATAGCCGACCTCGAACGTGCTGGCCCGCAGTGGCTTGCCCTGCTCGATCGTCATCAACTCGGCAAGTTCGCCGGCCCGCTCCGTCATCAGCCGCCAGGCGTCCATCAGGAGGTCCGCCCGATGGTGGGCGGTGGTCGCCCCCCACTGGGCAAAGGCCGCATCTGCGGCGGCGATGGCCGCGGTGGCGTCGCGGTCGTCACCGGCCGGAACCTCGCCGATTCGCTCGCCGGTCGCCGGGTTGACCACGGCGAAGGACTGACCGGATCGGGCCTCGATCCACTCCCCGTTCACATACATCGCGGCGAGCGTAGCCGCCGGCTGGCCAGCGGACCCAGGCCACCAAGGAGCGGCGGCGTTCACATTCCGTCAACACCTCTGTGACTTTTGACGACCCGATCGGCGCACCACCGCCGGTCGCTTGTACCCTGACGAGCTGTTTGCTTGTTGCATGCATATTCGGGTCAAGACGGCCCGGCTGGCCACACCCTGTGGCCATGGGGAGAAGGCCCTCCAACCGAGGGCGCCACGCAGAAAGAAAGGGTTCTGATGCACCTTTCCCGATGGAAATCACTACTGGCGCTGTTGCTGGCGATGTCGCTGGTCGCGGCCGCCTGCTCCGGCGACGAGGACTCGGACACCGAGGCCACGGACACCGAGTCATCCGAGTCCGCCTCGGCGTCGGCCTCCGAGCCGGCCGAGGAAGACGAGGCCATGGAAGAAGACGAGGCCATGGAAGAGGACGAGGCCATGGAGGAGGACGCCATGGCGGACCTCTCCGGGACCACCGTCGTCATCACCGGCCCGGAGCGTGACGAGGTCGAGGGTGGCTCGATCCAGCAGGCGCTCGACGTGTTCGCCGAAGAGAACGGCATGACCATCACCTACACCGGCTCCGCCGACTGGGAGTCCGAGGTCAACGTCCAGGTCGAGGCCGGCACCCCGCCGGACATCTCCTACTTCCCGCAGCCGGGCAAGCTGGCCGACTTCTACCGCAACGGTGACCTCCTGGCCCTGCCGGCGGAGACCGCAGCGCTGACGGCCACCAACTGGAGCGACGCCTGGACCGTGTTCGGCAACGTCGACGGTGACCAGGTCGGTATCCCGATCAAGAACGACCTCAAGAGCCTCGTCTGGTACAAGCCGGCTCGGTTCGAGGAGCTCGGCTACAGCATCCCGGAGACCTTCGACGAGTTCGTCGCCCTGGTCGAGACCGGCATCGCGGACGGCAACACCCCGCTGTGCGTGGGTGTCGAGTCCGGGCAGGCCACCGGCTGGCTCTACACCGACTGGGTCGAGGAGATGATCCTCCGCTTCGAGGGTGCTGAGTTCTACGACCAGTGGGTCGCTCACGACGTGCCGTTCAACGACGAGCGTGTCGTTACCCAGATGCAGACCGTGCTCGACCTCTGGAACACCCCCGGCGCCGTGTTCGCCGCCGGTGGCACCATCACCTCCAGCCACCACAGCCGGGACGGCAGCCAGGGCATCGTCGACAACGACTGCCTGATGCAGCGTCAGGCATCGTTCGCCGCCGGTCAGTTCCCCGAGGGCACCAACTTCGCCGATCCCAGCGATCCCGAGGCCATCAACGCCTTCTACTTCCCGGCCAACGAGGGTCGTCCGCTCCTGGGCGCCGGCGTGTTGGCTGCGGCCTTCGCCGATCGTCCCGAGGTCTGGGCCGTGATGGATTACATCTCCGGTCCGGAGTACGCCAAGAGCCGTCAGGAGTTCCAGACCGCGGCCGCCGGTGGCGGCAACTCGGGCTTCCTGAGCGCGGTGAACGGCCTCGACCAGAGCGTGTTCAACGGTCTCGAGCAGTCCTTCCTCGAGATTCTGGCCAGCGCCGACGTGGTTCGCTTCGACGGCTCCGACCTGATGCCGGC
>JBCCFN010000486.1:0-1917 GCA_039029715.1 Actinomycetota bacterium | reverse complement strand
TGCCCGGCCCTCTGGGGCGAGCCGGTGGCCACCCGGACCGCGCGGCCGAACTGGTCGACCAGCGCCGACGGCTCCACGCCGGCCCGGACGAGGTGTCGCACCGCATCGAGGGCGGCGGCCCGCTGTTGTGGGACCGGGAGCCGGGCCACCCGCTGTTCGGCACCGCCGTGGTCGCAATGACAGACGTTGCGGTCCGGGACCGGGGCCTGGCCATTCGCACCCCGGTGCCGGTGTCGATCGACCTGCTCGGATCGCCGACCATGCTGGTCGGCGATCGATCGCTCCAGTTGGCGGTGGCTCGCCACCTCATCCTCAGCCTGGCGGCGACGATCGGCCCGGACGAGCTGTCGCTCGAGGTCCGATCGGGGGCGGAGGACCTGCGGTTCGTCGATCGGCTGCCCCACACCGGGGCCGCCGGTACCCATCGGCTGGTCATCGTCGACAGGCCGGCCGGGCACGATCGGCGGGTTCCGCCCGGCCTCCACGACGGTGACACCTCGTTCCTGGTCCTGACCGGAGCGAACGATGCCCTCCCGACCAATGCGGACGTCGTTTCGGTGATCGATGAGGCGACGGTCAACCTGATCGGTGCCGAGGGGACCGGGCACGTCGAGGGGGCGACCCCGGTGGGTTATGCGCCATCGATGGCGGCCGAGCTCGTGCGGTCGCTGGCGGTGCGCTGAGCGACGCCCCGGGGCCCGGGTCGCCGGCTGTACTAGGCTGCGCGCCATGGCAGCGCATGTGAGGGATGTCGGTGACGCAACCCTGTTCGCCACCTGTCCGGCGGCCGAGCGGGAGTTCCTGAAGACGCTGGCGGTTCCGCTACGGGTCACGGCCGGCCAGGACATCGTCGGGCAGGGTGAGTTCGGCTCGACGATCGGGGTCATCCTGGAGGGACGGGCGAGCGTCTGGCTCGACGAGGAGCACGTCGCCGATCTGGAACCCGGCGACTGCTACGGAGAGCTGGCCGTGCTGACCCCACCGGGGCAGCCGGCCCGTCGAGCGGCGAGGGTCCGGGCCGACAGCGAGGTCCGGGTCGACACCGTCGCCGGTCGCGATCTGAGCGACAACCTGGCGGAGATCCCGACCATCGCCGACCGGCTCCGCGAGCAGGCGACCCGCTACCGGGGGTAGCTGGAGCCATGGCGTCCCGGGTCGAACGCTCATTCACCTCGATCAGCTGGATCCCGTCGGAGGCCATGACCGGTCTGATGCGGTTGCCGATGGACGTCGGCCTCGGCCACTACGACGAGCCGCCACCGGATCACATCGATGACATCGAAGCGTTCGTGAGCGACGGGCGCTGTCGGTTCGCCAATCGGTTGGAGGTGTGGGCAGTACTCGACGATGGTCTGGTCGTCGACGCCGGTAGCAGCGGCGGTGGACTGGTGGCGGCGACCGAGGTCGATCTGCGGGCCCTGTCGATCCGGGTTGCGGCAATTCCGTACCCGGAGATCAGGGTCACCGAGCATGAGGCCGGGGCCGTCCGCTTCGTCCAGACCGCCGGCGGCAGGACCGGGGCACCGTTTCCTCGTCGGGTCGGCGGTGGCAACCGATTCCGGATGACGTCGCCCACCGCCTGGACGACGCTTGCGGTGACCGTCCGCCCGGACGGGTCGACCGAGGCCGAGGTCCGAGGCGCCAGTCCGTTTCCCCGCCACTGGTTCTACGACCACGACGGCAACTTGGTCCGGAAGTCGGCGACCATCGAGTTCGACCGGTGGACATCGGGCGAGCATGAGGTCGACACCCCGTGGGGCGATGCCGACAACGCCATTGTCGCCACCGAGGCCGAGAGCGCCCTGGAGCGCACGCTGTCGCGGATCGTCATGGCCGAACAGGGACGTCGGCCGAGCATCCGGACCTTCCAGCCCGGCGAGGTGCTGATGACCCAGGGCGAGCCGGCACGGTCGATGG
>JBCCFN010000485.1:0-1929 GCA_039029715.1 Actinomycetota bacterium | reverse complement strand
GGAGCGATTGCGGACAAGGAGCCCGAAGACACCGCGTTCTTCTACCGCAAGGCCGTCTACCATGTATCCCTGTTGCTCCTCGTGCCGGTGGACCTCGACCCCGAGCTCCAGATTGATCCGGCTGCTGGAGTCGGCCTTCTCGCTCCCACCGAGGTCGAACACCATCCGGATGCCGAACTCCTCGCAGGTCGCCGCCTCGGGCACGAAGTCCGGCTTGCGATCACCGCCGTTTGCGAACACCAGGTCGTAGTGGTCGCTGTGCTTCTCGGCGATGCGACGGAGCGACTGGCTGACCGTTCGGTCGTCGTCGACTGCGATCATCGCCTCATCGACCACCCGGAGGGCCTTGACCAACCGAAGTCGATCCTGCTCGTCGATGATGACCTTGCCCTTCTTCGCCTGCTGCTGATCGTTGTTGTTGACGATCACGATCAGGTGATCACCGAGCGCATCGCCCGCTTCGATCATGTCGAGATGTCCGACATGGAGCGGGCTGAAATAGCCGCTGACGATCACTGCTACCGGTCGATTCGGTTGATTCATGGGTCCTTTGCGCCTTTGCGAAGAGGACTCATTACAACAGATCCCACCCGCAAAACCACTGATCCAAGTTGCCCGGGGGTTGGTTCAGCGGTCGAGCAGCCGGGAGAACAGCGCCTCATAGGATGCGGCCTGGGCATCGGCGGTCAGCCAACTGGTTGCGAACGAGCGGGCCCGGTGGCCCATGGCCTCGAGTTCGGCCGGATCGGCGAGCAACTCGCCAAGGGCGGTGCAGAACGCCCAGGCATCCTCCGGGGGGACCGCTCGACCGGCCTCGGCCTCCTTGATGATCGACGGCACCTCGCTCCCCTCGTCGATGCTGGCGAGCACCGGCCGACCGGACGCCAGGATCCCGTAGAGCTTGGACGGGGTCGAGCTTCTGGCCAACCCCCGCCGCAGGATCACCAGGTGCAGGTCTGCGGCGCCGAGGATCTCGGCCACCTGATCCCGAGGTCCGAAGTCGATGGTGCGGACGTTACCGAAGCCGGAGGCCCAGCGGTCGACCTCAGGGCGGGCTGCGCCCTCGCCATTGATGACGAAGACGACGTCGGGATCGTCGACCCACCGCTGCGCTGCCTCCCGGATCAGCTCGAAGGGCTGGGAGAGGCCGACGTTTCCGGAGTACATCACCACCCGCTTCCCGACCAGCCCGTGGCGACGCCGGTACGCGTTCTCCCGCTCGGTCGGCCGGATCCGGTCCACGTCCACGAAGTTGTGGATGACCGAGACCTTGGTCGCCGGTCCCGTCGGACCGTCGGTCCGCAGCTTTCCCCGGACGTTGCGGGCCTGGTCTTCCGACAACACGGTGATGGCGTCTGCTCGCCGGTAGAGCGACTTCTCGTGACGCCGAGCCAGGTCGAGGGCCCGCCCCTCGCCGAGCGCCCCCAACTCGACTGCGATGTCCGGGAACACGTCCTGGATGTTGAACACCAACGGCACCCCGTGGCGGCGGGCCACCAACCAGGCGGCGTCGCCGAGGAAGACCGGCGGTGACATGGCCATGACCAGATCGTGGCGACCGACGGTGAGCCCGAGCATGGCGGCCAGGGAGGTCATACCGGCGAACCCGACCGCGCGGGCCGGGATGTTGGTCTTGTCGGTCGGGAACGGCCACACCCGGACGATCCGACCCCAGTCGGTCCGCTCGGTCCGCCATGGTCGACCCCGCCACTCGGGGTCGACCCGGTGCCCCCGGTACCAGGGCAGCGAGGTGACGACGGTGATCTCATGACCGCGCTCGGCCAAGGCCTCGACCAGCTCCGTCATCACCTCCCCGGTCGCAGCGTGCAGGTCGGGACGGAAGTGGGGGCAGAACAGCAGGAGCTTCATGCGGCGGGGCGGGCGGCAGCGCACGCGGCGGCTGCGGCGGGATTGGGGGCGGCGGGGTGG
>JBCCFN010000484.1:0-1968 GCA_039029715.1 Actinomycetota bacterium | reverse complement strand
GGCCAGGATCACGTCCCGACCGGCCTCGGCCAACTCGACCGCCCGATCGGGGTCGAAGCAGAGCACGCCGGAGGCCAGGCCGGGCGAGGCGGCAAGACCCGTGGCCACGACCTCGGTCCCGTCGCCGGCGGTCGACTCGCCGTCTGTCGACTGGCTGGCGGCCACGGTCGGCGGGTCGTCGAGGTAGCGGCGACACCGCTCGACCGCCTCGGCCCGGTCGACGTCGAAGGCCGGATCCTCGGCGAGCTCGATGGCGACCCGAAACGCGGCGAGGGGGCTCCGCTTGCCGACCCGGGTCTGGAGCAGCCAGAGCTTGCCCTCCTCGACGGTGAACTCGATGTCGACCATGTCCCGGTGGTGCTGCTCAAGGGTCGCCGCCACCCCGTCGAGTTCTGCGAACAGCGACGGCCAGCGCGCCGCCATCTCGGCCAGCGAGCTGGTCACCGCCTCGCCGGCCACCACGTCCTCCCCCTGGGCGTTGACCAGGAAGTCGCCGACCAGGCCGGCTTCGCCGGTCGTCGGGTTGCGGCTGAACGCAACCCCGGTCCCGGACCGGTCCCCGAGGTTGCCGAACACCATTGCCTGGACGGTGACTGCGGTGCCGAGCGACGCGTCGATGCCCTCGATCTCCCGGTAGCGGGTGGCCCGGGGCCCGGTCCAGCTCTCGAACACGGCCCGGACCGCGGCCAGGACCTGGGCCCGGGGGTCTTCCGGTACCGGATAGCCCGCCTCGGCCAACGCAGCCGCCAGCTCGGTCGGAGCTGGCGGCACGCCGTCGGGACCGGCGCCGGCGGCCGATCGGGTCAGGGCCTGGGGTGCACCGAGCACCAACTCGGCGAAGCCGACCAGGGCCCGACGATGGGTATCTGCGGCGAAGGCAGCCGAGCCGGCGGCTGCGGCCAGGGCCTGCTCGACCGACGCGTTCATCCCGACGTTGAGCACCGTGTCCATCATCCCGGGCATCGAAGTCTCGGCCCCGGACCGGACGCTCACCAGCAGCGGGGTCGAGGTCGAGCCGAGGAACTTGCCGGCCGTGGCCTCCAGCTCGGACAATCCGTCTGCGATGGCCGAATCGAACGCCGGCGACCAGCCGTCGGTCAGGAACCGCCGACAGGCCGCAGTGGTGAGGGTGAAGCCGGGCGGGACCGGAAGCCCGGCCGCGGTCATCGCAACCAGACCGGCACCCTTGCCGCCGAGCAGGGCCCGCAGCTCGGTCCGGTCGAACCCGTGGTCCGCCCCGAACGGGTACGCCAGCGCTTCCGAGTCCATCCGCTCCCCTGACACAGCTACCTCCCCTTCGACGCCCTCCAGCGCCGCGTCCACTGTAGAGGGTGTCCCCGAGGGGGTCGAAGCCGGCTGCTCAGACGAACATGGCGGCGACCTGACCGGCCTCCGCCTCGGCTTCCAGGATCAGGGCGACCACTCGATCGGGGTCCATGCCATAGCCCTCAGACGCCCGGGCGACCACCAGATCGAGGGCTTGGAGGTGCTCGACCTCCCGGAACGGGGCGACAAGGCGGACCGCAGCCGGTATGGCATCGTCGTCCTGATCATGATGCGCGCTGATGGCTGCGCTGAGCGCTTCCGGAAGCTCCCAGGCAGCACACAGCCAGTCAGCGACCAGGTCGTGGCTCCAGCCGAACTTCGACCGCTCGAGCTCGTGCAGATCGCCCCCGCCGGCGTGCCACTCGGTCAACACGGCGCCGTAGTCCGGCCGGGCCGCTGCCAGCATCGGGACCGCCATGTCCTGGAGCAGCCCGGCGGTGAAGCTCAGCGATGCGGTGACCGGATGCAGCTCCAGGGCGAAGGCCCGGGCGACCGTGGCCCGACGGCTGGCCGCCCACCAGAAGCGCCGGTTGTCGAACCCGTCGACCGGCGCCGAGGGGAGGGCGGTGGTCACCCCGACCGACAGGACCATCGACTCGACCGCGCCGAATCCGGCGACCGCCACCGCCTGATCGACCGAGG
>JBCCFN010000483.1:0-2022 GCA_039029715.1 Actinomycetota bacterium | reverse complement strand
CCGGCACCGTCCGCGGCGACCACCACCGTCGCCCGGTCGGCGATCAGCTGATGGAGCCTGGCCGCCATCGCCTCGCCGGGGGCATCCCAACCGGAGGCCGGCAGGATGGCAACGTCCGGGCTCTCTGGCACCGCGGACACGGTCACCGCCGGGGCGGTGGTCTTGGCCAGCAGCCGATCGAACGGTTGATGGAGTTGGGGAAAGCCGACGGCGGCCGGACCGCCGACCTTGTCCGGGGCGACCTCGGTCTCCGTATCGTCGGCGTCGGCGACGGCGCCCCAGGTCCGGGCCAGGCTGGAGGCCAGGTCGGCCTCCTCGGCCAGGAGGTCGTTACCCCGGTCCCGCATCCGCCGCGGCTCGACCAGGACCACCATGGCGTCCGGGCCGATCAGGTCGGTCAGGACCCGGGTCTCGTCGGTCAGCCACGGCAACCAGGACTCCATGCCGTCGAACAGTTCGCCATCGGCCAGGCGCTGCCACTGCTCCTTGCCCCAGGGGGCGGATGCCATCAGTCGTTCGGCCCGGGCCCGGATCTCGTCGGTGACCAGCAGCTCACGGCATGGGTAGATCTCGATCTCGGCCCGATCGACCGTCGACCGCTGGTCGTTGATCGTGAACTCGCACAGCCGATCGACCTCGTCGCCCCACAGGTCGATGCGGTACGGGCCTTCGGCGATCGACGGGAACACGTCGACGATCGATCCCCGAACCGCCAGCTCGCCCCGATGCTCGACCTGGGTTTCCCGCCGATAGCCGAACCCGACCAGTCTGGCCACCAGGTCGTCCACGTCAACCTGATCCTCGGCCCCGATCACGATCGGGTCGACCTCCTCGGCGTGCGGGCTGAGCTGCTGGATCAGGGCCCGGACCGGGGCCACGATCACCGCCGGCGATCGATCCGGATCCTGGAGCTGGGACAGGACTCGCAGCCGGTTGCCCATCGTCTCGATCGACGGGCTGATCCGTTCGAACGGGAGGGTCTCCCAGGCCGGGAACAGCAGCACCTCGTCTGCCCCGGGCTCGGTGGCTGCCTCGCTGTCGAGGTAGGTCCGCAGGTCGGTGGCCAGCCGCTCGGCCTCGGCCGTGGTCGGCACGGCCACCACGATCGGTCGCCGCTCCGAGGCCAGGGTCAGCCCGGCAAGGGCCATGGCCCGGGCCGGCTCGGCGACCGCCAGGACGGTGGCGGCCCGGCCGATGATGCGGGTCAGGGTCTCGTCGTCGGCCAGCGAGCGGGCCAGCTGTCTGAATGCCATGGGGGCGATCAGGACGGCTCTGGCTTCGGCCGGCGGTTGACCTCTGCCATTGCGGCGTCGACCCCGACCTCGGTCAGCAGCTCGATGGCGTCCGCAGCGGCTTCGACCGCGGCGTCCAGCTCGACCCGTTCGGCCTTGCCCGGCTTGCGAAGCACGTATTCGGAGCCGACCTGGGATGCCGGCGGCCGACCGATGCCGATCCGGAGGCGGATGTACTCGGTGGTGCCGATGTGTTGGGTCACCGACCGGAGGCCGTTGTGCCCGGCAAGCCCGCCGCCGGCCTTGAGCCGGAGCCGGCCACTCTCCAGGTCCAGTTCATCGTGGATGATCACGATGTGGTTCGCCTCCTGGATGCCATAGCTGCGGACCAGGAGCCTGACCGCCTCACCCGAGTGGTTCATGAAGGTCAGCGGGAAGGCCAGGACCACCCGCTTGTCGTTCATCAGGACGCCGGCGGCAAGGGCCCTGGCCTTGGTCTTGCGAAGCCGGGCCTCGGCCCGATCGGCCAGGACCTGGACGACGGCAGCCCCGAGGTTGTGGCGGGTGCCCTGGAACTGGTCACCCGGATTGCCCAACCCGACGACCAATAGATCGGCGGGCGTTCCCTTTCGGCCCGGCTCTCCCAGTCGGCGAGAGAAGGCTGACACGGGGTGGACCTACTCTTCGCCCTCGTCGGCGGCCTCGGCGTCGTCGCCACCGGCCTCGGCGCCGTCCTCGACACCCTCCATGCCCTCCGCAGCCTCGTTGGCTGCGACCTTGGCCGAGCGGG
>JBCCFN010000482.1:0-2041 GCA_039029715.1 Actinomycetota bacterium | reverse complement strand
CGTCGTCACGATAGGCAAGGATGTTGTTGAAGATAGCCGGTGCGTTGCTCCTCCGGCAGCTTGAGCATCCTGCTGAACATCGTGGGGACCCACTGGGAGTGGGTGATCTTGTACTGCTCCAGGTACTTCAGGGCCTCGGCGGCGTCGAACCGCTCCATCACCACGACGGTTGCGCCCTGGCCCTGCATTGCGGCGCAGAACGCCAAGGGCGCGGTGTGGTACATCGGCGCCGGGGAGAGGTACACGGTGTCCGAGTTCGGGTCGACGCCGAACAGGCCGGTCAACAGCAGGCTGATCGAGGTCATGCCCGCCGGGTCGTCGACCTCCAGGTCGACCAGCGGTCGCTTGATGCCCTTCGGTCGCCCGGTGGTGCCGGAGCTGTAGAGCATGATCTCTCCCCGGGGCTGGTGCTCCAGTCGCTCCGCCGGATATCGGGCCAGCGCCGTCTCGTAGTCCTCGAACCCGTCGACGCCCCCGTCGACACTGAGCAGAATCTGCAGCTCGGGGACCAGGCCCGGGAGCTCGCTCGCCAGCTCCGCCATACGGGCAGACGTGAACAGCGCCTTGGAGTTCGAATCCTGGAGGATGTACGCCGCCTCGTCGGCCTGGAGGTAGCGGTTGATCGTCGTGAAGTACAGCCCGGACCGGGTGGCGGCCCAGTAGCACTCCATGTACTCCAGGCTGTTCTCCATGAAGATCGCCACGTGGTCCCCACGACGGAGGCCGGCGTCCCACAGCAGTTGGGCCAGTTGGCTCGATCGGTCGTCCAGCTCCTTGAACGTCTGGGTCCGGCCGCTACCGGCCATGATCGTCGCCGGCTTGTCCGGCGTCGTCTCGGCGAAGGTCCCTGGATACATGTACGGGGTCGCTCCTGACTGGGGCGGCCGCCGGTCACGGCCGCAGCTGACTGAGGAGCGAGCATAGATCCCGGTCAGCTGCGGCTCCAGATGACGAGCCGGGCTACACCGATCGGCCGGCCGGACCGGTGGCCAGCGCCTCTCCGAGGGCGTTGGCCACACCGTCGAGCTGGACCTCGGTCGCCGAGCCGGTCGAGATCCGGATCGCCGGTCCGCTGAGGAGCCGGAAGCGGGCCCCGGCGAGCACGGCGTAGCCCCGCTGCTGGAGGGCGGCCACCACTGCGCCCTCGTCCGGGACCGGGACCCACACGTTCAACCCGGATGGTCCGGTGGCCGGGATCCCGTGCAGGTCCAGCGCGTTGAGCAGGTGGGCCCGGCGAGCCCGATAGGTCTCGGCGGCGGTGACGAACCGGTCGGCCGGCGCCGGCGCCGGGCCCATCGGGTCGAGCAGTGCGGCCACGGTTCGCTGCAGGAGATGTGAGACCCAGCCGGTCCCGAGCAGTTGCCGGTTGGCGACCCGGCCATGGGTGGTCCGGTCGGCGACCAGGGCCGCCAGTCGCAGGTCCGGGCCGAGCGACTTCGCAACGGAACGGATCACGGCCCAGCGGTCGGCTGCGGCCGGAATGAGGCTGTGATACGGCGCTCCGGCGACCGGCCCCGCATGGTCGTCCTCGATCAACAGGACGTCCGGGTGATCGGCCAGCAGATCGGCCAGGATGGCGGCTCGGTCGGCGGTGATGGCGGCACCGGTCGGATTCTGGGCCCGCGGGGTCACGATCAGGGCCCGAATGCCCTGGGCCAGCGCGTCGGCCACCCCCTCTGGCTGGGGCCCGGCGTCGTCGATCGGCACGGCGACCGGTCGGAGGTTCAAGGCCTTCACCAGCTGGATGACGGCCGCGTACCCCGGATCCTCAACCCCGACCCGGTCGCCCGGTCGGAGGTGGGCGGCGAGGGTTCGCTCGATGCCATCGAGGGCGCCGGCCACCACCGCCAGGGTCTCGCCGGGAATGACGTCGTGACCGCGATGGCCGGCCAGGTCCGGCGACAGATCGGCGACGAACAACCGGCCGAGGCGTTCGTCGATCGGATCCTGCCCGTACCGGACGTGGTCGGCGGCGATGGTACGCAGCGCGATCCCGAGATCGGGGAGCAGGCCGTGGTCCGGATTGCCGTCGGCGAGGTTG
>JBCCFN010000481.1:0-2046 GCA_039029715.1 Actinomycetota bacterium | reverse complement strand
GCGCACGCTGTCGCGGATCGTCATGGCCGAACAGGGACGTCGGCCGAGCATCCGGACCTTCCAGCCCGGCGAGGTGCTGATGACCCAGGGCGAGCCGGCACGGTCGATGGACCTGTTGCTCGATGGCATGGTCGAGGTGCAGGTCGACGGTGAGGTCGTCGCCGAGTGCGGACCGGGCAGCGTGTTGGGGGAGCGGGCCTTCGTCGAGGGCGGGACTCGGACCTCGACGGTCACGGCCCGGACCCTGGTCAAGGCGGTCCAGGCCGACCCGTCGAGCTTCACCGCCGACGAGCTGGCCGAACTTCGCACCCTCCACCTCCGGGAGTACGACCGGGACTGATCGCGGCGGCTACGTTGTGGCGATGCGAGCAGTGGTACTTGAGGAGTACGGGCCCCCGGAGGTCCTGACCGTCGCCGAGGTCCCGACCCCGGAGCCGGGTCCGGAGCAGGTCCGGGTCGCGGTCCGGGCCACCGCCCTGAATCGGGCCGACCTGTTGCAGCGCCGAGGCCTCTACCCGGGACCGCCGATGGACCATGAGATTCCCGGTATGGAGTTCGCCGGCACCGTCGACGCCGTCGGCCCCGGCGTGACGGCCCATCAGCTCGGCGACGAGGTCATGGGAATCGTCGGGGGCGGGGCCTACGCCGAGTCCCTGGTCATCCACGAGCGGCAGACGCTCCCGGTCCCGGAACGGGTGTCGCTGGCGGACGCCGCCGCCATCCCCGAGGTGTTCCTCACCGCCTTCGACGCCCTGGTGGTCCAGGGTGGACTGACCTCCGGTCGGTGGGCCCTCGTCCACGCCGGGGCGTCCGGGGTCGGCACCGCATCGATCCAGATCGCCAAGGCGATCGGCGCCAGGATCGCGGTGACCGCCTCGGCGGCCAAGCACGACCGGTGCCGTTCGCTCGGAGCAGACGTGGTCATCGACTACCGCACCGAACGGTTCGCAGACGTCGTCGCCGATGCCACCGGTGGGGCCGGGGTCGATGTCGTCCTCGACGTGATCGGCGGCGAGTACACCGTCGACAACATCCGAGCACTCCGGGTCGGGGGTCGGATCATCCAGGTCGGGGTGATGGGCAGCCAGACGGTTGAGTTACCGCTCGGGATGCTGCTGCCGAAGCGGGCCGCCATCATCGGGACCGTGCTCCGGTCACGGCCGCTCGAGGAGAAGGTGGCGTTGACCCGCCGGGTGGCGGACGAGCTGTTGCCGCTGTTCTCGACCGGCGCGCTGGCGCCGGTCATCGACTCCCGGTTCGCCCTTGACGAGATCGCAGACGCCCACCGCTACATGGAGACCAATGCCAACGTAGGCAAGATTTTGATCGATGTCAGGTGACGGAGCCCTAGGCGGGTGAGTTTCGCCGAAGGCGAAACTCGGTTGGGCGGTCCTCAGCTGCGGTCGCCGACGGGGACGTAGTCCCTGGCGCCGGGGCCGGTGTAGATCTGGCGGGGCCGGCTGATTCGAACGTCCTGCTCCATCGACTCGTTCCAGTGCGACAGCCACCCCGGCATCCGCCCGATCGCGAACAGCACGGTGAACATGTCCATCGGGAAGCCCATGGCCTGGTAGATCAGGCCGGTGTAGAAGTCCACGTTCGGGTACAGGTTCCGGCTCTTGAAGTAGTCGTCGCTGAGGGCGATGTCCTCCAGCTTCAGCGCGATGTCGAGCAGCGGATTCCGCCCCGTGACCTTGAACACCTCGTCTGCCTGCTGCTTCACGATCCGGGCCCGGGGGTCGTAGGCCTTGTAGACCCGATGGCCGAAGCCCATCAGCCGCCCCTCGCCGGCCTTGACCGACTCGATGAAGGCCGGGATGTTCTCGTAGTCGCCGATCTCTTTCAACATGTGGATCACGGCCTCGTTGGCCCCGCCGTGGCGGGGACCGTAGAGACCGGCGGTTGCACCGGCGGCGGCCGAGAACGGATCAGCGTGGGAGGAGCCGATGACCCGCATGGCGGTGGTGGAGCAGTTCTGCTCGTGGTCGGCATGGAGCATGAACAGCACGTCCATGGCTCGTGACAGCACCGGATCCGGCTCATACG
>JBCCFN010000480.1:0-2049 GCA_039029715.1 Actinomycetota bacterium | reverse complement strand
CCCCGGACTGGCTCGGCGCTCACCTCGACGAGGTCCGGGTGGTCGACGTCGGTTGGTCGATCGAGAACGGGCCCCACCGTGACCGGTTCCTGTCCCGTCGCCTCCCCGGGGCGGTGTTCGCCGACCTGGACGCCGACCTGTCCGATCCACCGGGGGAGCGGGGCCGCCACCCGCTGCCGTCTCCAGAGCACTTCGCTGCGGTCAGGACCCGGCTCGGGATGGGTACCAGGCCGGTGGTGGCCTACGACGACCGGGGCGGCCCGGTTGCGGCCCGGCTGTGGTGGATGCTCGACGCCATCGGCCACCCGGCCGCCGTCCTCGACGGCGGGTTGGCGGCATGGGACGGGCCGACCGAGGCCGGCGACGGCGAAGCCGAGAGCGACCCCGACGGCGAACCCGGCAACCGCTCGGTCGCCGAACCGGCGCCGCTGGCGCCGGTGCCCTGGCCCGAGGACCGGTTCGTCGTCGTCGACGATGTGCTCGACGTCATCGCCGGCGGGGCCGTGCTCCTGGATGCCCGGAGTGCGGACCGGTTCGCCGGCCGCCCCAACCCGGTCGACGCCAGACCGGGCCATATCCCGGGGAGCAGGTCGCGGCCCTGGACCGACAACGTCGGGTCAGACGGCCGGCTCCTTGATCCGGCCAGGCTGCGGGAGGAGCTGTCGGCCCTCGGGGTCGGATCGGCCGAACTCGTGGCCAGCTGTGGCTCCGGTGTCACCGGTTGCCACGACTTGTTGGCCGCCCGGGTCGCCGGGTTCGACGGTGGCCGGTTGTACACCGGCTCCTGGTCGGAGTGGTCCCGTGACCTCGACCGGCCGGTGGCCACAGACGAGGGGGCCTAGGGCGGCCGGGGGTCGCTAGGGCGTCGGCCTGGTCGGACTGAGCAGCAGCCCGGCCTCGATCAGCTCGTCACCATCGAGGGGCAGGGTCACCGACGAGCCGTCCTTGAACCTGACCTGGCCCCGGAGGCGGCTGAGGTCGATCGAGTCGATTTCGGCACGGTCGAACCGTTCCTGCCGACCGCCGTCCTTGACGATGAACTGGTTGGTGTCGATCAGGACCGCCGAGCGGCGGGACTGGACCAGGTGCCAGATCATGGCGAGGAGGGAGACGCCGGCGATCGCCATGGCCGCGCCGGCCATCCACCGATCGAGCAGCAGCGCCAGCACCCCGAATGCTACTGCGACCACAGCGGCGACGACGGCCAACACCCGGACCGACCGGCGACGAAGGACCGTTGGGCCGAAGCTCACGCACCGACCTCGGTCTGCGCGCCGGCCGCCACCGTGTCCCCGTGGGTCGCCCCGTCGCCCCCGAGATCGTAGGTGGCGACGGTGCAGCCGACGGCGAAGATCGGAATGGGGGCATAGAAGTGCACCGAACCGGTCGCGCCACCAGCGGCGGCGCTGACGGCGAGGAAGGTCCGGATCTCGAACCCGCCCTGCCCGGCATCCCGGTAGATGGCGGTGTCGTCGTAGTCGAGGAGGGCGGCGCGGTCGTTGCGGGCCCAGCGATCCAGGAAGTCCCGATCCCAGGCCTCGTTGATCTTCCCGGAGTCCGGGGTGGCGGGCCAGTGGGAGATCCCGCCGGTGCCGATCACGGCGATCCGCTCCGGCATCCCGTCCGCCGCTGATCGGATCGACTCACCGAACGCCCAGGCCCGGTGCAACGGTGTCAGCGGCGGCCCCTGGCAGTTGATGTTGGCCGGGATGATCGGGACGTCGTAGTCCGGGGTCAGGAAGTGGAGGGGGACCATGATCCCGTGGTCGAACTTCCACTCCTCGGCGTAGGCGATGTCGCTGGTCTGCATCACGCCCTCGATGAACCGCCGGGACAGGTTTCGATCACCAGGCACCCGGACCCGCTCGATGCCAAGCCAGCCAGGATCCTCGATCGGGCCTTCGTAGAAGTCGGCCATACCGATGGCGAAGCTCGGCATGTTGTTCATGAAGAAGTTGGCGAAGTGCTCCGCGGCCACAACAACGACGGCGTCCGGCTCCGTTGCCCGCAGGGCGTCCCCCATGGAGCGGAACGCTTCATAGAACCGGT
>JBCCFN010000479.1:0-2074 GCA_039029715.1 Actinomycetota bacterium | reverse complement strand
CCACGAGCTGAACGTGGCCATGGGCAAGGCGGCCGAGGGCAACTTCGACATCGCCGAGGGCGCGGTCCACAACTGGGACGAGGGCTGGGCCTTCTACTACGGCAGCGAGCCCGGTTGCGCTCCGTGGGCCACCGGCAACAGCCGGGCCGGCAACTTCGGAACCACCGGCTCCGACGGTGAGACCGCGCAGGCCAACGAGTTGATCCTGCAGGCCATGATCGACGGCCGTGACGCCCTGCTGGCCGAGGACATCGCCGGCGCCGGCATGGCCGCCGGCGAGGCGGTCAAGGGTCTGGCGATCATCTACTCCCAGGCCACCATCCGCTACGCCAGCCTGATCGAGGGCGACCTGGCAGACGGTGACGACGCCAAGGCCAAGGAGCACCAGGCCGAAGGCCTCGCCTTCTGGCGGGTCATGGAGGCGACGCTGGTGGAGAACGGCGCCGACGGCGACACCATCAACACCATCTTCGACCTGGCAAACGAGCCCGGGGCCAATGGCTATGGCGACGAGGTCCGGGCGGCGCTCCAGCCGGCATGGGATGCGCTCGGCATCTCGGCCGACGACATCGGCGAGCTGGAGTAAGACCAAGGTTCGGGTCCCGGTCCGGGCGGCAACCCGCCGTCCGGACCGGGAACCCGCCGGTGAGCGCTTGCGCGAAGAACCCGACGCACGCAGGGCATGCGTCGGGTTCCTGTAACGGAGTTGCTCGACGTGAGGTTCGGGGCCGAGGCTGCGACCCCGACCGTCAACTGGCGGCTGCCGCTGGGGCCCGGACGATGATCCGTTCCGCAGCGAACCCGCTGATCCCGACCGGGCGGTCATCGACCGAGACGGTTGCGGTTCCGTCCGGGGCGACCGAGAGGATCCGACCGGTCCGACCCGGTATCAGGCCGGCATCCTCGAGGTATGCCAGCTGGCCGTCCTCGAACTCCAGCTCCTCGGGAATCCGCTCGACCACGAACTCCTGGTCGACGGTCAGCTGGTTCAATGCCTGTGCCGTTTCCGGGAGGATGTAGTCGGTCCCCGGGATCGGATTGCCGTGGGGGCAGGTGGTCGGGTCATCGAGCAGTTGCATCATCGCCGCCTCGACCCGGCCAGAGATGACGTGTTCCCACTTCCCGGCCTCGTGATGTGCCTCGGCCCAGCCGAGCTTGAGCACATCGGTGAGGAAACGTTCAGCGATGCGGTGCCGCCGGACCACGGTCTGGGCGATCGAGCGGCCCTTGTTGGTCAGCGTGATGCGGGACGCCTCGTCGATGTCGACCAGGCCCTCTCGGTTCATCCGTTTGATCATCTCCGACACTGCAGGGCGTGAGACCCCGAGGCGCTCGGCTATGCGAGCCTGGATGACCTCGATTCCGTCTTCGTCCAGCTCGAAGATGGTCTCGCTGTATTCCTCGAACGCTGGATGGTATTCGGCCGATTCGTATGCCATGCCGTCATCCCTTTCCGTACCTTCACGGCCCGGTGGGCGTCGGCAGCGCTGCCGGACTGTAAAGAGTGCCTATTGCAGTAATCTAGCAGTCAGGCGCTTCGCGTGCGCTGTCGAACGTCCGGTGTCGCTCGCTTGCAACGGACGGCGCCACTCAATCCGGCAGGACGGCGACCGCCTCGATCTCAACCACCGCAGCATCGACGAAGAGCGCCTGGACCCCGATCAGGGTGATGGGGACCTGGGGCAGCCGGGTGGACTCGGCGGCAGCCAGCAGGCCAGCGCCGAGTTCCGGCTGCATCGCCTCGGTCCAACCGACGGCGTAGATTGTCAGCTTGGCTAGGTCCTCCGGTCCGGCCCCGGCCGCGGCCAGGGCGGTGACGACGTTGGTCATCGCCTGCTCGGTCTGGGCGGCAAAACCGTCCGTCAATCCGCCGTCGGCGTCCGTCCCGAGCTGACCGGCGAGGTGGACGATTCGGCCCGGTGGAGCGATAGAGGCGTGGGAGAAGCCCCGTGGGGTCTGCAGTGCATCCGCATTGCGGAGTTCGATGGTCATGGGATCGAACCTAGTGCCGCGTCAGTGCATCTCCCGATTCAGCCGGCGGGTCAGGTCGATCACCCGGTGGAAGTTGATGTTG
>JBCCFN010000478.1:0-2102 GCA_039029715.1 Actinomycetota bacterium | reverse complement strand
TCTGCAGGCCGTACGGGCCGAGGGCGGTACCGACCGGCGGCGCAGGGGATGCCTGGCCGGCTGGGATCTGGATCTTGACTACGGCGAGTACTTGCTTCTTGGCCATCGGGTTCTCTCGACTTCGATCGGTACAGGGGTCGCCCGCCCGGGCGGGGGCCTCGGGCCTGGGGCGAGTGCGACGCGGGGCGACGGCCCGGCGAACGCAACGAACAAGTCTGCCCGATCTCGGCCCCAGGTCCAACGTGGCGGATCGTTCCACTCCGACGGATCGAATCGATCGCCGGGACGCCGCTCACTACGCTTTGACCATGGTGACCGACGACCTGGTCGAAACCTACGCCGCCGACGGCGCGGTCTGTGTCCGGAACGCCATCGACCCGACCTGGATCGAACTCCTTCGCCACGGGGTCGAGCGCAACCTGACCTCGCCCAGTCCGAGAGGTCGGGTCTGGCACGCAGCCGACGACGGGCGGACCACCCTCTACGACAGCCAGGCCTGGCAGACGATCGAGGAGTACCGGCGGTTCGTCCTCGAATCGCCGCTGGCCGAGCTGTGTGGTCGGATCATGGGCTCGAACCGGGCCATCTTCTTCTTCGACGCCATCTTCGTCCGCTCCCCCGGCACCACGTTCCGGACCCCGTTCCATCAGGACGAGCCCTACTGGTCGGTCGACGGGTTCGACACCTGCTCGGCCTGGATGCCGCTGGTCCCGGTGGCGGCGGAGAGCGCCCTGGAGGTCGTGCCCGGCTCCCACCGCTGGACTCAGCGATTCCACCAGACCAACTTCGGGGCGCTGACCGGCGACGACCGGGACCAGGTCGTCTTCGACGAAGCGGACACCGTACCGTTCCCGGACATCGAGGCCGAACGGGACCGCTACCGGGTCCGGTCGTGGGCCATGGAACCCGGAGACGTCCTGGTGTTCAACGGCCGGACCATCCACGGAGGCTCAGGCAACCTCGGTCCCGGGCAGGAACTGCAAGTCTTCAACACCAAGTGGCTCGGCGACGATGTTCGGGTCGTGTTCCGTCCCGAGGGCATGGACCCGGACCACTCCGAGGTCATGCGGGCAGACGGACTTGCGCCTGGCGACCGACCGTCGGGTCCGCACTATCCAGAGGTGTGGACCCGGCCCGGCGTTACGGTCTGAGCCGGCCGGTCGAACCGTCAGCCGCCGGGATCGACGGCGATCAGCTCGATCTCGATCAGGGAATTCGGCAACACCAGCTCGGACTGGGTGGTCGACCGGGCCGGCAGGTGATCGCCGAAGACCTCGAGATAGGCCCGATTGAACCCGGCGAAGTCCGCCAGATCGGTCAGCCAGACCTGGACCTTTGCCACGTCGTTCAGGGTTGCACCGGCCTGGTGGAGCACCGCTTCGATGTTGCGGAGACAGCGAGTGGTCTGGGCCTCGATTCCGCCGTCGACGACCCGGAGGTTCTCGTCGACACCCATGTGGCCGGACACGAAGATGAACCCATTGGCCTTGGTCGCCATCGAGAACGGGAGGATCGACCCGTCTGGGCGTTCGAATGGTTCGCCGATGGTCTCGACGGTCATGAGCACCTCGCTGATCGCTCGGCCGTGTTGCCCGTCCCGGGCTAGATCTTGCCGACCTCGGCGAACTGGAGCTCCACCGGCGTCTCCCGGCCGAAGATGTTGACCAGCACCTTGAGCTTGAGCTGATCCTCGTTGATCTCGACGATCTCGCCCTGGAAGTCTGCGAACGGACCTTCCTTGACCCGGACGGTCTCGCCCATCTGGTACTCCAGGCGGGGCCGCCCCTTGCGGGCCGGCTCGTCGCCGTCCTCCTTCACGCTGAGGAACGACTCCACGTCCTTGCGGGGCAGCGGCGACGGCTTGTTGCCGGCACCGATGAACCCGGTGACGCCCGGGGTGTTGCGAACCACGAACCACGAATCGTCGTCGAGCCGCATCCGGGTCAGCAGGTAGCCCGGGAAGACCTTCTTCTGGACGACGACCTTCTTGCCGTTCTTGAACTCGACGACGTCCTCCATGGGGATGACGACCTCGAAGATCCGCTCCTCCATGTTCATCGACTGGGTCCGGGCCATTAGGTTGTTGCGGACCTTGTTCTCGT
>JBCCFN010000477.1:0-2129 GCA_039029715.1 Actinomycetota bacterium | reverse complement strand
GCAGCGACCACGGCCGGTCAGGCCACCACCCCGTCATCGAGCCCGGCCACCACCAGGGCTCAGCAGACGACGCAGGCGACCACCGCCACCACCAGGCCGCAGCAGACGACCCGGGCCACCACCGCCTCGACGACCAGGCCGACCACTGCGACCACCCAGGCCACCACGCCGACCACGAGGCCGACGACGACGGCTCGTCCCACCACGACGACCACGAGGCCGACCACCACGACCACGGCCCGTCCGACCACGACGACCACCGTCGGCGGCGGCAACCCCGGTCGGGAGATCTGGCGTGACGACTTCAACTCGCTCGACACGTCCCGCTGGCGGGTCGAGCACTCGAGCTACGGCGACAGCAACAACGAGCTGCAGTGCTACCGGCCGGAAAACGTGTCGGTCCAGGGCGGTCGGCTGATCCTGCGAGCGGTGACGGAGCGGTACACCTGCCCGAACGGCTCAACCAGGAATGTCACCTCGGGCATGATCCGGAGCCGGGGGGTCACGTTCTCCCCGGGTCAGGCGATCGAGTTCCGGGTCAAGCTCACCCCGGCGGACCCCGATGACCAGGGCGGACTGTGGCCCGCTGTCTGGGCGTCGGCCTGGGGCGATGGCGGGTGGCCGCGCGGCGGCGAACTCGACTGGCTGGAGGTCATGACCGCCGAGAACCCCAGACGAGCGATGTTCAGCATGCACTACGCCGACTCGTCCGGTAGCCATGAGCTGCAGAACCGGGGGGTCATCGGCCAGGACTACTTCAGCGACTCCTGGCACACCGTCCGATTCGACTACGGCTACAACGGGGTCCTGGTCTGGTACCTCGACGGCCGGGAGGCCTTCCGGGTCGAGGCGGCCGACACGATCCAGGGTTACCCGACCCCGTTCGATCAGAGCATCGGCCAGATCAAGATCAACCTGGCGCTCGGCGGACGGCCGGGACCGCTCTCGCCGAACGCCGTCGGAACGGCGGGCGCCACCTTCGAGATGGACTTCATCCGCATCCTCCAGCTCTAACCGGTCGCCTATCCTGAGGTGACGCGTTGACGGTTCGGTTTCGATCCGCGACGTTTCAGCCGCCGCCGCCGTCCAACAGGACGTACGGCTGTCTCAGGAGGAGCGATGCGCACGTCCAGGAACTGGTGGTGGGTACCGCTGGTCGCCGTGTTTGCCCTTGTCCTGAAGGCCGGGCTGCTTGCCCCCTGGGTGGCCGCCGCGGTTGAGGACGCAGCGGTGTCCGCCCTGCAAGAGGAAGGTCTCGACCAGGTGTCGTTCGTCTCCGTCGACGGCGTGGACGGCCCGTTCGCCACCGGGATGCAGGTGACGCTCACCGGTCCCGCGATCGACCGATCGTTGGCCATCGCCGTGGTGTCCGCCACCGACGAGATCGACGGGGTCACCTACCGGTCCTCGGATCGGAGTTCCGGATGACGTGGCTCTACGCCCTGATCTGGATACCGCTGGTCGTCTGTTTCGGACTTGGTGTGCTGCTGGCGACGGCCTGGTGGCTCTGGCGGCGGCGGGCGGTCAACGCCGAGTACGAGAAACGTCGCCTGGCCGCCGAGGCTGAATCCGATCGGCTCCGCCTCCGGGTCAGCTCGCTCAAACGATCGGAGGCCAGGGCCGATGACCTTCAGCTCGAGCTGGAGAAGGCCAGGATCCAGTCCGCCAGGGTGCCGAAGCTGGAAGGCGAGCTGAAGGAGTTGCGTGTGCAGCTCGGGCTGGTGACCGAACTGGAGAACCAGATCATCAATCTGCGGACCAGGGCGGACCAGGCCGATCGGCTGGAGCGGAAGGTGGCGGACCTGGAGGCGCAGCTGGCCGCGATCGCCCCGGCCCCCGAACCGACGCCCGAAGCCGATGCCGTGTCCGCGTCCGAATCGGCCGTGGCTCCGGCGCCGGACTCTGGTCGGGCCGCGGCGCCGGACCCTGACCCGACTGCCGATGTCGACGTGGCGTCCGCGTCGGAATCGGCCGTGGCGCCGGCGTCCGGCACAGAGTCGGCGCCTGAACCGCACGCCGAGCCGACGCCCGATACCGATGCGGCCCCGGCGCCGGACCCGGATCCGGTTATCGACCTCACCGACGCTGAGAACCGCGGCCCGGACGGGCGGACCATCGACCTTGTCGAG
>JBCCFN010000476.1:0-2142 GCA_039029715.1 Actinomycetota bacterium | reverse complement strand
GCCACCGTGATCGAGCCGAGCAGCATCAGCCGGCCCGAGCCAACCCGGGAAACCGCATCCCCGGCCGGCACCCCGCCGAGGGCCGAGCCGAGCCCGGCCGCGGCCAGCACCAGCGACAACTCGAAGACGCCGACCCCACCGTCCTCCAGGTGCAGCGGCAGGGCGACCGAGACCATCCCGACGCACAGCGACATCCCGAGCCATGGCGTGTAGACCGGGACGATCAGGCCCCGGGCGGTCGATCCGATAGAGGCGGCCGCGGTCACTCGGCGGCCCGGATGGCCTCCGCAAGCGGGTCGAGCCGGGCCGCATCGACCGGCCCCCGCATCGACCACACCACTACGTCGACGCCGGCCTCGAAGAACCGCTCGGCCTGGTCGACCATGGCCGCCGGCGCTCCGTCCGGGGTGAACCCGAGGTGAACGCTGCGGGTGATCTCGGCCTGATCCCGACCAACGTCAGCACAGTGGCCGCGGAGGACCTCGTCGAGCTCGAGCCAGTCGGCCGGCGTCTCGGGGAACGTCATGTCCCACTGATCGGCGAACCGGGCCGCGGTCCGGAGCGTCCGCTTCCGGCCCTTGCCACCGACGACGATCGGGGCGTAGGGCTGCTGGATGCACTTCGGCTCACAGAACGCATCCTCCAGGGTGAAGAACCGACCCTGATGGGTGGTCCGGTGATTGGTCAGCAGCGAGACGATGACCTCCAGCCCCTCCTCCAACCGGTCGGACCGTGCGTTCAGCGTTCCCAGGTCGAGGCCGTAGGCGTTGGTCTCCATCTCGTTCCAGCCGGCCCCGATCCCGAACTCGAATCGGCCCCCGGAGATGTGATCCAGGGTTGCGATCATGTTTGCGGACACCGCCGGGTGCCGGTGGTGCATGCCGTTGACCATCGAACCGATCCGGATCCGGGTCGTGGCCTGGGCCAGCGCCCCGAGCATGGTCCAGCCTTCGAGGTTTGGCCCGTCCCACGGCTCGGCAAGCGGGTAGAAGTGGTCCCAGTTCCAGGCAGACTCGAACACGTCGAGCTGGTCGGCGGCCCGCCAGAGGTCGAGGAAGTCGGCCCACGGGGCATGATGCGGCGGGGTCTTGATGGCGTGTCGTCCCATGTCCCGACCCTATCCCCGGGCATCGGAGACGATCCGGGGACGGCCTATTACTCCGGTGGTCGAAAGACGCTGCTCGACGACAGGTCCTGGGGAATCGTCGGCGGCGGCAGGTCCGGCGGCGGATCGCCGATCATCCCGGCCAGACGCCTGGCGGTGGCACCGGTCATGACCGGGTCGACCCCGAGCTCGGCCAGCATGGCGGTCGCCGCTTCCATCTCCGCCGCCCGCCGACGAGCATGGGTGGCAGAGCCGGTGACCAGGCGACGCATCCAGACTTCGTCGGCCCCGTCGATCTCGGTCACCAGGTTGGTCCAGAGCCACGAGAGGTCGTCCAGCGCCGCTCCGGCCTCCACCGCCTCGACCAGGACGGCGGCCACGCCTTTGAGCATCACGCTCCGCAGCAGCTTCTTCGCCGCCGCCGCGCCGGGTGGCCCGTCGATCGCCTGGACCCGGCCGCCGGCGTCGTTCAGCACGGACGCCACCCGATCGGCGGCGGTGCCGGACACCACGGCCGGGGTTGCCAGGCCGTGGCCAGGCACCATCTTCATCAACGCAACGTCTGCGAACGGCAGGTCGCGGCGTCCGGCATACCCGGCCAACTCGATCTTCAGCTGGGGTGGTCCGGTCGACAAGTCGGCATAGACCGCATCCTGCCTGACCGCGTCAAGCGACTGGAGCATGGCCAATTTGGCATCGGTCCCGGCGGTGACCGCCAGGACCACGTCGGCCCGCCGGACCGCGAGCGATGGATGGACGAATCGCCGGACACCGTCGGGGGTCGGGACCTCTGCGGGGTCGAACGCGCTGACCTCACCACCGGCCGTCAACAGGTCGGTGGCAAGCAGAGAACCGGCCTCGCCGAGTCCGAACACGCAGAAGTGCAAACCGTCCACGGCCGAAAAATCTACCAGCCCGGGAACGACCAGACCCAGGACGAGGCCAATCTCGAGCGCATCCGGATGCTCTTCGACGACCTTGAACGGCGCCGGGACCTTGCCCAACTACTGGATCTGGCGGAAGACGGCGAAGGCGTC
>JBCCFN010000475.1:0-2158 GCA_039029715.1 Actinomycetota bacterium | reverse complement strand
GGTCCGGGATCGTGCGGTTGGCGAACAGCGTGAACGTCGGTGGATCGGTTGCGCCCTGGGTGGCATACAGGACCCGGGCACCGCCCGGGGCCGGCTGGGCCTGTTGGGCCCGCCGGATCACGTCGTTTACCTGCCGGGTCGGTGCCCGGGTCTGGTAGGCGTCCAGTGCACCCCGCAGCGACGGCAGGAGCTTCTGCACCCCTCGACCGCTCAGGGCCGAGATCCGGTGAACCCCGGCGTCCGGGAGGAAGCTGAGCTTTCGGGCCAGCTGGTCTGTCAGGTCTTCCCGCTGGTCGGTGGTCAACAGGTCGGTCTTGTTGAGCACGACCACCGTCGGGCAGCCGGCGGCGTCGACCCGCTCGGCCAGGCGCTGGTCCTGCTGGGTCACCCCCTCGGTGGCGTCGATGACCAGCAGAGCGATGTCTGCGCCGTCGATCGATTTCAACGACCGGACGACCGAGTAGTACTCGGTGTCCTCGTCGATACGGCTCCGCCGACGCATCCCGGCGGTGTCGAGGAACCGGACGGGGCCGATCTCGGTCTCGACCACGGTGTCGATCGTGTCCCTGGTGGTGCCGGGCATGTCGTGGACGACGGACCGTTCCTCCCCGATCAGCCGATTGAACAGGGTCGACTTCCCGACGTTCGGCCGGCCGACCAGCGCAATGCTGAACACCCGCTCCTCGTCCTCCGAGCTCTGGCCGCCATGATCGGCCGTGTCGTCGGGGAGATGGCTGACCACCTCGTCAAGCAGGTCGGCGACTCCCCGACCGTGGATCGAGCTGACCGGAAACGGCGAACCGAGCCCGAGCTGCACCAGATCCCAGATCGTGGCCTCGTGAGCGTCGTCGTCGACCTTGTTTGCGACAAGCAGCAGCGGCCGGTCGACGGCCCGGAGCTGGCGAGCGGCCTGGCTGTCCTCCTCGGTGACACCGACGGTGGCGTCGACGACGAACAGCACCACATCGGCCGACGCCAGCGCGGTCTCGGCCTGGCGGGACACCTTGGCGTCGAGCTCGGACCCGGACGCCAGCCAGCCGCCGGTGTCGACCAGGTTGAACCGGTGGCCCTGCCACTCGGCCTCGACCTCCTTGCGATCCCGGGTGACCCCCGGCTTCTCCTCGACGATGGCCTCCCGGCGACCGAGGATCCGGTTCATCAGCGTCGACTTGCCGACGTTCGGCCGGCCGACGATGACCACTTCACCGAGTCGGCTCACGCCGCACCGTCCAGCACCCGCCGGAGCGAGATCCCATCGGTGCTGACGACCTCGACCGGGCGGGGCAGGTCATCGACCGTCATGCCGTCGAGGAACCGCCCACCGGACAGGCAGACGTCCGGGAGCAGGAACCGATGGTCGGCCGGCTCGGTCGACAGGTGGCGAGCGACATCTTCACCGACCATCAGACCGGTGACGCCGATGTTGCCGCCGAAGAACCGGTTCTCGACCGGGATCAGCCGCACGTCGTCTCGACCGAGTTCTTCGACCAGCGGCGCAAGGACCTGGGCCCCGAGGGCGCCGGTCAGGATCCCGATCGGCCGGTGGCCCCGTCTGGTCCGCCCCAGCTGGACTGCCACCCCGCCGCCACCGCCGGGTTCGACCTCGGCTGGCTGGCCGGGCACTGCCAGTGCGACCCCGCAGCCGCCGCCATGGCCCCCGGCCCCACCGCTCGCCGCGGCCGCCAATCGGGGCGCCCGGTAGCCCTCGGCCGGTGCGCCGTCGACCCAGGAGAAGAACCCGGCGGCCGGGGTGACCGCGTCTTCGGCCAGCCCCAGGAACTCGGCCTCGAAGGTCCGGGCCATGCCGATGCCGTCCTCGTGCATGGCGAAGCCGTCATAGATCTCGGCCGGAGGGAACGGCCGGCCGGCGAGCAGGTAGTACTCGTCGCCGACGTGAACCATCCGGTGCCCGAGGTGGTCGAGGAAGATCTGCTGCCACCGCTCGACCTCGTCGATCACCGCCGCCGCCTCGGTCGGGGTGTGGGGCCGCATCTCCGGCTCGTCCGAGTGGTCGCTGACCCCGAGGGGCACCACGGCCACCGACCGCAGTTCCGGGTAGCGGTCCCACACCCCGACCGAGGCGGCGGCGGTGATCGACGAGGTCGAGCGGTGGCAGCAGATCTTCCTCGACCACCTCGGGCACCGGATGGTTCACGTC
>JBCCFN010000474.1:0-2178 GCA_039029715.1 Actinomycetota bacterium | reverse complement strand
CGTGGGCCCGGGGGGCGGCGGCGGCCCATCAGGGCGATGACATCGGGGTGACGCTCACCGCGAACGCCGAGCACGACACCTACCGCTGGGGGCCGATCACCCGGGCACCGTCCCTGCTCGACGGCGACGGCGGCTTTCCCCGGACCCCCGCCGACCTCGGCGAGCACGCAGATCTGGACGAGCTCCGGCGAGAGGGACGGGCCCAGATCGAGCGGGCGGTGCTGTGGGGCTTCGACCCGAGCCACCTCGGTTCCCATCTGGATGCGCTCTGCCTCCGCCCGGAGCTGTTCGACGTCTACCTCGACCTGGCGGTCGACTTCGGCTTGCCGATGAGCCTCCCCGATGCAACCGTCGACCTCGGGTTCCCGGCCCGCAAGCTGGCAAGCGAGGAGGGGATCCTGGTGGCCGACCATGTCGTGGTCGCCCCTCGGGGCCGGGACTCGCGGGCCGCCGTCGATGCCGCACTGCGCAACCTGGCCCCCGGCGTCACCGAGATCCAGGTCAGACCGGCCAAGGACACCCCGGAGCTCCGGGCGGTGACCCCCCGGTGGACCGCAAACGTGGCGGACGCCCATCTCGTCACCGACGACTGGGCGTTCCGGGCCGCCCTCGACCGATCGGGTGCCGAGCTGATCGGCTACCGGCAGCTCCGGGCCGCTCAGCGGGCCTGACACCCGGCCCGCCGGACACCGAGCAGCGACCAGCGGGTTGCCCGGGCTCCCCGGTGATGGTGAGGCGGGCCGTCAGCCGGGCAGACCGGCCCGGAAGTCCGGGTTTTCGAACAGCTCGACGAAGGCCAGCAGCGCACCGGTCGAGCCGACCGGCTTGAGGTCGCCCCGCATGTAGTCCTGGGCCACGGACGCCGACCCGTCGCAGAACGCCGCCAGCTGGTCACCGGTCACCGGCACGGTCACCCCGACCTCGTCCTCCTCGGCCGGGCCGACCCGACCCCCCACGACCCGACCGTCGACGATCTCGAGGATCGCCGACTGGGTCTTGCCGATCGTGATCGCAACCGTTGCCGACCGTCCGGCCGCGCCGACCCCGGCCGATGCGTCGACCAGCCCGGCGACGAAGGCATCGTCCAGTGCCGCCATCAGGCCGCGGCCTGGGCGTCGGCATCCAGGCCGGCGAACAGGTCGTCCTCCGGCACCTCGGAGTCGACCGTCGACCGGGCCAGGATGTAGTCCTCGTAGGGGTAGGCCTCGGCCGCCGCCTCGTCCGGCAGACCGAACCAGAACTTCTCCTCCGGATCGACCTGGGTGGCGTGGGCCAGCAACGCCGCCCGCCTGGCCCCGTAGTACCGACCGATCTCGACCTTGGTGGTCACCCGGTGGTCCTGGGACGGCCGCTCGAACCACTTCTCGTCGTAGGGCGACTCCAGCCCCAGCTCCTTGAACTTCTCGTGCTGGGCGGTCATCCGGGCCCGGCTCCAGGTCGAGTAGTAGAGCTTCGAGATCTGCCACGGCTCGCCGGCCTCGGGATACCACGCCGGGTCGGCGGCCCGGTCGTAGGCCAGCACGCTGACATCGTGGACCCGGAGATGGTCCGGGTGGCGGTAGCCCTGCTGGTCGTCGGAGTAGGTGATCATCACGTGGGGCCGGAGCCGGCGGACGATGGCCACCAGCCGTCCCGTCGCCTCGTCCAGGTCGGCCTGGGCGAAGCAGTCCGGGTGGTTGTTGGCGTCGGTGTCTTCCATCCCGGAGTCCCGGTAGCCGAGCCAGACCAGCTCATGGAACCCGATGGCCTCGACCGAGCGCTCCAGTTCCTCGGCCCGGACCTCGGCCAGGTTCTCCCGAACCTCGGGCCGGTCCATGGCCTTGTTGAGGATGTCGCCCTCTTCGCCTCCCGTGGCGCAAACCAGGTACGCCCGGTGGCCTTCGGCAACGTACCGGGCGACCGTCGGGGCGCCCTTCGACGCCTCATCGTCTGGGTGGGCGTGGACACTGATCAGGCGGGCCATCCTCCAAAACTATCGGCGAGGAGAATCTCCGCGATCCTGGAACCGGTAGGAACGGCGCGTCGTTAGTAGTGTCAAGGCAAGCAGAACCCTCGAAAGGATCGGGCCAATGGGACAATCCGCCATCTGGGCAGCTATCTGGCTTGCGGCCGCTGCCGCCTTCGGCATCGGCGAAATACTCATCGCCGGTTCATTCTTCCTGCTCCCCTTCGCCGCCG
>JBCCFN010000473.1:0-2194 GCA_039029715.1 Actinomycetota bacterium | reverse complement strand
GGTCTCGCCGCTTCATGCGCAATCCCAACTCTTCGCCGCGGAAATCGACAAGCATCTGCCCGGAACTTTCGACTTCAGGCTGGTGACCGAGATCGCCATGGCGGTCTCGCTCTCCGCCCTGCTGTTCTCCGGAGCCCTGGCCGAAGGCCTGCCTCGGGCCGCCGGCGGGTTCGTCTTCGCCACGGGGTTCCTGGCCCTGTTCATCGGCATCCGGACCCGGCTGGTCACCGCCATCGGCGGGTCCCAGGACCTGTCTGCAATCCTGCTGCTCACCACGCTGCCATCGGTCACGGTGGCCGAGGACCCGATCAGCACCATGCTGGCGGTGCTCGTGATCTCGTCGGTGGCGTTCGGGCTGACCGTGATCGCGGTGACCCGACTCCGGCTGACCCAGGTCGGACGCTACCTCCCGAGCACGGTGGTGATGGGGTTCGTGGCCGGGACCGGCTGCCTGCTCGTCATCGGCGGCATCGAGGTGATGATCGACGGCCCGCTCCAGTGGTCGGCATTCGGGGATGCCTGGCAGTTGCTCCTGCCAGGACTGTTGCTGGCCGGCCTCGTGGCCGCCGCATCCGAGATCGAGCGGTTGCCGGCCTTCGTCGTCGGGGCCCTGGTCATCAGCGCCGTCGGGCTGTTCCACGCCGTCGTTGCGTTGACCAGCGACCTGGATCGGGCCGCAGACGACGGGTGGCTCGTCGGGCCGTTCGGTGACCTCGATGGTTGGCGACCGGTCGGCTTCGGCGACCTCGGTGCCGCCGACTGGGGGGCAGTGGCGTCGGCCGCACTCCCGATCGCGGCGGCCGTCTTCGTCTCCATGGTCGGGCTGCTCCTCAACCTCAAGGGGATCCAGACCACTCAGTCGTCCCACGTCGACTTCGACCGGGAGATGCAGGCGGTCGGGCTGGCCAACGTGTTGGCCGCGCCGATCGGGGGGCTGATGGGCTACCACAAGCTCGGGGCGACCACGCTGGCGACCAGGGTCGGCGCCCGGGGCCCGGTCATCCCGACCGCAATCGGTCTCGGCTGCATGGTCCTGGCGGTGACCGCCGGCGAGCTGATCGGCTACCTGCCCCGGTTCGTGGTCGGCGGCATCCTGACCAGCCTCGGGACTCTCCTCCTCATCCACTGGCTCGTCGACCTCAGACGTTCGTGGTCGACGGAGAGCATCGTGTCGATCGCCATCGTGATCGTCAGCGTCCGGTTCGGGATGCTCGAGGCGGTCGGGGTCGGCATCCTGGCTGCGTCCGCCATCTTCCTGATTCGCTACAGCCGGGTCGACCCGGTCCGGGCCTCCCGGTCGGCGGCCGAGCTGTCGAGCAGCGTGGAGCGGACCCCGAACGAGGTCGCCTATCTCCAGGAGCTCGGGCCGTCGGTCCGGGTCTTCGAGGTCCAGGGCTACCTGTTCTTCGGGTCGATCGAGGTGCTCCACGACCAGGTGGCGGACGTGATCAACGAGGACCACCCGGCCTGCATCATCATCGACTTCCGCCACGTCACGGGCCTGGACCTCTCGGCCGCCACCGTGCTCCGCCGCCTGGCAGACGCCGCAGCGGAGGCCGAGGTCCGGCTGCTGTGGTCCGGTCTGAAGCCCGGGCTGACCCATCAGTTGATCGGCCGGAAGGGCACCGCCGAGACCCGGGCCACCTACCACCCGGACCTGGACCATGCGCTCGAGGAGGCCGAGAACCTGCTGCTGGCATCCTCCGGCCCGGTCGACGGGGCCGGCACGCTCGAGATCTCGGATGAGCTCCGCCGCTACCTGACCCCGGCCTTCCACCGGGACGGGGCCAGGATCGAGTCCCTGGGAGAC
Source organism: Actinomycetota bacterium (assembly GCA_039029715.1). GTDB lineage: Bacteria > Actinomycetota > Acidimicrobiia > Acidimicrobiales > SZUA-35 > JAHELU01. The sequence continues at coordinate 384 of JBCCFN010000473.1, read as the reverse complement.
ACCGCCCGGACCCTGTACCTGATCGAGACGGGACGTTGCGTCGCGTCACTCCCCCGAGGTCCGGGCAGCCGACTCCGGCTCCGGGAATTCGGCGCCGGCTCGATCTTCGGCGAGATCGGATTCCGGCTCGGTCAGCCCCGGACCGCAGACATCCACGCGGTCGGCGACGTCGAACTGTTGACGATCGATCGGGACGCCTACGAGGTCATGATCGCCGAAACGCCGGAGCTTGCGGTCGAGCTGAACGAGCTGATGCTCAACATCAACTTCCACCGGGTGATCGACCTGACCCGCCGGCTGAATCGGGAGATGCACTGACGCGGCACTAGGTTCGATCCCATGACCATCGAACTCCGCAATGCGGATGCACTGCAGAAGTTTGAT
>JBCCFN010000472.1:0-2204 GCA_039029715.1 Actinomycetota bacterium | reverse complement strand
GGAGGTCCTCCGGCTGGTGGCGGCCGGTCGGTCGAACGCAGAGATCGGTCAACGCCTCCATCTCGGCGTGTCGACCGTCCGGAGTCACGTGCGGAACATCCTGGCCAAGATCGGCGCCACCAACCGGACCCAGGCCGTGGTGTGGGCCTATGAGAACCGGGTCGTCAGGCCCGGCCACCACGACTAGCGCCGCATCAGGCGACGTTCGAGAGGTCGACGCGAGGTCGACGAGACGCCGGGGTCAGCCGACGTAGCAGACGGCGCGGGTCGAGCCGTCCGGGTTTTCGAACGTCTGGAGCGTCCCGCCGAGTTCCTCACACTCGGCTTTGCTCATCGCTCCCCCGTCGAGGGCACCACAGCCGGCCATCCCGACCAAGGCCACGATGGCCAACGAAGCCAACGCCCGAGCACGCCGCATACCACCGTCATCGGCACGGAAACCGTATCGCTTGAGCGGACCGGCCGACCGCCACGCCCGTCGGTCGGCCGGGGCCGCCCACCACGGTGTACGATCACGGAGCAAGCCCCCGATTGACCGGTAGGTACCCAATGGAAACCGCTCCCACCGTCGGCACCGACGCCGTCCCAGACGCCCCGGCACAGGGTGACCTCTACCTGGCCGAATGTGCCTGCCGGGACATCCTCGACCTGGTCGCCTCCAAGTGGTCGACGCTGATCATCGGGCGCCTGGAGGAGCACCCCCACCGGTTCGGTCAGCTTCGCCGTGCCATCCCCGGCATCACCCAGAAGATGCTGACCCAGACGCTCAGAAAGCTGGAGCAGGACGGCCTGGTCCACCGTGAGGTCCGGGCGCAGATGCGCCCGCCCCAGGTCGAGTACTCCCTCACCGAGCTGGGGGTCAGCGTGACCGAGCCGCTGCAGGCCATCCGCCACTGGTCCGAGAGCCACCTGCCGGACGTGCTGGCGGCCCGGGAGCGATTCCTGGAGAACCAATCGGCCTGAACGAACCCCTTGCGGCCAGTTGTCGACCGGAACCACTTGATCCTCCATGGCCATCGGCCGACAGGAGTGGCGTGCGAACATCGCCCGCTGAGTACTTCTCCTCATACGCCGCCAGACCCACCGATGCGCCACCTCTGAACCGGAGGCCGCTATCGTCTACCCCGGCCCGGTAGCGACACGACCATCGGCGGGATGACCTTGTCAGTGGACCTTCGACAGCCAAGCACGAAAGCCCTTGCCGGCCTGGCAACAGTGCTGGTGTTCATCGTGGTCGGCGCGCTGGTGATACCGGGCAACGGCCCGAACGCCCGGGTCGAGACCGTGGCCGGCCAGGCAGACGGAGCCGGCGGGGCAAGACCGCTCACCCCTCGGGCCGTGCTGCCGGACGATGTTGGAGACGGCGGCCCGCTGGAGGCGTTCGTTCAGCCCGAAGCCCAGGACGGGACGACGACGGCCACGGCCGTGCCGGCCGACCAACCGGATGCCCCTGCAGACCAGCTTGGCGAAACGTCTGACGGAGACGCGGCGACCGCCGCCCCACGACCGCCGATCACGGTCGACAGCCCGGATCAGGGCGCAACGCCGGCCGAACCGGATCAGGGCGCAACGCCGGATGAGCCGGCGCCTGCGCCGACCACCACCGCTCCACCGGCACCGACCACCACCGAGCCACCGGCGACGACGTCACCTCCGCCCCCGCCGGCCGCCCCAGCACCTGCGCCCGCAGCCCCGGGCACCGGCAAGCGGACCCTGTATGTCGATGGAGACAGCGGCTACGCCCACAACCCCGGCACCGAGGACCAGCCGTTCCGGCGCCCGATCGAGGCCACCTCGATCGCCCAGCCGGGAGACACCATCTATCTCCGGGGCGGCACCTACGACACCGATACCCACGGGGCGTTCAACTTCCGCCGCAGCGGCACCCCGGAGAACTGGATCCGGATCGCCCCCTACCCCGGGGAGACCGTGACCCTGGTCGCCGGGGGTGAGTGGGGCTCGGCGTTCGAGGTGCTCGGAGCGTCCTACGTCGAAGTCTCCGGCTTCGTCATGCGGGGCCGGGACAACAGCGAGCATGGCGTCGGCGTGTTCGTCAAGGACGGCGCCCACGACGTCCGGGTTATGAACAACCGGATCAGCAACTTCGGCGGCGGCGGTGTGTCCCTGGTCGGGGCGTCGCGGGTCACGATCGAGGGCAACGAGGTCCGGGACAACGGAGCCAGGAGTCACTTCCAGGGCAGTGG
>JBCCFN010000471.1:0-2216 GCA_039029715.1 Actinomycetota bacterium | reverse complement strand
CCCGGGCCGTGATCGGCAAGGCCGGCGAGGTGGGCAAGGAGCTCGAGATCTCTCCCAGCGTGACGGCCGGCACCGGTGCCGAGCCAGTCCGGGGCGACCAGCGGTCCGGGAAGTGTCATCGGGTCCTCCTGTTCTCCAGACCCGGTTCTGCGGGTCGAGGGTTGATTGTGGGCGATTCGACCACCGTGACCATACGCTCAAGGATCGTGACCACGTCCCCGACCGACCGGACGGCCACCGACGGTGCCCGCGGCATGCCGCCGGGCGCCGAACGGGACCCGATCGTACTGCTGATCCTCGGCACCTCGCTGCTGATGGGTGCCGGCTCCGTCGTGTTCACGATGCTCCCGGAGTTGCAGAGCGAGGTCGGGTTCCCGACCTGGGGATTCGGCCTGATCGCCGGGGTCTTCTTCGCCACGTCGTTGCTGGCCCAGTTGGTCCTGGCCCGGATGGCCGATCGGGGCCACGCCAGAGTGCTGCTGACCGCGGCGATCGGTCTCGGTGTGTGCGGTCTGGTGCTGATGGCGGTCGGTGACTCGCTGCTCGAGCTGACGCTGGCCCGGGGTATCGGCGGCCTTGCCACCGGCTGCTGGGCCCCTGCCGCCCGGGCCACCGCCATCTCCGGTCGACCGGATCAGACCGCTCGGCGCCTCTCCTACATCGCCATGGGTGACACCAGCGGACTGGTGATCGGCCCACTGGTCGGGGCGCTGCTGGCCGGCCTGTTCTCGGTCGACGTCGCCTTCCTCTTCTTCGCCGTGCTGATCGCCCTGCTGAGTCCGGTCCTGTTCCGGCTGCCGATCACCGAGGTCCGGTCAGACACCACCGGCACGCCGCTGCGGACCCTGGCCCGCCGCCGACCGGTGCTTCAGTCGGTGGCGTTGGCGATGGCCCTGTTCCTCCCGGTCGGGCTCTATGAGACCATCTGGGGCAAGCACCTGTTCAACCTCGGTGGTTCGACGTTCATCGTCGGCCTGTCCGTCGCCGCCTACGGGCTGCCGTATGTCCTGGTGGCGCCGATCGGGGGGCGACTTGGCGACCGGTTCGGCTCGGCCCGGGTCGCCCTGATCGGAGCCGGAGCCCTGGTGGCCATCACGGTCGCCACCGGGTTCCCCCGGAACTACTGGGTCCTGCTGGGGTTCGGCGTCGTCGAGGCTGCGATCAGTGCGGTCGCCTACCCCAACGCCCTGGCCGCAGTCTCCCGGGCCTGCAGCGAGGACGAACAGGCCACCGCTCAGGGCCTGGCCGGTGGGGCCAGCATCGCCGGGGCCGGTCTGATGGCGCTGCTCGCCGGGCCGATCTTCGACCTCGCCGGGCCGATCGCCGCCTTCTCAACCACCGCAGCCCTGGTCGGGGTCGTCGCCCTGGCTGCGGCGGCGGTCGATCGTTCCGCCTTCGCCGTGGCGCCCCAACCAACGAGGACCGAAGAGCTCAGCGCCTAGGATCCTCGGCCGGACGAGGTCGTCGAGAGGTCACGCCTCAGCGGTCGAGGGTGAAGCGCAGCGTGGCGGTGTCCCCGTTCTCCGGGTCGCCCTGGATGAAGTGGACGTGCTGGTCGTCGCCGCTGAACTGCAGGGTGAGCTGGTCGACCCCGAAGGCTGCGGCCCGGGGGTCGAGGTTGATCAGCCCACCGGCCAGGATCACGATCCGCTCGGCATCGCTCAGGCCGCCGCCGGCCTCGTAGATCAACTCACCGACAACGCCCTCGCCGAGGACCAGGGTCGTCAGGTCGTTGTGCCACGGACCGACCCGGTCGAAGACCTCGAGCAAGCCGGCGCCATCGCACTGGATCGCATCATCCAGCAGCGTGCCCTTGGTCAGGTCGAGGACGCAGGTCGCCGGCAGGCTGGCCTCGGCGCCGTCCGCCCCGCCTCCAGGGACCGCCGGGATGGCCCCCGCTGCGGTGCCGCCCTCCCCGTCCGGCTCTCCGTCGGTGGCGGCGGGCCCGGCGGCGCCGGCGACCGCCCCGCCAAGGACTCGGCTGAGGTCCTGCATCGTCTCGGTCGGTTCGTCCCCACCCCCGCCGATCCCGCCGCTGCCTATCGCCACCAGGGCGAGCAGGAACGGTATCATGGCGGCGATCAGGACGACCCCGACCAGCAGCCACGGGATCCGCAGATCGGCGGAGCGGGCCTGCATGGGGATCGGAACCCGCTCGTGGAGATCACGCTCGTCCGGCGGGAAGGCAGCGGCGATCCGGTTCATCACCTCGTTGG
>JBCCFN010000470.1:0-2231 GCA_039029715.1 Actinomycetota bacterium | reverse complement strand
CGGCGGGGACGGCGGGGACGACGCCGGCCCGTCGAGTACCGCGCCCGGTCAGCCATCGACCGATACCGGCGACGAGCCCGCGAGGACCGACGCAGACGACCCGGACGACGCAGCACCGGGCGACGACGCCACCGACGCCGGCAGCACCGGCGGGGCCGATGACACCGGCGATGCCACCGACGGCGATGCCACCGACGCCGACAACGCTGACAACACCGACGACACCGTTGCTGCAGGCGACCGGGGCACCGGCGGGACGGTGGCGACCGCACTGGAGGCGCTGGCCGACACCGAGGGGAACCGCCGCTGGTCGGTCGTGATCGACTACGACGCTGCGGCTTCGCTGGTTGCGGTCGACCGGCCGGTCGGCGCCGACGACGCAACAGCCCGACCGTTCTTCGAGGCGATCGGTGACCGGACCCGGCTCCTGGTCCCGACCGCCCTCGGCCCCTTCGGGCCGGAGGTGTTCCGGGTCGAGGCCTGGCGGGCCGAGGTCGGCTACGCCCTGGTCGACAGCCGGTGGGACGCCTACGGCGGCCGGCCGCCGGAACAGGTCCAGGTCTCCCGGATCGACCTGTCGGTCGAGGACGTCGTCGCTGCGGTCCGAGCGGACCCGGTCTGGTCCGCCGACCTGGTCGAGGAGGAGGTCGACGGTCTCACCTACTTCGCCTGGGGCGATCCGATGCTGCCGGTTATCGAACGGGTGTCACCCCCTCGCCCGCTCGGACGGGGCGGCCTGCTCCACGTCGGGTCGGACGGGCTGGCGGTCCGGGCGATCGACCCGGCGACCATGGATGCGGCACTGGCCACCGTGGCCGGAACCGCAACCCCGCTGGGCGCCGACGGTCGGTTCCGGGCCGTCGCCGATGCCCTCGACGACCGCGGGGTGTACAGCGCCGTCCTGACCGACCAGCCGGTGCTCACCGTGCCGCTACCGGGCCCGGCCTCGCCGGACGAGGTCCGAGAGGCGTTCGAGGCCGCAGCGCCAGACGGCGCCCCCCGGACGCTGCCGTGGCAGGTCCTCGGCATGGGCCAGACCCTCGACCCGTCCGGAGCTCCGCTGGAGGTGGTGGTCTTCGCCCCGTTCGACGGCATCGACGCCACCGCAGCCGTCGAGGCGTTCACCCGGGTGATCGAGGAGGGCACCTCAGCGGTCACCGGTGGTCCGTTCGCCGAGCAGTTCTCGGTGGTCGAGACCTCGGCCGAGGACGGGGTGGCGGTGATCGTGCTGGCGGCCGAGCGCCCCGGCATCGTCCTCCAGGCGTTCCAGGTCGGCGACTCACTGCTGGCGATCGGCTGAGCTCGGTCGATGGCCTGGACGACGTCCGATCTCCCGATCGTCTGCGAGCGCACCGGCACGGCCCACGTGTTGTCGCTCGCGCTGCCGGTCCGGTACCGCTCGCTTGAGCGGGCGCCCCTGCTGTTCTGCCTCGACGGCCCGTGGATGTTCGGGACCACGGTCGATGCCACCCGGCTGATGTCGATGTCATCCGAGGCGCCGGAGGCGGCCGTGGTCGGACTGTCCTTCGACGTCGACTCGATGGGGGAGTACCTCCGGCAACGAGCCCGGTGGTTCACCCCGACCCCCTGGGTACCGCCGACGATCACCGGCGTCCGGGGTGTCACCGCAGACGAGTGCGGCCGGGCCGATGAGCTGCTCCGGTTCATCGAGGACCAGGCCCTGCCGGCGGCCGAGGCGCGGTTGGCCGAGCACGTCGAGCCGTCCGAGCGGTGGTTGATCGGCCACAGCTTCAGCGCGCTGTTCGGGCTGACCGCACTGTTCCGGGGCCAGACCCGGTTCGACAAGTGGCTCCTCGCCAGCCCGTCGATCTGGTGGGACGACCGGGCCGTTCTGGCCATCGAGGCGGCCCACGCCGCAGCCAATGATGATCTCCGGGCCGCCGTCTTCGCCTGCTTCATAGATGGCGGAGCCACTTCAACGCTTGGGTCTTCAGATGCAGTGGATGCCATCATGCGGTTATCGGGAACGGAGTCCGTAAAAGTAGATCTGGAGACACGTCCTACTTTCAAGTTCGGAAACAATGGCAGAAGCAACAAGCCTGACGCATGAGCGCGACTATGTAGGGATCGCGCTGGAGTTTGCCAAGGAAGCGGCTGCGGATCGATACGGCAAAAAGCATGGCCGACTGATGCGGCTGTGCGCCAGGCGCCACCTTAATGACTTAAAGAAAGTCCGGCGCAAATCTTACCCCTACGAATATTGTGAATGG
>JBCCFN010000469.1:0-2235 GCA_039029715.1 Actinomycetota bacterium | reverse complement strand
TTTGGTTTTTTTATACTAACAAAAAAAAACACAATAAATATCCGGGGGCCCCTATCTTGCGGGGCCCCGCACGGCGCGAAACGGGGCGGCGGATCCCCGTTTTCGCTGCTACCAGGTGGCGGGAACCTGGTTGACTGAAACACTAAACCAGCGCGAATCCAGATGGGGGGATATTCCGAAAAAAACCGGAATTGTTTTCGGTGTCCACACGGACCGCAACCGCAGGGGGCGGGTCGGCGGTCGGGTATCACCCCGAACGCCGGCTACGTTGCATGGGTGAGCGACCGTGCCGACCAGGCCGCCGAGACTGCGCCAACACCGCGGCCCGGAGGCGAGGAGCTGCCGTCGATCGATCTCCTGATCATCGATCGAGCGACCCCGCGAGACGGACGACCGGGTGATGACTGGCTCCGGGACCGTCTCCAGCGCCTGCTCGATGATGCACTCCCCCCTGCACTCCGGGACGACCGCTTCGATGGCTGGACGGCCCCGGCGGATCTGATCCTGGCGCTGGCCCTCGATGGGGATCGTCCGATCGGCTACCTCGGTGGAGCCGTCGATCGGGGCCGGGTCCAACTCGATGGGCTGCTTGCCGCAGACCGGGCCGAGGGGATCGAGGGGGCCGTGCTGGCCGCCGCCCTCTATCGGGCGGTCGAGCCCTCGCTGACCACGGCCGATGCTGCGACGGTGGAGTTGTGGGGTCGCCCGGCCGCAGGGTGGCACCGGGCGTTGGCCGACCGCAACGGGTTCGATGATCATCGGGCCCTCCACCAGATGCGGTGCGGGTTGCCGATCGATGCCGATCCGGTCCCCTCCCGCCCGTTCGTTCCCGGCCAGGACGAGCACCGACTGCTCACCGTCAACAACCGGGCCTTCGCCGACCACCCCGATCAGGGTGGCATGACCATCGACGACCTGCGGGCGGCATCGACCAGGCCCTGGTTCGACCCGGACGGGATCCGGCTCCACGACGATCCGGACGACCCGGATCGACTCGCCGGGTTCTGCTGGACCAAGATCCACCAACCGTTGGCCGACGATCAGCCGGCGCTTGGCGAGATCTACGCCATCGGGGTCGATCCCGATCACCACGGCAAGGGGCTCGGCGTCCCGATGACGGCGGCCGGCCTGACCTGGCTGGCCGGGCAGGGGCTGACCACCGGCATGCTCTACGTCGAAGCCGACAACCACCCGGCGATCCGGACCTACGAGAAGCTGGGTTTCGATCGGCACCGGACCGACCGGGCGTGGTCGAAGCGACTGAGCGGCGGGGGCGACGGTCGATGACCGAGGTCCTCTCACCGTGGACCCCGGATCGGGCCTGGTACCGGGAGCTGCTCGCCGACCAGCCCGGCTACCGGGTCGATCAGGTGTGGCAGGGCCTGTATCGCAACGACACCGCCCCCACCGACCAGACCAACCTGCCAAAGGCGCTCCGGGCCGTACTGGCCGAGCGGGTAGCGCCGGCTCTGCGGCCGGCGACCGAGCGGACCGCAGACGACGGCCAGACCGTGAAGTGGTTGTGGGAGCTGGCCGACCACACCCGGATCGAGACCGTGCTGATGCACTACCGGGACCGGTCGACGGTGTGCGTGTCCAGCCAGGCCGGGTGCGCCATGGGCTGCGGTTTCTGCGCAACCGGGCAGGCCGGCTACGACCGGAACCTGTCGGTCGGTGAGATCCTGGAGCAGGTGGTGGCCGCCAGGCGGGCCGCTGCAGACCATCCGGATGGCCCACGGCGGCTCTCGAACATCGTGTTCATGGGCATGGGCGAACCGCTCGCCAACTACAACCGGCTGATCGAGTGCCTCCACCGGTTGATCGCCGACTTCGAGATCGGGGCCAGGCACCTGACCGTGTCGACGGTCGGCCTGGTGCCCCAGATGCTCCGACTGGCCGAGGAGGGCCTCCAGGTCGGCTTGGCCTTGTCACTCCACGCTGCAAACGACGACCTCCGGACCGAGCTGATACCGATCAATGCCCGGCACCCGATCGACGACCTGATCGCCGCCTGCCAGCTGTTCCGGGAGCGGACCGGACGCCGGGTGTCGCTCGAGTGGGCCATGATCGACGGCGTCAACGACCGTCGGTCCGATGCGGCGGAGTTGGCTGCGGTCGCGCTGGCGGCCAAGGCCCACGTCAACCTGATCCCGCTCAACCCGACCCCCGGTTGGCCGACGGTCGGCACCCCGCCGGACCGGATCGACGCCTTCGTCGACCGGCTCCGATCCGGTG
>JBCCFN010000468.1:0-2263 GCA_039029715.1 Actinomycetota bacterium | reverse complement strand
TTGACGATGTGGCCCTTGATGTCCAGGCCAAGGATGTTGGAGGCGTGGGTCCGGCACTCGTCCGCATTCTCGGCCAACTTGACCCCGCCGGCCTTGCCCCGACCGCCGGTGTGGACCTGGGCCTTGACCACCACCGGGTAGCCGACCCGGTCGGCGATGGCCACGGCGCCGTCCACGTTGTCCGTCGCTTCACCATCGGACACCGGGATGCCGTAGGAGGCGAAGAACTGCTTGCCCTGGTATTCGAGAAGGTCCACGTCGGTACCGGCTTTCTCTGCGATGCAGATCGATGGATGGGCCCCTCGCCGTGCCGCATGGGCCAGACGATGCTGCGATACTAGGTCCGTGATCACGCGGTTCCCGACTCATCTGCCAGGATCCCATCCCCACCCCCGGTCGAGCCGACCGCAGACGTCATCGTGCCGGTAGCGCAGGGCGGGCGGTCCCCGGCCACCCAGGCGATCATGGTCGGCCTCGGCGCGATCTGCGGTCTGCTGGCTGTCGTGTTCCTCGTGACCCAGTTCGATCAGCTGACCGCCGGCGGTGAGGACTCGGTCGACCTCGGCCAGCCGGTGTTCAGCATCGGGGCCGCCGAAGACGTGGCCGAGGCGATCGCTACCCAGGGCCCGTTGCTGCTGCCAGACGCCGCTCGGGGCGATCGCGACATCTGGGTCCAGCACCTCGGTACCGACCCCACCGAGGGGTGGCTGGCCTTTGCGGTCCGCCCGGCCGGCGCGCCCCGGGAGTGTGCGGTGGAGTGGCTCACCGATGATCGGACCTTCGTCGACAGCTGTGACGGCACCGTGTATCCCGAGGACGGCGACGGCCTGCAGCAGTATGCGGTATCCGTCGACCCGTCCGGTGATCTGATCGTCAACCTCAATACCGACTCCTGACCGGAGGGTGACCCCCGTGCTGCTGGCCCAGCTGACCGATACCCACGTGCTCGATCCCGCCTCCCCGACGGAGCGCTTCGTCGACAACAACGCCAGGCTGGCCGCTGCGGTGGCGGCTCTGAACGCCGAGAACGTCCGCCCAGACGTCGTCATCGCCACCGGAGACCTGACAGACAACGGGTCCGAGATCGAGATGAAGCTGGTGGCCGAGCTGCTGGAGCCGCTGGAGATCCCGCTGCTCCCCTTGCCGGGCAACCACGACACCCGGGAGACGTTCCGGGCCACCTTCGACATGCCGTGGGCCACCGACGACGGCCACCTCGGCTGGACGGTCGAGGTCGGCGACGTCACGATCGTCGGTGTCGACACGCTGCTACCCGGCAGCCACGGAGGCCGGTTCGACGAGGACCGGGCGATCTGGCTGGATGGCGTCCTGTCAGACACTGCGGACCGATCGGTCGTCGTCGGCATGCACCATCCGCCGTTCGAGTCCGGCATCCACTGGATGGACGAGATGGCGCTTGAGGGCCGTGACCGCTTCGCCGAGGTGATCGCCGGTCACGACCACGTCGTCCGGATCCTCTGTGGCCACATCCACCGGCCGCTGGTTGCGACCATCGGCGGGGTGACGACGACCGTCTGCCTGTCGACGGTCCAGCACGTGCAGCTCAACCTGGAACCCGCCGCCCCGGTCGAGCTGATCCGGGATCCGGTCGGCTATCAGCTGCACCACTTCGACGGCAACAACTGGGTGACCCACAACCGGTACATCGAGACCGGCGAAGGCCCGATCCGGCCGACCTGGGCCTGACCGGCCAGCCCACCCTCAGCCAATCCAACCCCGAATCATTCGCTACCGAACGATAGGCGGGCTATCTTTCGCGGTTGGGGTCGGCGCGGGTGGCAGCTTGCCGATCCGGTGAAAGTGAATACTGTGTGCAGGATCACGAAACGGGGTCGGAAGGCGACCCCGGGGGAGAGACCAGAGATGAACATGCGAAAGCTCTTGGCGGTGCTCGCCGCATTGGCGCTGCTCGCCGCGGCCTGTGGCGGAGATGACGAGGCCGAATCGGGCTCGGCAAGCGGCGGCGGCGAGGCCGGCGGCACCCTCGACATCGACGCCATTCTCGAGGCGGACCTCGACGACTGTGCCGACGCCCCGAGTGGGGATCCGATCCGGGTCGGGATGGCCATGGACTTCTCGGACGTGGTCGGGTTCGTCGACATTCCCGGCTCAAACCTGGTTCCCTACGTGGCCGAGTTGGCCAACTGCGCCGGCGGCATCAACGGCCAGCCGGTCGAGGTCCGGGTGGCCGAGGTCGGCGACGACGCCACCCTGGCGGCTCAGGAGCTGCTCGACTGGGGCG
>JBCCFN010000467.1:0-2277 GCA_039029715.1 Actinomycetota bacterium | reverse complement strand
TCGGTCATGCCGGTGTCGACCTTGATCGCCTCGATCACCACGACGTTGGCGGCCGAGAGCTGGCGGCCGTCCGCTCCCAGGTGCGGCTGGCCCCGCTGCCATCGGAGCCACCGACCGTCCTCCCACTCCCAGCGGGCGGCCAGGGCACCATAGGTCACGGTCAGCACGTCGTCGGCGACGCCGGCGACCGGCTCACCGGGCGTCCGGTAGTGGAACTGCGGTGGCGGCGGCCCGCCGAGCGAAGACGCCCAGTGGGGAGCGGTGTCGCTGTAGAGGTTGGACGGGGCCTGACGGTCCGACTCCCGCCAGAATCCACCGGGCGCCGCCCCGTGGCTCCGGTTCTGGATGTCCGGGTTGGACCGGAGAATGCCTTCGGTGATCCGGTTGGCCCCGGAGTAGATCAGCAGCGGATCGCCGAGGCCGCTCAGCAGCGGGAGGTCGGTGGTCCGGCCGGAGCGGACCGGTCCGACCAGGCTCGGATTGGAGTGGAAGACGGCGGCGAATCGGGTCACCCCGCCCTCGACCTCCTCCTCGATGACGATATCGGCGGCACCGAGCCCGGTCTGGGGTGAGGCCCCGGGCCCGTTGTCGATCTTGACCACCGCGGCCGGTCTGATCGGCAGGTCGGGGGCGGGGAGGCCGGTCAGCGGGGCGATGCCATCGGTCGGCAGCGGTGGCGAGATGACGCCGGGGACGACGACGCCGTCGAGGCTGAGCTCGCCGATCCGGCCGGCATAGATCCCGTCCGGGTCGCCGCCGGGATCGACCGCGATCGTCTGGACCGGCGGCAGATCGCTGCCGACGGTGGTGGGGGTGGTCTGGCGATCGACCGCCTCGGTCGTCGTTGGAGACTGTTCGGTGGTCGAGGAGCCCCCCGGCTCGGTGGTGGTCGAGGAGTTGGCGACGGTGACCGTCGTGGTCGACGAGTCGGTGAACGCCAGGGCATCGTCGTCGTCGACCCCACCACCGCAGGCGGCGAGCGCGAGGGCGGCGACAACGGCGACCGACACCGGCCGAACGGTCGACAGGACGGTCGATCGGCGTCGACCGACGGCGATGTGGCGATGGGCGGGCGGAACGGCGGACAGACGTGACATGGCACCTCCCCTTCGAGGCACCATCGGCCACGATGGCCGGACGATGAGGGTCGTCCGGCCGAGCCGGCAGCACGCCGGCAACACTCGGGCGACACTCCGGCGGACTTGTATTATGGTTGTATCAGATATGAGAAACGGCAGGCGGGGGCGGTAGGTTCGAATCACCACCCCTTCGGCCCGGTACCCGCCCGGACCCCGGCACGAGCAGGAGAGCGCGATGGCAACGGTAGGACCCGAAACCCCGATCGAATTGATCCGTGGCGTGTACGCCACCCTCGACGAGCGAGTCGGAAACTACCGGCAACGGATCGGCCACGCCTTGACCCTGTCGGAGAAGATCCTGGCCAACCATCTCGACGATCCGGCAGCCGAGACCGAGCGGGGCGTGAGCTACGTCGACTTCCGGCCGGACCGGGTCGCCATGCAGGACGCCACCGCTCAGATGGCCTGGCTGCAGTTCATGACCTCCGGCCTGTCCGAGGTCCGGGTACCGACCACCACCCACTGCGATCACCTGATCCAGGCCAGGGAGGACGGCAAGAAGGACCTCCTGACCGCCCTCAACGCCAACGACGAGGTGTACGACTTCCTGGAGTCGGTCAGCGCCAGGTACGGGGGCGGGTTCTGGAAGCCGGGCAGTGGCATCATCCACCAGGTCGTGCTGGAGAACTACGCCTTCCCCGGCGGGATGATGATCGGGACGGACAGCCACACCCCGAACGGTGGCGGCCTCGGCATGATCGCCATCGGCGTCGGCGGGGCCGACGCGGTCGACGTGATGACCGGGTTCCCGTGGAACGTCCGGTACCCGAAGATGATCGGCGTCCACCTGACCGGCGAGCTCAGCGGCTGGTCCGCCCCGAAGGATGTCATCCTCAAGGTGGCCGAGATCCTGACCGTCAAGGGCGGGACCGGGGCCATCGTCGAGTACTTCGGCCCCGGCGCCAACTCGCTCTCGTGCACCGGCAAGGGGACCATCTGCAACATGGGGGCCGAGATCGGGGCCACGACCAGCATCTTCGGCTACGACGAGGCCATGGCCCGCTACCTGAAGGCCACCGGTCGGGAGGCCACCGCCGACGCCGCCGACGCCGTGGCCCACCACCTGCGGGCCGACGACGAGGTGCTCGCCAATCCCGGCGACTACTACGACCAGGTCATCGAGATCGACCTGTCGACC
>JBCCFN010000466.1:0-2288 GCA_039029715.1 Actinomycetota bacterium | reverse complement strand
GTCCGAGGTCGCGGTCGGGCTGGCCTACTCGTCCCTGGTGTTCAGGGATCGCAGTCTCGCCGCCGAGGTCCGGCACCTGGAGGATCGGCTCGACGAGATGAAGATCCGGTTGGAGCTCTGGGTCCTGCGGGCCGCCAGCGACGACGTCGACCCCAGACCACTCCGGGGTCTGCTCCACCTGGCGGCGGCGGCCGAAGACCTGGGGGACCAGGCCCAACAGATGGTCTGGCTGATCGAGAAGTCCTCCGACCTCCATCCGGTACTCCACGTCGCCCTCGGTGACACCGACGACATCGTCGTTCGGATCCCGGTCGGTGAGGGCGCAGCGGCGGTCGGCAAGGAGCTCGGCGCCCTCGACCTGCCGATCGAACCGGGATTCAACGTACTGGCCATCGAGCGGGACGGTCGGTTCCTCTACCGGCCCCGGCGTCATGTCGAGCTCCGGGTCGACGATGCGGTGCTGGCCAGCGGACCGGAGGAGGGCCGGGCCCCGCTGGCCGAGTTGCTCGGTTGGCGGCTGATCGAGGGCGACGACGACGAGCACGAGCTGGTGCTCGAGCCGCTGACCGCCGAGGTCTGAATCGGACAGACCCGGCCGGGCCCCGTGGCCCCGCAGGTCGACCTGCGGCTCACGGTGCCGCGGCCCGGACGCGACGACGGCCGGCCACGACGGGCGAACCCGTCGGACCGGCCGGTCGAGTGTGGCTATTGCCGGCGCTGGTTCGGCTGCGGCGGCGGGGGCAGGGTGCCGGCCGGTGGCAGCGCAGGCGGCGGGGCCTGGCCAGGGATCTCCGGCGTCGCCGAGGTCGACTCGGCCATTGCGGCCCGGGCTCTGACCTCGGCTGCGGCCGCCTCCCGACGGGCCCGGGCAGCCCGGTCGGCGTTCGGGTCTCGCGGCTTGGCCGCCGGGAAATCGCCGTCCTTGAGCATCTCGGCGATACCGCCGATCGTGCCCATCGTCGCCCCGAGTTCGGCCGGGACGAAGACCTTGGTTGCCCGGCCGTCCGCCATGGCCTCCAGGGTCTCGAGGTACTTGATGGCGATGACCCGGTCGTCTGTCCCGGAGTCGGTGATGGCGCCGTAGACGTTTCGGATGGCCTCGGCCTCGCCGAGGGCCACCACCTCCTGGCGGAACTGCTCGGCCTCGGCCTTGGTCCGCACCGCCTGGGCCTCACCCTCGGCGGTCAGGATGGCCTGCTGACGGAGGCCCTCGGCGGTCAGGATGGCCGCCTCCTTGTCACCCTCGGCCCGGGTCACGGCCGCTTCGCGGGTGCCCTCGGCCTCGGTGACGACGGCCCGCCGGGTCCGCTCCGCCTTCATCTGCTCGTGCATGGCGTGCATGACGTCTGTCGGCGGGTCGATCCGTTGGATCTCGACCCGGACCACCCGCACACCCCACTTGTCGGTTGCGTCGTCCAGGATCTGCCGGAGGGCGGCGTTGACCCGCTCCCGGGAGGTGAAGGCCTCGTCGAGGCTCATCTCGCCGATCACGTTCCGCAGGTTGGTCTGGGCCAGCTTGGTGATGGCCAGGATGAAATTGTTGACGTTGTAGAGCAGGCGCTGCGGATCGGTCGGCTCGAAGTAGATGACCGCATCGACCGACACCGCGACGTTGTCCTCGGTGATGACCTCCTGGGGCGGGACGTCGATGACCTGTTCCCGCATGTCGACGGTCCGGAGCCGCTCCAGGACCGGCTTGATGATCCGGAGGCCGGGGTCGACGGTCTCCTTGTAGCGCCCGAGCTGCTCGACGACGCCTTTCTGGTACGGCCGGACGATCCGAACGCCCATCGCCACGTAGACGACGACGAACGCCAGGATGACGGCAATCAGTGCGATACCGACTACTTCCATTGCTGCCTGCTTTCTGTGGGATTACGTGCGGTCGGACCGTTGCTCAGATGATGGTGTCCTCGAGGCCGAGCGGCTCGACGAGCAGCCTGGTCCCCTGAACCTCGACGACGCGGATCTTGCTACCGGCGGTGAGTGCGACACCGTCCCGGGTGTCTGCCCGCCACTCTTCGGTGCCGACCTTGACCACACCGGCATCACCGGGGGTGGCCGAGATGGGGGAGAGGACGACGCCGTTGGCTCCCTGGAGACGGTTGGCGCCGATGCCTGCGATCTCCGGTGCGTTGGCGTCGAGCCGTCTGGCCAGTGGCCGCATACCGAAGAAGGCCCCCACCGACACCACCAGGAAGACCAGCCAGGTCAACAGGAAGTGGATGCCGGTCAGCGACACCACCGAAGCCACGAGGGCTCCGGCGGCGAAGGGGAGCAGGAAGAAT
>JBCCFN010000465.1:0-2333 GCA_039029715.1 Actinomycetota bacterium | reverse complement strand
GCGACGAGGACAAGCGGTACTACGCCGACCACGACCCGGTCGCCGCCCGGGCCGAGGCGTTGGCCGCGCTCGGCTTCCACTGGGTCTCGATCAATGCCACCGCCGTGTTCCAGGCCGGCGCCCGCTCGGTCGACGCCATGGTCGACCAGCTCGGGCTGCTACGGGAGCGAATCGTCACCGTCATCGGCTGACGGTCGGCCGGGGTCGAACACAACCGAACGACAGCAAGGGGGACCCGAATGGGACAGATGCAGGACCGGGTGGCCGTGATCACCGGTGGAGCCAGCGGGATCGGAGCGGCCACGGTGCGCCGGTTCGTCACCGAGGGGGCCAGGGTCGTGATCGCCGACCTCGACCAGGACGGCGGCGACACACTGGTGGCCGAGCTCGGGGATGCGGTGACCTTTCTCCGGGTCGACGTCAGCCGTGAGGAGCAGGTGGCGGCCATGATCGAGGAGGCGACCGGTCGGTGGGGTCGGTTGGACTGCCTGTTCAACAACGCCGGGTTCGGCGGGGCGCTCGGACCGATCGCCACCACCTCGGTCGATGACTACGACCTGACCATGGACGTGCTGGTCAAAGGGGTGTTCCTTGGGATCAAGCACGCTGCGCCGGTCATGGCCGGCCAGGGCTCCGGCTCGATCATAAACACCGCCTCGGTGGCCGGGCTTCGGCCCGGCGTCGCCCCCCACCTCTACAGCGTGGCCAAGAGCGCCGTGCTGCAGCTGACCCGGACCGTGGCCCTGGAGCTCGGCGAGCAGCAGGTCCGGGTCAACGCCATCTGCCCCGGGTTCATCGCAACACCCCTGTCCGCCGGGCACCCCGATGCCGACGAGGCCCGGATCCAGCGGATGCGGGACGCCTCGGCCCGGAGCCAGGTCCTGGGACGGGTCGGCGAGGCCGAGGACATCGCAGCGATGGCGCTGTTCCTGGCCTCGGACGAGTCCGCCTGGATCACCGGTCAGGAGTTCGTGGTCGACGGGGGGTTCATGGCCGGACCGGCGTTCTCCCGGTGGCCGGAGTTCAGCCGCGTCCACCGCCCGATCCGCCACCATCGGCCCCCGGACCGGTAGCGGCCCGGGTCGGTTGGGCCCGGGCCGCCGGGAAACGGGTCAGGGGGTCGGCGGCCGGTCTCCGAAGCCCCGGAAGGTGTCGGCGATCGAGGTGACGACCGAGGCCAGGCCGTCGCGACCCTCGGCCAGTCGGGCCGCCTTGTCCTGGAGGCCGGCAACCGTCCACCGGCCGTCGGTGGCGATGATCTGCTCCTCGTCGAGCGACCAACCGTTGAGGAGGCCGACCTCGTTGCCGCCGACGTGGAACACGCCACCGGTGAACGGGCAGTCCGCCGTCGACAGGTAGGCCACCAGGGGCGAGATGTTCGCCGGGTCGTACTTGTCGAAGCTGCCGTCCTCCGGCGGCTTGACCACATCCTCCAGGCCCGGGGTCTGGAGGGTCATTCGGGTCCGGGCGATCGGGGCCAGGCAGTTGACCTTGACCCCGTAGCGGCCGAGCTCGCCGGCGGCCACCAGCGTCATGGCGGCGATGGCGGCCTTGGCCCCGGCATAGTTGAACTGGCCCATGTTGCCGAGCATGGCCCCCGACGCGGTGTTGACGATGGCCCGGGCCCCCTCGTTTCCAGCCTTGGTCTGTTCCCGCCAGTAGGCGGCCGCCCATCGGGTCGGGACGAAGTGGCCCTTCATGTGGACGTCGATGACGCCGTCCCACTCCCCCTCGGTCATGTTGACCACGACCCGGTCCCGGAGGATGCCGGCGTTGTTGACCAGGATGTGGAGGTCGCCGAAGTGCTCGACGGCCTGGTTGATCATCCCCTGCACGCCCTCCCAGTCGGTGACGTTTGCCCCGTTGGCGATCGCCTCGCCACCCATGGCCTCGATCTCGGCAACGACCTGCTGGGCCGGGGTCTCCTCCGAGCCGGTCCCGTCGACGTTGCCGCCGAGATCGTTGACAACGATCTTGGCACCCTCGGACGCCATCAGCAGGGCGTGCTCCCGGCCGATGCCGCGTCCGGCCCCGGTGATGATGGCTACTCGTCCGTCAAGCGAACCCATGTTGGACTGTCCTCCGTGTCTGGATGTGATCGACCGTCAAGGGTACGGCGGGGGCCGGCCGGGCACCCAATGCGGTGACGATTCGAGGCAGACCGCCGGCCAAACTACGATCCGCGTCAACCGGTCGATGCGGCCGGTGAAGGAGCCGTGGTGGACGACCTCGATCTCGCATCGACCGAGCTGAACCAGGATCCGGCCGGCACGGCGGCCGAGGTCCTGACCGCCGGGCCGATCCAATGGAGCGATCGGCACCGCGGTTGGTTG
>JBCCFN010000464.1:0-2341 GCA_039029715.1 Actinomycetota bacterium | reverse complement strand
GCTGCTCGTCCTTGCCGCCGTACCTGTCGCCGCGGTTCTGGGCCTTTTGTCCATTGGGCTCGACCAGGTCTACATGAACGGTCGTCTGATCCGCGCGATGGGCGAGAACACATGGGAGCAGCAGAAGAACTTTCTGCTGATCGCCATCCCGATGTTCATCCTGATGGGCGAGATCATTCTGCGCTCGGGCATCGCCAAGCGGATGTACGAGGCGGTTGCCGGCTGGCTGTCCTGGCTACCGGGCGGGCTGATGCACGCCAATATCGTGTCCTGTTCGATCTTCGCGGCGACCTCGGGGTCTTCGGTTGCGACCGCAGCCACCATCGGCACCGTGGCCTATCCCGAGATCGAGCAACGCAAGTACAATGAAAGCCTGTTCCTCGGGGCCGCCGAGCATGATCACCAGCGTGGCGATCGACAGACCGATCGCCCCCGGCTCCCAGGACCCGGGATGGACGGCCGACCACCCGGCCCGGCCGAGGGTCGAGCCGTCCGGCGCCACCTCGGTGGTCCCGAGGGCCTTCGGGAGCTGCGACGAGATGATGATGATGGCGGCGGCGGAGGTGAACCCCATCCGGACCGGCTCGGCGATCAGGTATGCCACCCAGCCGAGCCGGAGGACCCCGAGCAGCAGCCGGCACCCCCCGACGATAAGGGCCAGCAGGGCCCCGAGCCGCACATAGTCCGGGTCTGCGGCCTCGAACCCGGCTCCCTGGAGGGCGGCCAGGGTCAGCAGGCTGGTCAGGGCCACCGGCCCGGTCTGGAGGTAGGGGGAGGAAGCGAAGAGGGCGAAGACGATCAGCGGCAGCGCCGAGGCGAACAGGCCGGTGACCACCGGCATCTCGGCGATCTGGGCGTAGGCCAGCGACTGGGGTACCAGCACCAGGGCCACGCTGATCCCGGCGACGACATCGGCGACGGTCGGCCGGGGCGCGTCGAACCAGGTAGTCACCGCAGCACCATACCTCCGGGTCGGATGGTCGTTCGAGGCGGCTCGCCTGGCCGCCGGTTGTGCGGCCGATGGCAAGAAAAACCGGGGCGGAACGTTGAGAAGGGCCGGCGATTCCGCAACGATGACCGGCGTGAGCGACACCGCACCACCTCCAGCGTCCTCGTCCGCCCCCCTCCTCGTGATCATGGCCGCCGGGCTCGGCAGCCGATTCGGCGGGGTGAAGCAACTGGCCCGGGTCGGGCCGAACGATGAGGCGTTCCTCGACCTGTCGATCATCGACGGCCTGGCCGCCGGGTTCGGCGAGATCGTGCTGATCGTTCGTAGCGACATCGAGGCCGATGTCCGGGAACAGGTCACGGCCCAACACGGGCAGGACCTGACGGTCCACTACGTCCGCCAGGATGACCTCGGTCCGCCCCGGGACAAGCCGTGGGGGACGCTCCACGCCGTGCTCAGCGCCGCCGCGGTGCTCGACCGGCCCTATGCGGTGATCAACGCAGACGACTACTACGGGCCGAAGAGCTTCGAGCTCGGCGCCGCCGCCATCGCCGGTCTCGGCCCCGGCAAGGGGGCGAACGTTGCGTTCCAGCTCGGCCACACGGTGCCGCCGCGGGGTGCCGTCACCCGGGCGGTGACCGAGGTGAGCGATGGCCGGCTCACCGCCATCGTCGAGACCGACGGGTGCGAGCGACTCGAGGACGGCACCTTCTCCGCTGGGGGAGCGATCGTCCCGCCGACCACCCCGGTGTCGATGAACTTCTGGTGCTTCCACCCGTCGGTCAACGCCGATTTCCAGGAGCGATGGGAGGTGTTCCTCGACGCCAACCGGGATCAGCCGAAGGCCGAGGCCATGCTGCCGACCGTCGTCGGTGAGCTGATGTCCGCCGACCGGTTGGAGGTTGCGGTGGTGTCGTCACCAGAACGGTGGATCGGGGTGACCAACCCCGAGGACTTCGAGCTGGCAAAGGCGGCGCTGGCCGACCGCTGACCGGCAGCGGCCGGGTCGGGCGCGGTCACAGCCGGTTTCGCCGCACCTTGCCGAGCGAGGTCCGGGGGAGCGCGGTCCGAATCTCCAGCTCCTTCGGGGCGGCCCAGGCCGGGAGCTCGGCCTTGACCGTGTCCCTGAGCGACTCCAGGGTCGGATCGGGGTGCCCGGCGGCGGTGACCACGACCGCGGTGACCCGGTGGCCCCACTCCGGATCCGGGCGGCCGACGAGGGCCACCTCGGCCACGTCGGCCCGGGCGGCGATGACCCGCTCCACCGGCTCGGGCCAGACCTTCTCGCCCCCGGTCACGATCACGTCCCCCCGGCGGCCGGCCACGGTCAGTCCGAGTTCGGGGTCGATCCGGCCGAGGTCGCCGGTCGGGAACCACCCGTCGACGAACGGG
>JBCCFN010000463.1:0-2358 GCA_039029715.1 Actinomycetota bacterium | reverse complement strand
CGCATTCCGAAACGCCTCAGACCCCGTGGCACACATATTCTCCACCCGAGTCACCGGCTTGTAATCAATCTTCAACGCCCGACTCAACGTCAACCCGGACACCCCGGACCCCAACGTCCCAAACCAGAACGCATCCACATCATCCTGCGACACCCCAGCATCCGCATACGCCGCAGACGCCGCATCGATCAACATGTCATCGACCGACCGATCCCAATGCTCACCGAACGGGGTACACCCCATCCCAACGATCGCTACCTGATCCTTGATCCCCTTGGACGCCATGTTCGTTCTCCTCGTCTGGTCCGGGTCGTACTTGATTCTGATCTATTGGTCGGCCGGGCGGGCCTTCCAGAAGTAGTTGTGGACACCGTTGGCCGTGAGCAGCCGCCGGAACGTCATCGAGACCCGGTCACCGATCTGGACGGCGTCCGGGTCGGCATCGGTGAGCTGGCACTGGAAGCGCCCGCCACCGTCGAAGTCGATGACAACGACGATCACCGGTGGCGACAGCGAGTACGCCAACCGGTCGATCGTGAACGTGACCACCGTGGCCGGGACGTCGGCCATGGGGACGGGCTCCATCTCATCGACCGCGCCACCCTTCACCGACACCCGCTGGGGCGGGAGGTGGATGGCGCCGCTCGATGCGTCCTTGGAGCCGACGAAGGCGTACTTCCACCGCTCGGTCCGGAACGACGGCGGGGCCGCCGGTGGCTCGGGGTCCGGGCGGCGAGGGGGCTCCCGATCGAGGAAGCCCCGCCAGGTCAGGAACTTGTTGTAGTCCAGGCTGTCGTTGCCGGCCGCCACCTGGGCCGCCACCGGCTTGACCGGCTGGTAGCCGGCGATCGCCTCGGTGGTCCGGTAGAACCCGACATCGACCCCGTCTGCCAGGTGGATGACCATGATGGTGGTGCCTGGCTCGGCCTGGTCGAGGGCTGACGCCAGGACCAGGCCGGCGTGCGGTGTCCCGGTGTTGCCGACCACCGAGGTCAGGTCGTCGACGATCTTGGTCGCATCGACCCCGGCCGCTCTGGCCGCGCCTCGCAGCGCCCGGGCGTGGAGCCCGGACAGCACGACGGCGTCGACATCCGACGGCTCGATCTGGCACTCCTTGAATGCGGCCTCGGCCGCCTCGGTCACCATCGGCAGGTAGGCGTGCTCGCCGAACCGTTCCTCCCAGACCCGAGAGTAGTTCCACTCCGGGAGCCGCCACCGGTCGAGGAACTCGCCGGTGGCCGACGCACCGCCGAGCCACTCGGCGATGACGGCGCCGTCCTCCTGGCCGCCGATCAGCCAGGCCACCGCAGCATCGCCGGTGTTG
Source organism: Actinomycetota bacterium (assembly GCA_039029715.1). Lineage (GTDB taxonomy): Bacteria > Actinomycetota > Acidimicrobiia > Acidimicrobiales > SZUA-35 > JAHELU01. The sequence goes on along the minus strand of JBCCFN010000463.1, from coordinate 1,034 downwards.
GCTTCGTCCCCGGAACCGGGCCGCCCCGACCGGACGTCCGAGGCCAGCACCAGGGTCGGCCTGCTCGAATCGAGCGCCGAGCGGAGCGCAGCGTTGACCGATCGTGGGGCGCCACCGACGTCTCCGGCGAACACGTGGGACGGCAGGTCGAGGGCGGCGTGGACGACCGTTGCGTTCGTCTTGTCGAGGTAGGGAGGCGTGGCGGTGGCGAAGTAGACCGAGTCCGGCACCAGACCGTCCGGGGCGGCGGCCATGGCCGATCGGCCGGCCTCGACCGCCATCGACGTTGCATCCTCGTCGTAGGACGCAACCGAACGGGTCCCCCGGCCCCCGCCGGTGCCGAGCGCAGCGGTGATCGCCGCCTTCTGCAGTCGGTAGTAGGGCACATAGGCCCCATAGGCGATGATGCCTCGCATACGACCCCCTGATCGAGTACCGCTCAGCCTAGTGCCGCCTCAGCCGGGGGACGAAGCCGGCGTGCCGGAGGTCAGGGCACTAGGTGTAGAACGGGTTCTCGCCGGCGGCGTGGTCCGTGGCGTCGACCACGTCGGTGATCTCCGGCAGGGCGTTCATCAGCATGGAGCGGATGCCGTCCCGCAGCGTCATGGCCGATGCGGCGCACCCCTGGCAGCCGCCACCCATGGTCACATACACGGTGGTGTCCTGGATATTGACCAGGCTGGCGAACCCGCCATGGGACGCCAGCGCCGGGTTGATCGCCTGGTCGAGCACAGCCTGGACCTTCTGGGGCAGCTCCCCGGACAGGTCGATGTCCATCCCGGCCAGCGGGTCCGGCGTGTTGGGGTTCCGGATCACCAGGCCGCCGGCCGCGCTGTTGGCCGGCACGTCGAGCACCGCGCCGATCATCCGGTCGACCGAGGCGGCCGGCACGATCATGGTCAGCTCGTCATGGGAGCCCTGGTGGTAGACGAGGTCATCGTCTGCGCGCTCGGTGACCGGCACGAGGTCCAGGGCGTAGGTGAAGTCGGTCATGTTGGCGCCGGTGATCTCGACCCGGAGGGCGGTGCCGGCGG
>JBCCFN010000462.1:0-2359 GCA_039029715.1 Actinomycetota bacterium | reverse complement strand
GTCGGTGTCGGATGTGTTGCCGCCTCCGCCGGCGGATGTGCCGCCGTCGGTGTCGGATGTGTTGCCGCCTCCGCCGCTGGATGTGCCGCCGTCGGTGTCGGATGTGTTGCCGCCTCCGCCGCTGGATGTGCCGCCGTCGGTGTCGGATGTGTTGTCCCCTCCGCCGCTGGATGTGCCGCCGTCGGTGTCGGATGTGTTGCCCCCTCCGCCGTCGGATGTGCCGCCGTCGATACCAGATCTGCTGCCGCCTCCGCCGGACGACCCGGCCCAGCCGGACGACCCAGCCCAGGTAGTCGACCCGGCCCCGGTGGCCGATCCGGCCCATGGCACCCCGGTCGAGCCGGCAGCGGCTGCGACCGATGTCGTCGAGCAACCGCCGGGCGACCCGGTGCCCGCCGCCGATCAGGGGCGCGCGGCAGACCCGGTGTCAACCGCCGAGACGGCAGCTGCCGGGCCGGACCGCCCCCTCCTGCTGGCCGCCCTCCCGCCGGGTGAAGGCGACGGCCGGTTGATCCTCGGCACGGTCCAGGTCCAGGGTCGGCCGAACCCGGCCGTGTTCGCCATGAACCTTCCCCGCGACGGGAGCCTGGGACTGGTCGGTCCGCCGGGGTCGGGACGGACCACGGTGCTGCATTCGGTGGCCGGCGCAACCGGCATGCTCCAGCTGGAGCCGGACCGGATCCCATTGGTCTACTACCTGGACGTCCCGGGTCAGCTGGCCGTGCTCAGCTCGCTCCCGAACGCCGTCGGTGCCAGCCGGAACGACATCGACGCCTTCCGGGCCGTCGTCGCCGATCTGGAGCGGCTGATCACCGATCGCCGGGCCGCATTCGAGGCCGCCGGCGTGGTGTCCCTCGACGAGCACCGCCAGCAGCGCAGCGACAGTTCGCTCCGGCGGGTCGTGACCCTGGTCGACGAGATCGAGACGTTCCACCAGTTGCTGGAAGCACTCCATCCGGGACGATTCGCCGGGCTGCTCGGCGACCTGCTCGACGAGGGACCGCGGCTCGGGATCCACCTGGTGTTCACCGCCAGGGATCGGACCGTCCTGGCGCCCGAGCTGGTACCCCGGGTCGGACGGTGGCTGACCCTCGGCGGCGGTCAGGACGGCCAGATCCGTCCCGGCCGGGCCGTCGTCGGCAAGAACGAAGTCCGGTTCGCCCCGTTGACCGACGGCGGAGACCCCGAGGCCGCGATCGCCGACCTGGCGGCCAGGCTGGTCCAGCGGGGCGCAAACCCGATCGGCAGTCCGGGCTCCATACCGACCGGCGGCTGACGCCGGCGGTCACCGCCCGCCCCGTTTCGAGCACTGATGGGCCGGGTGGCCGGCTGCTCGAATCCCGGATCAGGGAGCGCCGACGACGATGATGATGGTCGAGCCCTCGGGCACCTCGGCCCCGGCCCCCGGCTGGGTCGAGAGGACCCGTCCGACCTCATCGGGCGCAGCGCCCTCCTGCTCCTCGATCACCACCACGAAGCCGTCGCGCTCCAGGATGGTCCGGGCACCCGGCTCTCGCCGGCCGACCACGTCTGGGACCGTCACCAAGGTCTGGGACGGGCCCTCGGAGACCTGGAGGGTCACGGCGGTCCCCTCCGGGACCTCGACCCCCGCGCCGGGGGCGGTACCGATGACGGTGCCGGCAGGTTCGTTGCTCGGGACCTGGTTGGAGCCGGCGACCCGGAGGTCGGCGGCCTGAAGGTCTGCGGTGGCTGCGGCCACGGTCTTGCCGCTCACATCGGGGACGGTGACCATGTCGTCGCCGGGCATCGGTCCGGTCGACACGGTGAGTGTGGCAACCGTCCCGGTGATGGCGCACGAGATCACCAGCCCGTCGGCGACGGTGTCACTCGACTGGCCGACGGTCTCCACCGAGGTGGCGCCGAGCTCCTGCAGCGCGATGGTCGCTGCCGCTGCGGTCTGGCCGGCGACATCCGGACAGGTCAACGGCGCCGGGTTCTCGCCGGCCACGGTCAGGGTGACGTCCGGACCGGTCGCCTGACACTCGATGACGTCGCCCTCGTCGCCTTCCGCACTCGCCTGCTCGACGATGGTGACGTTGTAGCCGCTGGCCTCCAACTGAGCCTTCGCCGCATCGCCGGTCATCCCGACCAGGGTGGCGCATGGCCGCTCCAGCGGCCCGCCGGAGAGCACCAGGTTCACGGTGTCGTCTGCGATGGTGCAGTCGATCACGTTGCCCTCGGGAACGATGGGGCTGTTGCGCTCGGACGTTGCGACCGTGAGGCTGGTCGGCTCGAACAGGGCGATCGCCGCGTCGCCGGGGCCGCCGACGGCGTCGGCGCACGACGGGAGGTCCGCACCGGCGGACAGGACCAGGCCGACCGCTGCATCGAGCTCGAC
>JBCCFN010000461.1:0-2367 GCA_039029715.1 Actinomycetota bacterium | reverse complement strand
GTTGTCCACCGCCGCCCCGATCCTTTCAGCCGGCCGAAGAAATCTCCGGATCGGCGAGCGCGGCATCGTGGGGCAGGGAGCCCCGGGCCGCCCGGACGTAGGCGAACGGCGTCTGGAGGCCGAAGTTCGAGACCCGGGAGGTGTAGACGTCTGCATACCGCTCGACCTGACGGGCGAACAGGCTCTTGTCGTTGCCGGCCCGCATCAGGGGACCCCAGGTCCGGTTGCCGAGCTCCGTCGCGGCCCGGGCCAGCGGAGCGATCCGCTCGTCGAGTTCCAGAGCCCGGGACGTCACCTCGGACAACGCGGCCGAGGTGGCCCGCTCCTCCGGCGAGCGCCTGGCCCCACCATCCAGTCGAGACAGCCGCATGGCGGCCTGGAGTGCCTCGGCCTCGATCTTGGCCGCCATCAGCGCCTCGAGGTCCCGTTGCCGGTCGGCGAAGTCGATCGCATCGGTGATCTCGGCCTCCAGCTCCCTGGCGATCAGGGCGGTCCGCCACCGGAGCACGTCCTTGGTCACGTGCACGTCGCCGAACAGATGGTCGCCGACATAGAGCGGTGATCCCGAGGTCTCGAGGCTCTCCTCGACCTGGCGGGCGTTGCCGCCGAAGTAGACGTGGCCCGGCTCCAACGGGCCGTAGTGCGGCTTGAGCAGTGCCTCGTCCTCGTCGACCACCCGGTAGATCGGGTCCCGCTTGGCAAAGAACCCGGGCTTGTTGGCGGACACGATCACCACGTCGAACAGGTCTCGCCAGGTCCGCTCGCCGGGACAGAACCGGTCGAAGGTGTAGGCCATCATCCGCCGGGTGTAGGCCCAGTCGGAGTTGGTGATCAGCAGCAGCTGCTTCCCGGCCGCCCGCTGGTCCTGGAGCGTCGGGACGATGTCGGGGTTGAGGTCGACATAGCGGTCCGGGTCCTCGACGATCTCGGCCTTGAGCGTGCTGGTCAGGTGGGTCTCGCTGAGGGCATCGTCGACCTCCCGATACAGGTCGGCGTAGCTGGCGACCCCCGGCAGCGGCTCGGCATCGTGGACGTCGACCAGCTGGCTGAACAGCTCGGCCCGGCTGAGTTCGAACATGGTGTTCATGAACACCCACCGGGGTTCGGACAGCTCGACCACGTCCTCCCGGTACAGGTCCCGCTGTTCCTCGAACGGCAACACCCTGGTGCCGTGCTGGGACCGGACGACGTAGCCGAACCGGGTGGCCTTGACGATGTTGCCGTGCTGGAGATCGAACACGAGACCAAGCGTGAACCGATCGGGGTCGAACTCGAGGTCGGCCACCGGCCAGCCCCGGGCGCCGAGGATGTCCCTGGCGTGTCTGAACGCCGCCCCCTCCCACTCGTCGACCCGGTAGTGGATGAGGGTGTAGTCCATGTCGTAGCCGACGGCCGGCACGGCCCGGAGGTTGAGGGTCCGATTGGCGAACACCCCGAGCGCGGGGGGCGGCGGACCGGGAGCGTCGGGGGTCGACATGGGGCCCACGCTACCGGTGCCCGGTCGGCTCGACCGGGCGAGGTCCCGAAACTACGGTCAGCCCGTGACCGACGAGCTCCTCACCCCGACCGCATCACAGGGAACGACGCTGCTGACGAACGTGACCCGGCGGACGACCCGGTCACTTGACGGGCCGTGGCAGGTCATCCTCGACCCCTACGACACCGGCTACGTCGACATCCTGGGACAGCGGAACCGCCAGGGCTACTTCCGGGACTTCACGCCCCGGTCACCGTCCGATCGGGTCGAGTACGACTTCGACACCTCGCGGACCCTTGAGGTCCCCGGCGACTGGAACACCCAGGCCGAGGATCTCCTCCACTACGAGGGCACGGTCTGGTATCGCCGGCGGATCGACATCGAGACCGCCCCGACCGGTCGCCGGTTCCTCCACTTCGGCGCCGTGAACCACACCGCCCGGGTGTTCCTCGACGGCGAGGAGCTGGCCACCCACGTCGGCGGGTTCGGTCCGTTCTCGGTCGAGGTCACCGATCGGCTCGGGCCGGGGCCCCACTCGCTCGTCGTTCAGGCCAACAACCGCCGAGAGCCGACCAGGGTCCCGGCGATGCGGTTCGACTGGTGGAACTTCGGCGGCATCACCCGAAGCGTCGAGGTGGTCGACGTACCGACCACGTTCCTCCGGGACGCCTGGATCACGATGGCCGAGGACGGGCGTCTGGTCGGGGGTGTCGTCCTCGACGGACCGGCGGCGGCCACCGCCGAGGCGGCGGTCGAGCTGCCAGGGGCCGGGTTGACGATCCCGGCTGGTTCGGACGGACGCATCGAGGTTCCGGCCGAGACTGCGGCCGGCCTCGACCGTTGGCACCCGGGGCGGCCGGTGCTGCACGACCTCCGGTGGTCCCTGTCCG
>JBCCFN010000460.1:0-2412 GCA_039029715.1 Actinomycetota bacterium | reverse complement strand
CGCTTGATCTGTTGATGAATGTGATGCAACTGTTTGATGTCTTTGCACAGTACCAATATCCGCGGAAATTGAACCGCATATTGCTCCTGCCACTTTACAAGGACAAGGGCGTTCAAACACTGGCGGCATCCTACCGCCAGTGTTCGAACGCCCTTGCCCTTGTAAAGTGGCAGGAGCAACATGCGGTTCAGTTTCCGCGGATACTGGTACTGTGCGAAGACATCAAACAGTTGCCCAACACACACATACAACTCAGCATCCCTAGCGGGGTCCGTGGACCGGAACCGAGGTGTGGGCCGTCCGCTGCGGACGTAGCGCTCGGGGAGGAGGACTTGAACCCCCAATGACTGGACCAGAACCAGTTGTGTTGCCAATTACACCATCCCCGAAGGACCCTTGAAGGCTACCCGCCCGGCATGCGGATCGACCACCGATTAGTCGACGGGATCGCGATTGCTCGACCGGCAGATCGGGTCCGCCACCGGGATGTGGCTAGCGGGCGCCGATGAAGACGATGTAGAGCACGGCCAGCACCAGCATGACGCCGGCCGGCATCATCTCCTTCGGGGCGTCGCCGGCCCGGGCGTGGTAGACGATGGCGCCGATCAGCAGGGCCACGATGCCGACGGCGGCCAGGAACCCGATCCACTCCGCGTTGTTGTCGTTGGTCAGCAGACCGATGATCAGGCCTGGTGCGGACAGCACCTCCAGCGCCCCGATCATCCGCCACAGGCCGGCCGAAAGCCCGAACCGAACCCTCGACTCCTCCATGGCCGGCACGCCCCGCAACTTCGACGACCCTGCGCCGAGCATCCCCACCGCCAGGACCAACCCGACGATCCACGCCAATACACCCATGCTCCACCTCTCTCGTTGTCGACCGATTGCAACCACCGGTCGAGACGGGATGTTCCCACACTTCGGCCGTTGCCACACCTGGTCGATCAGAGATCGATGTAGGCGTCGAGTCGTCGGAAGCCGAGAATCCGCCCGACGGCGATCGCCCCGGACTCCCGCAGCATGCGACCGACCGGAGCCGACGAGTCGGTCGGGGCGACCTCGGCCATCAGGCCGACCTCCTCGGCGATCAGCTCCGACCGCTTCGCGTGGTAGGGATCGGTCACCAGGACGACCTCGGCGATGTTCTCGGCGCTCAGGAACCGGGCGGCGGCGGCCAGCGACTCGTAGGTCGACCGGCCGTCGACCTCAAGCCGGAGGTCCTCGTCCGGGATGGCGGCGGTGTCCCTGAGGTAGTCGTAGCCGGTCTTCGCTTCGGTGGTGATGTCGTCCGCCTGTCCCCCACCGGTCACCACCACCAACTCGACCTGACCGTCGAGATAGAGCTGGGCCGCCCGGTCGAGGCGACCCTGCAGCGCGTCCGAGGGCTCGCCGTTGTACTGGGCCGCCCCCAGCACGACCGCAGCCGGCGCCGCCCCGTCGAACTCGGCCCGGGACGCCCACCAGACGTCGACGAAGGTCGCGACCAGGTAGGCGACGAGCAGCAGCCCGGCGATCACCGCCATCTTCCTGGTCGGGATCACGGACCGGTCCTCGACCAGGTCATCGGCCGAGGGATCATCCGCACGGGCGTCACCGCCCTCGGGGTCTTCCGGCCGGTCAGAGCCGTCCACGGGCATCTCGGAGCCGGGCCAGGACCTCGTCCCGGGCCAGCTCGGCCATCGGTTCGAAGAGCGGCAGGCCCGATCGGCGGCCGGTCAGGGCCAAGCGGACCGGCATCTGGGACTTGGCCCCGAGCTCGTCACCGACACCGAGCACGGTGGCCTCCAGCGCAGCCGGCGCCCACTCGACGGTCTCCAGCCGGTCGATGACCGCGTCGAGGACCGCCGGCACCTCGTCCCGACCCATGATCTTCCGCCAGTCCTTCTCGGTCGGCTCGGGGGCGGGACCGATCACCCAGTCGATGAACTGCGGGACTTCGTCGTAGCGCCGGACCCGCTCCTGGACGCCGGGGGCGAGGCGTCGGTAGCGAGCCGGGTCGATCGCTCCGGCATAGGGCAGCGAGGCGTCGACGAAGGCGTCGAGGTCGAGCATCCGGATGTACTCGCCGTTGAAGTGGTCCAGCTTCTTGATGTCGAAGAAGGCCGGCGCCTTGTTGATGTCGTGGAGCTCGAAGTGGTCGATCAGCTCCTCGATCGGCCGGATCTCGATGTCGTCCTTCGGGCCCCAGCCGAGGGTCAGCAGGTAGTTCCGCATCGCCTCCGGCAGGTAGCCCCGGTCGGCGTAGTCCCCGACCGAGACGTCATCCCGGCGCTTCGACAGCTTCTTTCGCTGCTCGTTGACGATCAGTGGCAGGTGGGCGTAGGTCGGCTGTCCCTCGCCGCCGAGGGCGGCCCGGAGCAGCAGGACCCGCGGGGTGGTGTTGACCAGGTCCTCGCCCCGAATCACGTGGGT
>JBCCFN010000459.1:0-2421 GCA_039029715.1 Actinomycetota bacterium | reverse complement strand
CGCCGCCCCGGGTCGAGAGCGACGACCCGGTCGACCGGCGGGACGACGGCCTTGCATCGCTGGTCCCCCGGAACGAGCGTCGAGTGTTCGACATGCGGCGGCTGGTCGACGCAGTGGTCGACCACGAACCGGATGGCGGCTCCACGTTCTTCGAGATCGGGCGGGGGTGGGGCCGTTCAATGATCTGCGGGCTGGCCCGGCTCGATGGTTGGCCGGTCGCGGTGTTCGCCGAGGACCCGAAGATCTACGGTGGGGCCTGGACCGCCGATGGCTGCCAGAAGCTGATCAGGCTGCTCGACCTGGCCTCGACGTTCCATCTCCCGGTGGTCCACCTTGAGGACTGTCCGGGATTCCTGATCGGAAAGGCGGCCGAGGATGCGGCGACGATCAGGCACGGGTCGCGGGCCCTGGTTGCGCTCGGGCAGCTGACCACCCCGTTCGCCACCGTCGTGGTCCGCAAGGCGTTCGGGGTCGCCGGCGCGGCAAACCGCAAGCCGGGCTCGACCCACCCCCGCTGGGCCTGGCCGTCCGGACGTTGGGGATCGCTGCCGGTCCAGGGCGGGATCGAGGTGGCGTACAAGGCCGAGCTGGCGTCGCTCGACCCGGACGCGGCGGCCGCCAGGGTTGCGGAGATCCGGGCGTCGCTCGACCGGCTGTCCGATCCGATGCGGTCGGCCGAGACGTTCGACATCGACGATCTGATCGACCCCAGGGAAACCAGGCCGCTGCTGTGTCGATGGGCCGGGCTGGTGGCCGACGTCAGGGGAACCGGGCCGGTCGGGTTCGGCTATCGCCCCTGATCGATGGCGGCGGCCAGACCGTCGAGATCCTCGACGCTGACCCATAGCGCCGAGTGCGGCCGGAGCCCGATCACCCGGCGGACCGGTTCGACGAAGGCAATGCACAGGCCGGCCCGATGGTTGGTCCCGAAGGTGATCCCGTCATCGGAGAGGCTGAGTCGCAGGCCGACCGCGGTGTACCAGCGGTGGGGCCCGGTCCGGAGCGTGTGGTCCACGTTGCTCAGCGCGGTGTCGACCCGGGCCCAGCCGTAGGTTGCGACCAACCGGCCGTCGGCGACCGTCACGCCATCGGTCGGTCTGAGCCTGAGCGAGGCGAACAGCGGCCTCCACCGGTTGTCGACCCGATAGGCGAAGAACTGGGCGTCGGCCATACCGGAGCGTAACCGGTGGCGCTGGCGGCCCCGGATCGATTCGGGAGACCCCCGATGCTCTACGCTCGACATCGATGGGTATCCACGAGACGATCGCCGATCGGCGAATCCGTGAGGCTCGAGAGGCCGGGTTCTTCGACGACCTCCCCGGCGCCGGGCGTCCCATCCCCGATCTCCACCTGGAGCGTCCACCCGGCTGGTGGGCGATGCGGGTGGTTGCCGAGGAGCGGGACCGGACCCGTCGGGAAGACCTGGAGCGCGAGCTGTCGGTCGCCCGGGCCGGCTGGTGGCGGCTGCCGGCCGAGGAATCGGTCCTGCAGGCGGTGGCCCGGTGGAATGAATCCATCGACGACCACAACCGGCGGACCGATGATCGGGCTGCCGACCGGCTTCCCCGCCTCGACCCGGCGGCCGTGATCGCCCGCTGGCGGGACCTGGCCCACATCCGCCGACTACCCTGACCCCGAAACCAGAGCCAACGGGGGTGGGCACATGTCAATCGCAGGAGCCGAGGTCGGCCGTCCGACGTCGATCGATGAGGTCGATGCCGCCTGGCTGACCGCCGTGTTGCGGACGAGCGGAACGCTCGGTTCGGACGGCGAGGTCGGCGGGGTCTCGGTCGAGCCGTTCGCCGAGGGGGTCGGCTTCCTCAGCCTGTTGCATCGGGCGACCCTGACCTACGACGGTCCGGCCGATGGGGCGCCGGCCACGGTCATCATCAAGATGGTGACCGACCTCGAGAGCCAGCGAGGGATCGCCGATGCGCTGCAGTTCTACCAGCGGGAGCTTCGGTTCTATCGGGAGATCGCGGCCGGGCTGGAGTTCCGGACCCCGGTGGTGCACGCCGCCGTCATCGCCGAGGACTCGACCGATTTCGTGCTGGTGATGGAGGACCTCTCCGAGCTGAGAGGACTCGACCAGACCGCCGGGGTCGGCGAGGACGACGCCATGCTGTCCGTCTGGTCGATGGCCGGTCTCCACGCCCACTTCTGGGGCCAGGACCTGGCGGATCTGGAAACGACGTTCCTCCCGTTCGACAACCCGATCTATCGGGCCGCCCTGCCCGCCGTCTTCGCCGGTGGCTGGGAGACCTGCAAGGCGGTGGCCGCCGACCTGCTCGACCCGGAGGTGGTCGCGTACGGCGACCGGTTCGCCGAGCTGGTGCCGTTCTTCATCGAAGAGATCTACCGGGAGCCGACCCTGATCCACGGCGACTGGCGGGCGGACAACTTGCTGGTCGACGACAACGG
>JBCCFN010000458.1:0-2423 GCA_039029715.1 Actinomycetota bacterium | reverse complement strand
CTCGTTTCGGCTGCGGTTCGTCGACGATGCCGGCGCCGCAACCGCGACCGCCTGGGTCGACGGGCCCCACGAGACCCTGGGCTGAGCTCCGGTCGTGCCGCCCGATCCGCTGTTGGTCCGGGCCGGCTGCTAGACATCGGTCATGGCCCGCTACGTCGTCCACGTCCGCAGCCCGCTGCCGCCGGAGGAGGCGTTCGACTTCATGGCCGATCTCCGCAACTTCGCCGAGTGGGACCCGGGGGTCATCAAGGCCACCCAGGTCCGGGGTGACGGGCCTGGCCCGGACACCGCGTTCGACGTGGTCGTCAACGGGGTCCCGAAGCCGCTGAAGTTGACCTACGAGGTAACGAGCTACGAGCGGCCGACCGTCGTGGTGGCCAAGGCCGAGAGCTCGACGCTGACCTCGCTCGACCGGATCACGGTTGCCGCAGACGACGAGGCCGGCTCGATCGTCACCTACGACGCCGAGCTGACCCTCAACGGGGTGCTCGGGCTGTTCGACCCGGTGCTCGGGCTGGCGTTCAAGCGGATCGGGGACAAGGCGGCGGCCGGGTTGATCACCGCCCTCGACGGTCAGCGGGTCGACACCGCAACCGTCTGAGCGCCGGAACCGGCGCCGCCGTCACCCCTCCGGGCTGACGGCCCGGATCCGGGCCACGGTGTCGAACGAGCAGTAGTAGAGGTCCCGGTCGAAGCCGGGAGTCAGGAACATGCCGTTCATCCGCGTCGACCCGGTCGGCACCCTGGCCTTCATCTGGCCGGTGTGGAGGTCGAGCACGACGATGTCATCGCTCGGTGTGCCATCGAGGAGCCGGAAGTCGTTGATCACCAGCTCCCGGGTGTCCGGGAAGACGATCGGCTGCATCGAGGGCCGGAACGGCTGGAACCACAGCATGTCGCCCGGTCTGGAGCCGGTCAGGTCGAACGCCGCCAGTCCCATGCCGCCGGTGTCCCAGACCACGGCAACGCCGCCGTGGACCAGCGGCGGGGCGATGACCCAGCCGGCGGGGTGCTCGGTCGGGATGATCGTCAGTTGGTTGCCGTCGTCTGCCGCCGAGATGCCGATGGCCCGTACCGGCTCGTCCCAATCGGCGGCCGGTGGTGTCGGCCCCCGATCCCCAGCCGACCTGACGGTCGGACTCTGGGAGAATCGGGTCCGGACCGCCGGGATGTCGCCGTTGTCCATCAGCCACACCCATCCATCGACGATGGTGGTGTCCCAGCCGAGACCGCCCCGGTCCGGGTGGCGGTAGGTCGGCTCCCAGGTGACGTCCCGATGTAGGGCGGCGCCGTCCCACCGGTAGCGGAACAGCCGGGTCGAGCCGACGACATAGATCTCGTCGCCGACCGCAGCGAGGCGACCCATCGACGGTTCCGGGACCTCGACCGTGGTCAGCACCGCCAGGTCCGGGTCACACACGGTCAGCGTCGACGGGGCGTCGCCGATGCGGAGGTCCTTGGTGATGATCGACCCGTCGTCGAGGACCAGCAGCCCGTTGTGGGCGTGGTCGACCGGCAACGGCAGCTCAGACACCACGCTGCAGGTCGGGGTCAGCCGGTGCAGGTAGGAGCCGTTGACGGTGTAGAGGTCACCGTTGCGGTGGGCGGCGATCGAGCCGCACCATTCGTGGGCGCCGGCCGGGAGGTCGCCCGATGAGGCCAGGGGCTCGAGGGTGACGGGATCGACCCGCTCGACCCAGCCGGCGACCCGAGGTTCGTGGCCGAGCGTGGTCCCCTGGAGGTACAGCTCGCCCGGGCTTCGCTGGATGAACATGACCGGCCATCGACCGGTGTGACGGGTGGTGGCGACCAGGCGGTCGACCGGGCCGAGGCCCAGACCGAGCGTTGGCACGGCCTTCTGGCGATGGTTGCCCCCGCACTCGACCGGCCATGGGGATGGCCAGTAGCCGGATGAACCCATGTCCCCTCCTTCCCGGTCCGCCCCACCGTAGTGGTTGGCCAGACAACCGAGGGCCGGACGGCCGGACCGCAGGAAAACCGAAAAATTTCGGTCGATCGCGTATTCGGGTCGGTGGTCGGTGCTCTGAACCGGCAGAGGGGCTCGTGGCCCGGGCGGGACCGTCCATCACACCCCGCAGTGTCGTTCGGGCCGTGGACATCCTCTTGGAGGGAAAACAAAAGGGGCGACGACCACCGCCGGTCGTCGCCCCTTTTCTCGCGCCCGCACGGCGGGTCCGTTGGGTGGCGTCGTCGCTGTGGGAAAACTTGATAACGTATGACTCAAGTAAGCGGAGTATCTGCCGCTCTATACAGGTATACTCGTTCTCGGCTCGCTGTGTCGGGCCGAGACACGCCCCCTACCGCAGATGCTGCGGTCGCTAGTGATCACCGTTGGTGATCGTCGGCGGCCGGGCCGGTATTGCACCCAGGAGAACACGCACTATGGCAAAGGCCGTTGGTAT
>JBCCFN010000457.1:0-2428 GCA_039029715.1 Actinomycetota bacterium | reverse complement strand
CCGCCGAACCAGCGTCGAGCGCCACCGGACGCTGCGAGCCACCCTCCAGTGGTCCTACGAGCTACTGGCCCCGGCCGATCAGGCCCTGTTCCGCCGGCTCTCGGTGTTCGCCGGCCCGTTCGATCTGGCGGCGGCCGAGATGGTCGCCGCCGATCCGCCGACCGCCGAGCGGGTGCCGGAGCGGTTCGGGGTCGACATCGACGATGTCGAGCGGGTCGACCTGGCCGTGGTCGGCGATCTCCTCGGTGCCCTGGTCGACCGTTCGATGGTCATCGTCGAGTCCGGCCCGTTCGGTCGGCGGTTCCGGCTGCTGGAGACGATGCGCCAGTTCGGGGCCGAACTGTTGCACGACGCCGGCGATACCGACCGGGTTGCGGCCCGCCACGCCCGATGGTGTCTCGACCAGGTGGAGTCGATCCACCTCCAGCTGATCGGGCAGGAGGAGCCCGTCGGTGTCGGCCGGCTGGTCGAGCTGTGGCCGAACCTCCGGGCTGGTTTCGACTGGGCCTGCGCAGTCGGTGATGCCCGGCTGGCCTACCGCCTGGTCCGCCCGGTCGCCGCCGAGGTCATGCTGCGAGCCCAGGGGGAGATCGGGGCGTGGCTCGAGCGGATCCTGGCCATGGACGACGCCGGGCCGACGATCGAACCGGGCCCGGCTCCGGTCGGTCCCGACCACGGCGGGCCGCTCCCGGATGACGGATCGGACGTCGATGAGCGGGTGGCGTTCTGCCTGCTGTGGGCGGCCCACGGCTATGCCATCACCCAGAACCATGACGCCTTCGATCGCCTGGTCGCAGCAAACGGATCGCCGGACCATCCGTGGGTCCGGTTCGGTCGTGCGTTCCTGTACGAGGACGTCGACGAGCTGGGGGAGTGGGGGCCCGTGGCCTCGGCGGCCGCCCTGGCCGCAGGCCAACCTCACGCCGCCGAGCTGTTGACGCTCGGCGGGTCCGGGCAGTCGTTGATCAGCCAGCACCGGTTCCAGGAGCTCGACCGTTTCGCCGGCGAACTCGCCGCCCGGTACCGCCGCACCGGCCCGCCGACCCTGCTCAACTTCGCCCTGATCATGGGTGGCTACTCCGCAGTGCTCCAGGGGCGGGAGGCCGATGGCGAGGTCCTCTTCACCGAGGCCGCTGCGGTCGACACGCCGGACCGGACCCTCGGGGTCGATCAGTGGGTCGAGGCCCAGAGCGCCCTCCGGCGAGGTGAACCGATCCGGGCCAAGGAGCTGCTGGCCGGCCACGTGGAGATCCTGCTCGACAGCGACAACCTGTACCAGGCCCGAATGGCGTGCGTTGAGTTCGTCAATGTGATGGTCACCCTCGATCGCCATGATCTGGCCCGCCCGGTGCTGGCCTACCTCTACCGTCCGGATCTGCTCGACATCGAGTTGTCCCGATCCCTGGTGTCTGCGGACGCCAGGGTCGACGAGCTGACCGACGACGATCGAGCATGGGCGCTCGACGTCGACGCCAGGGGCATCCTGCTCCACATGCGGGAGGTCCTCCGGGCCGACGACTGAGTGGCCCTCAGCCGGCCCGGTCAGCGGTCGAGGTCCGCCGGCTCGGCGTCGAGGGACAGGTGGAGGTGCCGCAACAGGTCGGCCAGCTCGCCCCGTTGGTTCGCCGTCAGATCGGCGAGCAACCGGATCTGGTTCGCCGCATGGTCTTCCAGGGCGGCGTCGATGCGGCGCCGACCGTCCTCGGTCAGGGTCGCCAGGACCACCCGCCCATCGGTCGGGTCCTTCTCCCTGGCCAGGAGGCCTCGGCGCTCCAGCCGATCGAGCCGGTGGGTGACGGTGCCGGAGCTGATCATCATGGACTCGAGCAGTCCACCGGCGCTGAGTTGATAGGGCGGCCCGGACCGTCGAAGGGTTGCCAGGACATCGAACTCCCAGGACTCGAGGTCGTGCGTGGCGAAGACCTCGTCGAGCCGATCCCGGAGCAGCCGCTCCAGCCTGCTGATCCGGCCGATGATGGCCATCCCGGACACGTCGACATCCGGCCGCTCGTGTCGCCACTGCTCGACGATCCGGTCGACTCGGTCCTCGGACACCACGTCACCGTAGCACGACGTGACCGATGACCTCTCGATATCGAGACATATTCCTTGATGTCGAGATTGTTTGGCAGCACGATGGAATCATGGATACCTCGACATCAAGAGATATTCCGGTGCGGCGGTCGTTGGGCCCGTTGCTCGGCCGGTCCCTTCGCCCCGGTCCCACCGCTGCGCTGATCGCGGCCACCGCGCTCGCGCCGGCGGCGTGGGGAACCACCTACCTCACCACCACCGAGCTCCTCCCGGCCGACCGGCCGCTGCTGGCCGCTGCGCTCCGGGCCCTGCCGGTCGGGCTGGTGCTGGTGTTGCGGACCCGGCGCCTCCCGGTTGGTGACTGGTGGTGGCGGGCCGCCGTCCTCGGGGTGTG
>JBCCFN010000456.1:0-2497 GCA_039029715.1 Actinomycetota bacterium | reverse complement strand
TGGCGGTCGACCATGCGGCCCGCCGGATCGAGGAACACGCAGCCCAGACCGAGGCCCCCGGTGGCTTCCTCGACCGCGTGGTGATCGAGGCCCCACGGCTCCAGAAGCGGGTGACCCAGCTCCGGGTCGACCACGAGCGGCTGGAGAAGGAGATCGACGCCCTGCGGATCGCCATGGCCCTGGTTGACGACGCAGACGTTCCGGAGCGGGCGGTCGGCCTCCGCAACCAGGCGATCGAGTTGCTCGGCCACCTGACCCGCCACCGCCAGCGGGGTGCAGACCTCATCTACGAGGCCTATCAGGTCGATATCGGGGACGGTTCCTGAGCCACGTACGCCCTCGTCACGGGCGCCCCACCAGCAAAACCACCCGCCCCGCGGTTCCGGTACACCATCACCCAGCTACGCTGAGCTTGGCGCTGGTGGGGAACTGGTAGGGGTCTGCGAGCCCCGCAACCCGTACACATTCCGATCGACCCATCGTTATGCAACACGTGGGGAGATCAGAGGCGGACTGGACGTTATGGCGGCTACAAACGGCGCTCTCGGACACGATGAGGGTGGCGAATTCGAAGCGGCACTGGCCAAGGCGAAGCGTGGACAGAGCGATGGCTTCGACTGGCTGTACCGCCAATTCAATCGGCGGGTCGGCGCCCTGGTCCGATCCGAGGCCTGCCCGGACCCGGACGACGTCGTGAACACCGTCTTCTTCAAGGCCTTCCGGTCGATCGACCGGTTCGTCGGCAACCAGGCCAACTTCGCCAGCTACCTGTATCAGATCGCTCGGTTCCAGGTCATCGACGACCGGCGGGCCAGGAACAGACGGGTCGAGATCGAGGACGACCAGGACCTCGACCAGATCGACGAAGGGGCAGACCCGGCAGACCATGCCGAGCGATCCGAGAGCGCCACCAGGACCAACGAAGCCCTCCAGGCACTCACGCCGGAACAACGGGAGGTCCTGGTGCTCCGGGTCTTCTTCGGCCTGACCGGGCCGGAGACGGCCGAGGCACTCGACAAGCCGGTCGGTGCCATCCGTTCGCTCCAGAACCGGGCCGAGGCCCGCCTCCGGGGCCTGGTGGAGTCGGGAGCGGTGAAGCTGTGAACGACCACGCAAACGTCCCCGGCGACAACCTGACCCCGTTCGAATACGCCCTGGCCGGCGTGACCGACCCGGATGGGGAGGACGCACCGAGCCTGTCGGTGATCGAACACATGCGCCGGCTGGCAGACGACGTCGACGACGCACCGATCACCCAGGACCGGCTCCAGGACTTCCTCCAGTCCGGTGGCACCGCCGTCCGTCGAGACGAGCGCCGAACCCGCCGCCGGCGGCGGAGTGCGGCCGCCCAGGGCGGCTTCGTCGACATCACACCGGACGAACTCGCACCGGCAAACGACGACACCGCGGTCGACCCTGCAGTAGCGGCACGGTCGGAGGAACCGGCTGAAGAGGTGGCGTTCGCCGACGTCGTTGGCCCGGATCCGGACCACGACGCCGACCCGGAGCGGGAGGCCGACGTCGGATCGACCCTCGAGCCGACCGCCGAACACGATGTCATCGGCGACACGACCGATGAGGACGAACTGGCCACAGCCGGCCTCGGCGGTCTGGCCATCGGCGCTGCGGCACTGGGGATGACGGCGCTCGACGGCGATGCCGACCGGTCGACAAACGGAGTCGAACCGCACGAGGATCTCGGCGATGGGCCACTGGCGGCGGACGCCACAGCGCCAGGTCCGGCGCCAGGGACCTGGCTGTTCGACGACATCCCGGACCTGGAACCGACGACGCCCGTCGCCGCCGGACCGTTGTTGAGTGACGACACCTTCGACCCGGGGCCGGCCGCCTTCGTCCCCGTCGGTGACGAGGGCGCCACGCTCCTGGAAGAAGCGCAGGACGAACCGGCCGGCGTCCCCGCCGCTGCGGCCCTGACCGGGGTGCTGCCGCAGCCGGAGCGCCGGACGGGCGCAACCTTCCTGGCGCTCGCCGGCGCTGCTGCTGCGGCCGGCGTGCTGGTCATCGGCGGTCTGATGTGGGCGACGTCGCTCGACCGCGGCAACACCACCGAGTCGGCGTCGCAGACGACGGACCAGACCGTTGCGCCGTCGGAGACGAACGCTGGGGGCACCGACCCCGCAACCGCCTCGACCGATCCGAACGCCGACAATCGAGCGTCCGGCGCAGCGGTCCCAGACGAGGAGCCGGAACCACTGACCGTCGATGGCGAGGATCCGGCCGCTCCATCGGCGACGACGACCGATGACGGCGCCACCGATCCCGGCGGGGACGATCCGACCACCACCGAGGCTCCGGACACCACAGCGGCGCCAACCACAGAGGCCCCCGAGACCACGGCGCCGCCAGCCACCGAGACCACGCAGCCGCCGACAACCGAGCCCCCGACCACCCAACCACCGACGACCCAACCCCCCGAAACCGAACCGCCGACGACCCTACCCCCCGAGACCCAGCCGCCGACCACCCCGGCACCGAC
>JBCCFN010000455.1:0-2508 GCA_039029715.1 Actinomycetota bacterium | reverse complement strand
CCCCCCCCCCCGGGGGCCCAGGCCCGCACTAGGGGGCGGTCAGGGGCAACGGTGAGGATCCGGTTCGAATCACGGCGGTGGAGACCCGGCACTGCGACGCCGGTTGGCGCAACTACCACTTCTGCCGGATCGCCACCGACGAGGGCATCGTCGGCTGGAGCGAGTACGACGAGGGTTTCGGGTCGCCCGGTGTGTCCACGGTCATCGAGACGTTGGCCCCTCGGCTGGTCGGGCAGTCGGTCCACAACCACGAGCGGATCCACACCGAGTTGTTCGCCGCCACCAGGCCGGGTGCCGGCGGGGTGGTCGGGCAGGCCCTCGGGGCGATCGAGAACGCACTGCTCGACGCCAAGGCCAAGGCCCTCGGGGTGCCGGTGTCGACGCTGCTCGGCGGTCGGGTCCGGGACCGGATTCGGGTCTACTGGTCCCACTGCGGAACCTGGCGGATCGCCTACCACCAGTTCTACGGCAACCGCATCACCGATCTGGCGGGGGTCCGGGCCCTTGGCGAGGAGGTCCGGGATCGGGGCTTCACCGCACTCAAGACCAACATTTTCACCATGTGGGACGGGGCCCTCCGGTCCTGGGCTCCAGGGTTCGGTCGACCGTGGCATCCGGAGCTCAACGCCGAACCGCTCGTCCTGCAGGGGATCCACGATGTGCTGGCCGCGTTCCGGGACGGGGCCGGGGGCGGCGTCGGCATCCTGCTCGACCTCAACTTCAACCTGCGGACCGCCGGGGTGCTGGAGATCCTCCGGATGCTCGAGGACTTCGATCTGTTCTGGCTGGAGTACGACAACGACAGCCCGGAGGCGCTCCGGCTGATCCGGGACCGGGCCAGGACCCAGATCGCCTCACTCGAGACGCTGATCGGTCTGCCCCGATTCGTGCCATACCTGCGGGAGCAGGCGGTCGATGTGGCCATCGTCGACACGGTCTGGAACGGGACCTGGCAGTCGATGAAGATCGCAGCGGCGGCCAACGCCCACGAGGTCCACGTCGCGCCCCACAACTTCTATGGGCACCTGTCGACGATGATGAGCGCCCACTTCGCCGCCGCGGTCCCGAACCTGCGGATCATGGAGACCGACATCGACCGGCTGCCCTGGGACGATGAGTTGTTCACCGTCGTCCCGACGATCGAGGACGGTCATCTGGTCGTGCCGGACGGGCCGGGCTGGGGGACCGAACCGGACGAGGCGGCGCTTGCTGCGCATCCGCCGAAGGAGGGTCCGGGGTTCCTGGTGAACCGCCGGGCCTCGACCCCCTGACGAGGCCCGGCGGGAAACCAGGTGCCGGTCGTCGAGGCCTTGAACCGCTGTTCGTACCCTCGGTGACGGATCGGCGTGCACAAAGTTGACCTCATCTGAACCGGTCAGCGCAAGCCGAGACGCAGATCGGATCGGGTTTTCCCTGCTGGGTGGGGTTGCTCAGTGCCTTCGTATGGTTGTTATGAACAGGCTTGGGGCTGTGCGGAACAGACGGGGATTCGCCCTCCTGGCCCTGGGAGCTTCGATGTCGATCGCCACCGTCGGCCTCGGGCCGATGGCCACCGCGGCCGCGCCGGCTGGTGACGAAGAGGCCGATGCGTACTATCTCTCGCTGGCCACGGATGGGACCGTCGACGGGATCGGCTATGCGGACGAGGACGTGCTGCAGTTCGATCCCGGCACCGACACCTGGTCGCTCCATCTCGACCTGTCCGATCTGGGCGTGGCGGCATCCAACGATCTCGATGCGCTCCACCTGCTCGACGACGGGACCGTGCTGTTCTCGCTGGCGGCGCCGGCGACGCTCGCCGGGGTCGGTGTGGTCGACGACTCGGACGTGATCTCGCTCGACCCGTCGTCGACGGGCCCAGAGACCGCCGGTGTGATGACATTGGCCTTTGACGGCTCCACGGTCGGGTTGACGACCAGCGGCGAAGACGTCGACGCCGTCACCATCGATCAGCAGGGTTCCATCGTGATCAGCACCCTGTCGGCGTTCAACGGCGTCGGGCTGTCCGGTGCCGATGAGGATCTGGTGATCGTCGATGGTGGGACGCTGTCGATGGGGCTCGACGGTTCCCGCCTCGATCTGCGGGCGACCGGCGAGGACGTGGCGGCCGCCGCCATCGACCGGAACGGCGACATCCTGCTGTCGACCGCAGGTGGCTACTCGGTGCCCGGGACGACCGGCCAGCGATCGGACGTCCTGGCATGCGATCCGGGCGGTGACTGGCCGGTCGTGTCCTGCAGCTGGACCCAACGGCTGGACGGCACCACGATCGGGATCGGCGGGCCGAGCATCGATGCGCTCGCCGTCGCCGCAGCCACCGCCCCGCCCCCGCCGCCACCGACGACGACCACCACGACGATGGCGCCGACCACGACGACGGTTGCGCCGACGACGACCACCACGACGATGGCGCCGACCACGACGACGGTTGCGCCGACGACGACCACGACGACGGTTGTGCCGACGACCACGACGACGGTTGTGCCGACGACGACCACGACGACGTTG
>JBCCFN010000454.1:0-2513 GCA_039029715.1 Actinomycetota bacterium | reverse complement strand
CTGCCGGACGTCTACATCGCCATGGGCCAGACGGCCGAGAACGTCGCCCAGTCCGAGGGCGTCAGCCGCGAGGATCAGGACGCTTGGGGCGTCCGGAGCCAGAACCGGGCCGAGGACGCCATCAATCGGGGCTTCTTCGAGAAGGACATCACCCCGATCACCCTGTCTGACGGGTCGACCCTCGCCGCAGACGACGGCCCCCGGGCCGGCACCACGCTGGAGGGCGTCAGCCAACTGAAGCCGGTCTTCCGACCGGACGGGACCGTCACCGCCGGCAACGCCTGCCCCCTCAACGACGGGGCCGCTGCGGTGGTGGTGATGAGCGACACCCGGGCCAACGAGCTCGGCATCAAGCCGCTGGCCCGGATAATTGCCTCCGGTGTCACCGGGCTGAACCCGGAGATCATGGGCCTCGGCCCGATCGAGGCCGTTCGCCAGGCCCTCGGCCGGGCCGGCATGACCATGGACGACGTCGACCTCGTCGAGATCAACGAGGCATTCGCCGCCCAGGTCCTGCCGTCGGCCGAGCACCTCGGCATCGATCACGACAAGCTCAATGTCAACGGCGGGGCGATCGCCATCGGCCATCCGTTCGGTATGACCGGGGCCCGGATCATGACCACGCTGATCAATGGCCTCGAGGATGCGGACAAGACCATCGGTCTGGAGACCATGTGCGTCGGTGGTGGCCAGGGAATGGCCATGCTGATCGAGCGTCTTTGATCAAAGCGGGCCAGAAAACACTGGCAATTCCACCCAATATGTAACCCACCGATCACTTCGGTGGTCTAATGAAATCGAATACTCTCCCCTGAAGCCCCGGTCCCCGCATGGAGATCGGGGCTTCGAGTGTGACGGGCGTCCGGTGCTCATCGGCGGCGGATCGGGCAACATGGGAGCGATGACGCTCTCCGACCACCTCGCCGCCTGGTCGGCCGACGACCTGGCCGAGCTGATGCAGCACCGGGCCGATCTGCTCGCCGCCTCCGATCGGGGGCTCGACGCCGTCGCCCGCAAGGCCGGGACGGCGGTGTCGCTCGGTCGGGCGCTGGTGGCCGCAGACGTCGGCATGCTGGTCGTGGCCGAGGCGCTGGTCGCCAAGTCGCCGGCAACGGTCGCCGATCTGGACGATCTGCTCGGGACCGAGGACCCGGTCGGGATCGCCGACGCGGTCGAGCGGCTGCGACGGCGGGCCGTCGTGGTGGTCGAGGACGGGGTGGTGTTCCCGGTCGGTGCGCTGGCCGATCTGCTGCACCGACCGTTGGGGCTCGGCCCGTCGTTCGTCGAACTGGCCGACCAGCTGGCGCCAGACGTCTTCGACCGGCTGGCGGCCCGGCTGCGGGCGGTCGGCACCGACCACCGATCGGCGACCGCTCGGGCGGTGGCCCATCGCCTCAGTGACCCGATCGCCCTCGCCGTCGTCCTCGAGGACGCCCCGGACGACGCTCGACGGCTGCTCGAGGATCTGATCGACCGCCGCTCCCCCGCCGTTGCGCTGCCCACCGGGTTCCCCTACAAGACCCTCGACCCGGCAGACCCGCTGGCCTGGCTGCTCGGCGCCGGCCTGGTGGCCCCGGTGACCGAGACCGGCGCCGAACTGCCCCGGGAGCTGGTGATGGCGGGACGGCCGGACGGCCTGGCGCCCGGTGCGGCGATCCGGCCGGTCGAGCTCGACGCCGTCGACGGCCTCTCTGCAGACGTGGTCTCCGGGGACGCCGCCGATCGGGCCAACCTCTTCCTCGATGCGGCCGAGAGCATCCTTCGCCTGGTCGGCAACGGTGAGGTGTCGGTCCGCAAGGCCGGCGGGATCGGGCCCCGGGAGCTGAAGCGGCTGGCCAAGCGGTGTGGGCTCGAGCCCTTGGCAACCGCCCGCCTGTTCGAACTGCTGGCACTGGCCCGACTGATCACGGTGACCGAGGGCCGGCTGGCCGCCACCGAGCTGGCCGGGCGATGGTGGCGCATGCAGCGGCACCGCCGGTACCTGGCCCTGGCTCGGGCCTGGCTGGTCGCCGACCGGTTCCTGTCCCGGGGTCTACTCGACGGTGACGGCACCTCGATGATCGCCCTCGGTGACGCTGAGCCGGTGGCGGCAGCAGCCGCCGGCCGTGCGGTGGCGCTGGCCACGGTCTGTCGGGTCCCGGACGGGGCGGCCTTCGACCAGGACCAGTTGGCCGGGGCCATCGTCTGGCAGGGACCGAACCTGTGGGGCACCGGGCAGCCGCCGGCCGAGGTGCTGGTCGACTGGACGATCGAGGAGGCGGAGTTGCTCGGCCTCATCGCCGGCTCGGCCCCCTCCCCCATCCTTCGGGCCCTGGTCGCCGAGGACGAGACAGCCCTGACCGAAGTGGCCGGTGATGCCCTGGCCGACGATCAGGACCGGTTCGTGCTCCAGAGCGACCTGACCGCGGTCTCGTTCGGGCCGCTGGCACCGTCGATCGGTCGGTCGCTGGCCCAGATGGCCGACCGGGCCGGCGAGGCCGACGGTCGGACCGCCGGCTACCGATTCACCGAGG
>JBCCFN010000453.1:0-2540 GCA_039029715.1 Actinomycetota bacterium | reverse complement strand
AGATCGAGGGCGATCACCCGCATCGGGGCGGCCGGTATCTCGACCTCGCCGAGGGCGTCGGTGACCGTGATCGGGAACCGATCGTCGGTCGGGGCTGCCTCGTCGCTGCCAGCGGCGTCCTCGGCCGCGTCGTCCTCAGCGCCGGTCTCGGCCGCGTCCTCAGCTGCGTCGTCCTCGGCGGCGGCCGATGCCGTCGCCGACCCGGAGGCACTGGCCGAGCCCGATGCCGTTGCGGACGCACTGGCGGAGGCGGTCGACTCGTCGGCGTCGTCCGACGAGCTGCAGCCGGCCCCAGCCAGTGCAATCGAAACCAGCACCGCGACTGCGGCGAGACCGGATCGGCGGCGAGAACGGACGAGGGAGACCCGACGAAGCGCGAACATGAAGGTGAGCCTAAGGTCAGGTAGTAGGAACACCGACCAACGACACCGACGAAAGATTGCCGTAGCAAAAGGTAATCAAAAGCCCCCGAACCAGGCGCCGAGACCCGACTTTACGGTTTGTAAAGCGTGGTACTCTGACCCCGTGACCCCGTTGGCCCTCCGTCACCCCCGCCCATCGGCGGCCCCCATGACCGGCGGGGCTGGACGATGACCGGTGGCGAGGCTCGCCGGCTACGGATCGGTGCCGGCCAGCTGGGCCCGATCGCCAGGGAGGAGCCCCGGGAGGCGGTCATCAAGCGGCTGATCGCCCTGGTCGACGAGGCCGCGGCCAAGGGGGTCGGGCTGATCGCCTTCCCCGAGCTTGCATTGACCACCTTCTTCCCCCGATGGTTCACCGAGGATCCGGCCGGCCACGACCACTACTTCGAACGGTCGATGCCGTCGGCGGCGACCCAACCGCTGTTCGACGCGGCGAAGGCCCACGGCATCGGCTTCTCTCTCGGCTACGCCGAGTTGACCGAGGACGGGCACCGCTACAACACCACGGTGCTGGTCGAGCGGGACGGCTCGATCGTTGCCCGGTTCCGCAAGGTCCACATCCCCGGCCACGAGGCAGACGAACCGTGGCGCCCGTTCCAGCACCTGGAGCGGCGCTACTTCGAAGAGCCGGCGGAGGGCTTCGGGGTGTGGCGGGCGTTCGACGGGCTGGTCGGGCTGGCCACCTGCAACGACCGCCGCTGGCCGGAGACCTACCGGGAGATGGGCCTGCAGGGGGTCGAGCTGATCCTGATCGGCTACAACACCCCGATCCACTACGCCCCGGACCCGGGCCAGAACGCACTCCAGGGGTTCCACAACCACCTCTGCATGCAGGCCGGCGCCTACCAGAACGGCACCTGGGTGGTCGGCGTGGCCAAGGGTGGGACGGAGGAGGGGGTCGAGTCGCTG
The DNA here is from genome assembly GCA_039029715.1 of Actinomycetota bacterium. Taxonomy (GTDB): domain Bacteria; phylum Actinomycetota; class Acidimicrobiia; order Acidimicrobiales; family SZUA-35; genus JAHELU01. Next base: position 1,209 of record JBCCFN010000453.1, on the reverse strand, counting down.
GCCCAGTCGGCCATCATCGCCCCGTCTGGACAGATCGTGGCCCAGGCGGTCGGGACCGGCGACGAGCTGATCGTCGCCGACTGCGACCTCGACTGGTGCCGTCACTACAAGGAGACGCTGTTCGACTTCGCCCGGTATCGCCGGCCCGAGGTCTACCGGCGCATCACCTCCCAGAAGGGGGTGGTCGAGCCGCCGCCGGGACCCGCCGGCCGTCAGCACCACACCGCCGACTTCACGACGGAGCCCCCATGACCGACATCGTCGAACGAACCGAGACCACCCAACCGCCAACGACCGACTGTTCCTTCGCCCTCAACGGCACACCGGTCACGATCGGGGGGCACCACGAGCACCTCCTGGCCGGCCTCCGGGACGAGCTGCACCTGATGTCCCCGAAGGACGGCTGCGCCCCGTCCGGGCAGTGCGGATGCTGCACCGTCCTGGTCGACGGCAAGGCCCGGGTCTCGTGCCAGACCCCACTGGAGCGGGTCGACGGGGCCGAGATCCAGACCCTGGAAGGGGTCGACCTGGACGAGGCGGTCCTGATCGCCGCCCATTTCGCGGCCCGAGGTGCCCTCCAGTGCGGGTTCTGCACCCCCGGCATCGTCATGCGGACCAAGGCCATGTTGGACAAGAAGGGGTCGGACCTGACCCGGGACGAGGCGGCCCGGCTGCTTGGCGCCCACCTGTGCCGCTGCACCGGCTACGTCAAGATCCTCGACGCCATCGAGGATCTGGCGGCCGGCCGGACCCCGGTCGCGGTCGATCCGAAGGGGGTCGGCTCCCGGGGCATCAAGTACGAGAGCATCGAGATGACGATCGGGGCTCGGCCCTTCATCGACGACATGCTCCCCGATCCGACCCTGGCCGGGGCGCTGCTCCATGGGGTGTTGCACCTGACCGAGCACGCCCGGGCGGACATCCTGGCCATCGATACCACCGCGGCCGAGGCCGTGCCGGGGGTCGAGCGGGTGTTCACCGCAGCCGACGTCCCCGGTGAGCTGCGGTCCGGCCTGATCCACAAGGACTGGCCGGTCCTGATCCCGGTCGGCGGCCGGACCAGCTACCTGGGTGACGTCCTGGCCGTGGTGGTGGCGACCGACCGGCCGAGGGCGGCCCGGGGCGCCGAGCGGGTCGAGGTCACCGAACCGCCCCACCCCCCCATCACGAAACCGGCCCACCCAGTGGTGTCAGAACAGGCATCGGTCT
>JBCCFN010000452.1:0-2566 GCA_039029715.1 Actinomycetota bacterium | reverse complement strand
GATCTCGATCTCGTCGCCGGTGTGGACCACACCCTGCTCGACCTTGCCGGTCACCACCGTGCCACGACCCGTGATCGAGAACACATCCTCGATCGGCATCAGGAACGGCTTGTCCAAATCACGCTCCGGCTCCGGGATGTAGGTATCCACCGCCTCCATCAGCTCGATGATCTTGTCACCAGCGTCGGAGTCACCTTCCAGGGCCTTCAACGCAGACACGTGAACCACCGGGCAGTCGTCGCCAGGGAACTCGTACTCGTTCAGCAGCTCCCGAGCCTCCATCTCCACCAGCTCCAACAGCTCCTCATCATCAACCATGTCCGCCTTGTTCAAGGCGACCACGATCGCAGGCACACCGACCTGGCGAGCCAACAGCACGTGCTCCCGAGTCTGAGGCATCGGACCATCAGCCGCCGACACGACCAAGATCGCACCGTCGACCTGAGCCGCGCCGGTGATCATGTTCTTGATGTAATCCGCGTGACCCGGCATATCCACATGGGCGTAATGCCGATTCTCGGTCTCGTACTCCACATGGGACACGTTGATCGTGATCCCACGCTCCCGCTCCTCAGGAGCCTTGTCGATATTCTCGAACGCCGTTGCGTTGTTCCCGTCCACCCGATCAGCGAGCACCTTCGTGATCGCCGCAGTCAGCGTGGTCTTCCCATGATCGATATGACCCATCGTCCCCACATTCACGTGAGGCTTGGTGCGCTCAAACTTCTCCTTAGCCATGACGGCTGAGTCCTTCCTCGATTGGTAGCTCGGCATCCACACCGACCAGCCCCCGGGAGTTGTCCGAGACCCGGAGTGGGTCACGGCGCCCGGCGGAACAGACCCGCGGTGGATGGTTGCAACGGGCACCGACTCCGGCACCACGAGCCAGCCATAGTAGCCGCCTGGTGCCAGACCCAACGCCATATGAGCCACTTCGACCGGTGTCGCTCGCGGCCGGTCAGGGGGTCTGGCGGAGCCCGGCGGCGTTGGCCGCACTGAGATACTGCATCCCCTGCGGCGCCAGGCCGGCGGCGATCGCCTCCAGGTCGTCGACGACCAGCCGGCCGATCCCCCGGAGAGCGGCCGGGAGTGCCCCGGCGAGATGGGGGCTGAGCACGCCGTGGTCTGCGCTGCGGATCGGGTCGTCCTTCGGTGCCGGCTCGGTGGGAAAGACGTCGGTCCCGAACCGGAAGCCTCGCTCGGCCGAGCGGGCAACCAGGGCATCGAAGTCGACCAGCGAGGCTCGGCTCAACACGATCACGGACTGGTGAGGGCCGAGGCCGGCCAGCAGCCGATCGTCGACCAGACCGGTGTTCTCCGGGGTCGGCGCGGCCAGGACGAACACCACATCGGCGGAGGCGAAGATCTCATCCAGCGAAGCCGGTCTGATGCCCCGACCCTCTAGCACGCTCACCGGCATCGGTGGGTCGTAGCCGAGGAGCTCGACCGCGAAGGGAGCGAGCATCGCCTGCAGGTGGACCGAGATCCCGCCGCAGCCGACGAACCCGACCCTGGCACCGAGCAGGGTGCCGTTGCCGGCGTTCCCTTCGTGGAGCCAACGCTCGTCGCCCTGCCGCATCCGGCGGTCGGCCTGGACCAGGCCTCGACGACAGGCCAGGGCAAGCGCCAGACCGTGTTCCGCGACCACAGCACCGAAGGCCGGGGCGCAGCTGCCGATCGCGATCCCGGCTGCGAGGGCCCGGTCATAGTCGAGCTGGCGATGCTCGTGGCCGCCGGCGACCTCCAGCAGGGTGCGGGGCGGCGAAGACCCTTCCAGCCACGACGATCCGTGGCGCCACCCACCGAACACGACCGCGTCGACGGTGTCGACCGCCTCGCCGAACCGGTCGGCCGGCATCGGCTCGTCCCGGCCCCACACGACGGTTGCGAAGCGCCTCAACCTTGCGAGGTCCGATGGATCGAAGATCTCGTCCATCGTCCGGAAGTGGGGGTCGATCAGAACCCGGAAGCCGCTCACGGTGCGGTGGCCGCTCGCCCGTCGGGCTGCGGGTTCGGCATGGGGCTGGCCGAGCGCAGCGTGGCCTCGACGTCGCCGCCGACGCGGACCACCACCGACCCGGGTTCGAGGTCGAGCACGGTGGATGTCACCGAGCATCCGGCGAACGTCTCAACACAGCCCTGATCGACGATGACGGTCAGGTCAAGATCATCCCCGGCGATGTCGACCAGGCGCCGCCCGGTCGCTTCGTCATCGATCCGGACCGACCCTGATCCGGCGGCCCGGAGGACGAAGCTGGCGGCCTCGACGGTGGCCGCACCGGCGATCGGCGTCGCAACGCCGAGGCGATCCGCAGGGAGGACCGGGGTCTGCACCAGGTCGACTGCGTCGCCGTTCGGTCGGAGCCGGAGCCGCCGGGGGACGCACAGCCGGCCTCGCCACGGTCTGGGCGTCGCCGACCGGACCGGCCCGTCGTCGAGCCACCCGGTCAGGACCGGCCCCTCGTCCGGGCCGAGGTCCCAGGCCATGGCGGCATACAGGGCCACGCCCTCGTCGACCAGGCGAGGCTCGCGCGCCGGTTCGAACCGGTCGCCGTCGAAGTCGCCG
>JBCCFN010000451.1:0-2613 GCA_039029715.1 Actinomycetota bacterium | reverse complement strand
TGATTGGCCAGTCTGGTCGAGTTGGGGAAGATTTTGTTACAGGCTTGACACGTCAATTTTGCTCGGTCTTGGGAGTAATGTGATTGCATGTGGTATTTGAGGCACACTTTCCACCTGAAGTTCTCCTGTGGTGCTGGCCGCCACCTGGTACACCCAGCGCCAGGATCCGGCCTACGAGGCAACGGCCCGGGTGCTGCTTGCCGAGGACGCATCGACCAGAACCCTCGAGCCGGGGTCCCAGAACCCGGCGTTCCTCGGTCGTGAGCTGGAGAACGACATCTCGCTTGCCCTCGGACCGGAGGTCGAGGCGTTGGTCGAGTCCCGCCTCGGCACCGTTCCAGACATGACGGTCACCCCCGAGACCGAGACCGACATCCTCGAGTTCCGGGCCCGCACCGGCTCGGCAGACAGTGCGGTCGAGGCCGCAAACGTCTGGGCCGAGAGCTATCTGCAGGTCAAGCAGGACCGGGAGTTGGCCAGTATCGAGACGGCGATCAACGGCCTGGAGACCCGCTTGGCCGACCTGCGGACCGCCCAGGACGAACTCCGAGCGCCGCTCGAGACCCTGCGGCGCCAGATCCGCTCGACCACGAATGCAGCCGCCGCGGCCCGGCTCCAGCAGGACTATGACCTGCTGGCTGATGAGCTCCGCTTCGACCTAGACCTCAACACCGCCGAGGCCCAGACAACGGTTGACGACCTGGCGGCGCTCCGCCTCCAGGCCGAGCTGGTGGCGGCCGGCCAGAACCGCCTGACCGAGCCGGCCCAGCCACCGGATGGACCGGCGAACACCCCGCTGTCTCGGATCCTGGTGATCGCCGTCATCGCCGGTCTCATCATCGGGATCGGGCTCGCAGTGCTGGCCGAGGCCAGGGACGACTCGATCAGAACGCTCGAGGATCTCCAGGAGCTGACCGATCTGCCGATCCTGGCCGCCGTTCCCACCACGGCCAGGGCCGAACGGCCGTCGATCGGTCTGGCCACCCTGACCGACCCCGAAGGCATTCATGCCGACGCCTTCCACAAGGTCCGGTCCGCGCTGGAGTTCGAGCTGCTCGACCGGGAGTCGACGTCTGTCATGGTGACGTCGCCGGACGGCGGCGAGGGCCGGTCGACCGTGGCAACCAACCTGGCGCTCGCCCTCTCGTCGGTCGGGACCAGGACGGTGCTGGCCGACATCGACTTCCGGGACGGGGTGATCCACCAGATTTTCGGCATCGAGCGGGAGCCAGGCCTTGCCGACCTGGTCCGCCGAGATGTCGAGGCCTCCCGGGTCGCCAAGGAGATCCCGGGCGAGACCACCAGGGACCTTGTCGTCGTCCCCTCCGGCTCGGTGCCGGCAAGCCCGGCTGCCTTCGTCGCCACCCCTCGCTTCCTCAAGACCGTTACCTGGATGAGCACGCAGGCCGACCTGGTCATCATCGATGCGCCGCCGCTGCTTGCCATTCCCGAGACCCACACGCTCGGCCGCCACGTCGATGCGGTCATCGTCACCGTGATGGCCGGCCGCACGGCCCGAGATCGCCTTCGGGACACCCTCACCGAGCTCGAGCAGATCGACGCCAACGTCGTCGGCCTGGTATTGATCGGCGTCCCGAAGACCAAGGACGTCGTTCGACGCTACTACCAGGATCCGGAGCGTCGGAACCGGCCATGGGCCCGCACGACCCCGGCCATCGGCCCCTTCAGTGCGCAGGTCCCCGCCCCGCCGTCAGCGACCGTCGGCGTGGATACGGCGGAGCCTCCGTCGGCGGCCGAGATGGTCGACGCCTACACCGAGAGCGACGGCAACTCGCTGGTCCCGATGACAGAGGTGGAGACCCCACCGGCCGGGGACCCCCTGGACGGGACCCTGGTCGAGCGGGTGACCGAGCCGCCGGAGCAGGCAGACCTCGGTGAACCGCCGGCCGGTGAGATCTTCGGCGTTCCTGTGGACGGCGAACAGTCGAACGGAACCGCCGAGACGGCGCCGCCGGACCAACCGGTCGCCGAACAGGTCGTGGCCAACACCGAACCGGTGGTGGATCCGGCGACCGCCGGCAACGGGCTGGCAACGGCGGCACCAAACGGCGACCATCCGGGCGCCGAGGCAGACGCCGGCGGCGGCCCGGACCAGGTCGACGGGCCGCACGAAGCGGTCGAACCGCTCGACCGACTCGGCGACATGAGCGAGGTCGACGCCGAGGAGATCGAGGCCGAGCTGGTCGAGGAGTTCGATCCGATGAGCGCCGCTGTCACCCTGGAACTCGACCACATCGACGCCCAGGCGCTGGTCGCCGAGCTTGGACAGGCCGACGACGTGCTGGATGACGACGTCGTCGATCTGGCCGAGTTGACCGACGACCTGGTCGACCAGAACGACCCGACCTGAGCGGCCGGGGTCGACGATGGTTTCCCCATGACCCCGACTATGCTCGACGATCAGGCCACACGCAGGTTGGATCATGGCAAACGTTGATGTTGAGAGCACCGGCGGCCTGCCGTACGAGATCGAGCCGGACCCGCTCGACGGGCCGAACGTGGCGTCGGATCCCCCGCCGGACCAGGAGTCGGGAGGCCGGGGACGAGGCCCGCTCCTCCTCGGTCTCGCTGCGGTCGTGATCGCCGCCGCCC
>JBCCFN010000450.1:0-2651 GCA_039029715.1 Actinomycetota bacterium | reverse complement strand
GAATTCCTTAGCCTCTCAGTATGAGGGGTGTCTACACGTCCCACAAAGCTCTGTGAGCCGTGAATAGAGATCCCAGTCCCTTCTTTCGACGGAGCAGTCGCAGTGTTATCCATATCTGAAGTCAGACCAGCGATGCAAGGCCGTCGTCCCGCCGGTCGACCGGGTCGTCGCTCTCGACCCGGGGCGGCGAGTGGTGGATGTTCCGAGGGAGGTAGGACAGGAACCGCTTGGCCATGGCGAACGCCTCGGCCTCCGACGCCGCCAGGTCGTCGATCGCCCCGTTCGAGGTGTGGACCCTGGCGTGCCCGAGATCCTCCTTGGTCACCTCCGGTTGGCCGGCCTGCTCGACCAGGGCCGGTCCGGCGATCATCATCTGGGCGGTGTCTGCGACGATGACCGAGTAGTGGCTCAGCGCCACCCGGGCCGCCCCGATGCCGGCCACCGAGCCGAGGGCCAACGAGACGGACGGGGCCGTCGCCAGGTGGGCGGCCACCAGGTCGAACCCCTTGACCTCTGGAATGAGCGGCTTGCCGGCCTTCTCCATCGACCGGACCGAGCCGCCGCCACCCATCCCGTCGACCAGGCGGATGTGGGGTAGGCCGAGTTCAAGCGCCATCCCCTCGCTGAAGTCCCGTTTCGCCGGGATGCTGAGCTCCGATGATCCGCCCCGGACCGTGAAGTCGTCGCCGGAGAGCACGACCGGTCGACCGTCGACCTCGGCGGTCCCGACCAGGAAGTTGGACGGCATGAATCCCACCAGGTTGCCGTCCGTGTCGTACTCGGCCGCCCCGGCCGCCACCCCGACCTCGGCGAAGGTGCCCCGGTCGGCGAAGGTGTCGAACCGTTCACGGATCGTCAGCTTCCCGAACTCGTGCTGGCGGGCCACTCGCTCTGCTCCACCCATCTCGGCCGCGGCTCGCCGTCGCTCCTCGATCGCCTCGATCTCCGGCTGCCAGACATGCTCCGTCATGCCCGAAGCTTGGCATCGTGCTGCGGCCGCTGCCAGCGGGCCGCTGACTGGCCATCGGTCGCCACCCGAGGTGAATCAGCCGGCTCCAGTTGACAGATCGACCGGCCGTCAGTAGTTTCTCGGACCATTCTCCGAAACGTTTCGGAGATTGACCATGACCATATTCGGAGTCCGCTCCGAGCGCCCCGGGGAGGGGAATCACCATGACCCATCGAGACCGGTCCAGGCGCGGCGACGGCCGCAGCTGGGCAAAGCTGCTTTCGCTGCTGGCAGCACTGGCGATCATCGCCGCCGCCTGCGGCTCCGACGATGACGGCGACGACGCCGCATCGACCGGGTCCGAAGAAACCACAGAGACTTCCGTCGTCGAGGAGGCCGAAGAAGAGGCCGCCGAAGACGAAGAGGCCATGGAAGAAGAGGAAGCGATGGAGGAGGTCGCCGCCGGCGACGCCCAGTTCGTGAGCCTCCAGTTCGGCCCCGTCGAAGAGCGGGAGAAGTTCCAGGACATCCTGGCCGAGGGTGGCTTCCAGGCCACGATGGCCGACGAGGGTCCGACGATCGACCAGATCCTGGCCGGGTCCGGCTCGATCGACGTCGTCGGCGGCCTGCACGGCGCCTTCCCGGCACTGGCCAGGGAGGACAAGGTCACCAACATGATCGACGTGCTCGACGACCTGAGTGCCGACCGTGCCTTCGCCGACTCGTTCGTCCAGTCCGGCCTGCTCGGCACCGACGACTTCCTGCACTACGTCCCCTGGGCCCAGGCCACCTACATCATGGCCGCCAACAACGAGGCCCTGGCCTATCTGCCGGACGGCGCAGACATCGACAACCTGACCTGGCCACAGCTCGCCGAGTGGTGCCAGGCCATCGCCGACGGCGAGGGCGAGAACAAGTGCGGCCTCCCGGTCGCCGGCCTGTTCCACCGCTTCCTCGAGGGCTACATGTGGCCGTCATACACCGGCGGCATGGTCAGCGAGTTCCGCAGCGCCGCTGCGGTCGACATGCTCACCTTCGCCCGTGACGACCTGTGGCCGACCATGAACCCGGAGTCGATCAACTACGAGTTCATGCAGGAGCCGCTGCTGTCCGGTGAGGTGTGGGTCGCCTTCGACCATGTCGCCCGCCTGATCGACGCCTTCAGCACCGAGCCGGAGACCTTCGTCGGCTTCCCGACCCCGTCCGGCCCGGCCGGTCGTGGTTTCATGCCGGTCATCCTCGGTCTCGGCGTCCCCGCCGACGCCCCGAATCCGGAGGCCGGCGTTGCGGTGATCGAGTACCTGACCCGGCCCGAGGTCCAGGCCCAGGTGCTGTCCGAGCTGGCGTTCTTCCCGGTCGTCGACGGTGTCGACACCTCGAACCTGCCCGCCGGTGTCCAGATCGAGGCCGATGCGGTCAACAAGCTGGCCAACTCGCCTGACGCCATCCCGGCCCTGCTGCCGGTCGGCCTCGGTGAGCGTGGCGGCGAGATCAACCAGATCTTCCGCAACGCCTTCGACCGGGTCGTGCTGAACGGCGAGGACATCGCAACCGTCCTCGACGAGGAGGGCAACGCCCTCCAGTCGCTGATGGACGAGACTGGCGCCCCCTGCTGGGCCCCGGATCCGGCAAGCGACGGTCCGTGCCAGGTCAACCCGGCCGGCTGATCCAGCCGGAACCAAGGTAGAAGGGGGAATGTGAT
>JBCCFN010000449.1:0-2703 GCA_039029715.1 Actinomycetota bacterium | reverse complement strand
GCCGCCGAGGAGCGGATCGTGACCCTGGCGGCCCGCCCCGGCGTGGTCGTGGGCGAGCTCTCGACCGAGGATTCCAACGCCGAGATGCTGTGGGATCTGGAGGTCGCAAGGAGCGAGCGGGCGTGGCGAAACAGCGTGGCCATCAACCCGGTCGACGACGCAAGCCCGTTCGAGACGACCGTCGATCCGGTGCGGACCGCGGTCGAGATCGAGGCCTCGGCGCTGCGGGAGGACGTCGGAGCGATGATCTCGGTCGACTGGAACGCGGACATGATCGAGTCCCCGTCCCGCCGGCTGATCGTGGTTCGGGTGGCCCAGGAGCTGCTGGCGTTGGCCTCCCGGGCCCCCGGCGCCGCACGGTTGATCGTGGCCCAGGACGACGACGGTGAGCTGACCCTGGAGTTCGAGACGCTCGACGAGAGCAGCCAGGTCATCAACCTGATCCCACCCCAGATCTCGAACGACCTGATCGATGTCCGAAACGACGCCGGCCTGTCGGTGACCGTGCGGGCGGAGCCCAGGTCCGCCTGATCGACCGGCCGCCCGATCAGAAGAACGGGCTGACGAAGACCTCCGGTTTGGTCTGGGTCTGGGCCTTCGGCGGTTGCGGGGCCGGGAGGTCCCGCAACTTGCGCATGGCCCATCCGCCCAGTGCCGGCCCGGGGGCCAACAGCAGAAACGCCCATCCCCAGCCGGCGGCGTCCCGGATCACCGGGACCAGGAAGATGGTGAACACGGTCAGAACGAAGCCGATGGCCAGCTGGACCGTCAGGGCCGTGCCGATGTAGTCCGGGTCGGTCACCTCGGTGACCACGGTCGAGAACTGGGCGCTGTCGGCGACGACCCAGAATCCCCAGACCAGCCCGGCACCGAGCACGATGACCAACGGCGCCCCCTCGAGGAACCCGACGACCAGCGACAGGGCGGCCGACCACCGCAGGGCGACCGCCGCCGCCTCGGCCCGGGTCGAGCGATCGCTGAGCCTGCCGGCGTAGGCCGACCCGACGGCACCGATCCCGATCACGGCGAAGGCCGCGAACCCGGCGAGGCGGGCAGGGTCCCCACCGGTGGTCCTGACGGTGAACACGTCGGTGTAGAACGCGGCGATCCACGCCCACATGGCATAGAGCTCCCACATGTGCCCGAAGTAGCCGGCGCTGGCCAGGGCGAAGCGGGGATTCCTGGTGATCGCCCGGAGCTGGCGGGGATCGAACGCCGCGGCCCTGGTCACGTACGGGCCGTCATCGGCGGCGAACTCGGCGATCAGCCCACCGCCGACCGTCAACGCCGACGCGGCGACCAGGGTCACGGTCCAGTCGAGCCCACCGAGCGCATTGATCAGATGGGGGACGGCCGACCCCAACGTCAACGCCCCGATCATGACCCCCAAGGCGAACCCCCGGCCCTCCCGGTACCAGCTGGACATCGCCTTCAGCGACGGCGGGTAGACGGCGGCCAGGAAACACCCGGTCAGGAAACGGGCCGGCAGGGCCACGGCGTAGCCGGAGCCGACCACGACCGCCAGGTTCGCCGCCGCCGCCCCCATCGTCCCGTAGAGCATCAGCCGCCGAGGCGGGATCCGATCGGCCAGGTTGGTGACAGACGAGACGGCTGCACCGGCCACGAAGCCGATCTGGACCATGATCGTCAGCCACGCCCCGGCGGTCCGGCTGAGGTCCCAGGTCTCCCGGAGCTGCCCGAGCACTGCGGCGGTCGAGAACCAGGTGCACATCGCCAACACGAGCGCGATGGCCAGGATGGTCAGCTGCCGCCGCTGCTCCCGCTCCTGCTCCGGTTCGGTCATGGCAGGACAACCGTCGACGGGCCCCCGGCATGCCCGCCGGGGGCCGCCGGGGTGATCGTCGGTTGCCGGATTATGGTGAGACCGATCACCTGGCGATCGCCTAGGTCCGGCTTGGTGATCATCGATAACATGGAATCCGGTCGAGGTCGGCGGAGGGGACGGAGTGGACGACGCCAACGTAGCAATCCCCGGCATCGTCGGCGGCACGGAGATCGGTCGGGGCGGCTTCGGCGTGGTCTATCGAGCGAGCGAAACCGACCTCGGACGTGACGTGGCGGTCAAGATCCTGTCCGGCCAGCTCGACGAACGGGCGAAGCTGCGGTTCGAGCGAGAGCGTCGGGCGATGGGCACGCTGTCCAGCCACCCGAACATCATCACCATCTTCCGCAGCGGGGTGACCGACGGTGGCGCGCCCTACCTGGTGATGGAGTATCTGCCTGGCGGGTCGCTTGCCGAACGGCTGGTGTCGTCCGGCCCGGTCCCGGCCGAGGAGGTGCTCCGGATCGGGGTCGAGCTGTGCGCTGCGCTCGAGACGGCCCACCGGGCCGGGGTACTCCACCGGGACGTGAAGCCGGGCAACGTGATGATGGACTCGCTCGGTCGGGCCAGACTCGGTGACTTCGGCATCGCCCGCCTCGACGGCAGCCCGGAGACCAAGAGCGCGGTCATCACCGCCAGCGTGGCCCACGCCCCGCCGGAGGTCATCGCCGGAGACAAGCCGGACGAGCGGTCGGATGTGTACTCGCTGGCGTCGACCCTGTTCGAATTGGCCAGCGGTCGACCGGCCTTCGTTCGGGACACCGACGAGTCCATGATCCCGATGTTCAACCGGATCGTGAACGAGGCGGCCCCGAACCTCCGGCACCAGGGGGTGCCGGAGCAGCTGGTTGCGGTGTTGG
>JBCCFN010000448.1:0-2709 GCA_039029715.1 Actinomycetota bacterium | reverse complement strand
TTGTGGTGCTGGAGAAAGCCGATGGCCAGGAACTCGAACCGCTCCTCCGCCAGCCCGAGCTCGGCCCTGGCCTCGGACCGGCTCCGGACGACGGCCGGCAGGAAGTCCCGGCCATGGGCAACGATCTCGACCCGGCGACCGAGGTCGACCAGCTCGTTGAGGGCGTCACGCTCGGCCTCGGTGTGGACCGTGACCCGATCGGCCTGGCCGAGGGCCAGCGCCGCCGCTCGGCGTTCCAGCGGGTTCTGGTGGAGCGGCCCGTACTCGACCTCGTGGAGCCGGATGTCGAGCGGCGCCCGCCGGGCCAGCGCCGCCAGCCCGGCCCAGACTGCGGTTCGCTGCGTGGCCGAGCGGCATCGGCCGAACAGCATCTCCGGAGCGAACTGGATGATGACCCGGTCGTAGTCGCCGGCCATGGCGGTCAGCATCGCCATACCCCGTGGCCCCCCGAGCGGGAGATGCCAGCGGGCGGCCGAGGGGTGGGGCGAGAGGACCTCGACCGACTCTCCCCGGTCCCGGAGCCGGCGGAGTTCCTGGGTCGCATAGGCCGCGATCCCGTCCCGATAGGGAGCGAACGGGGTGACGAGCAGGGTGGTCATGAGGTGGCGCCTCCCTCGGTGTGTCCCAGTGTCGGCAGCGGGAGCCAGGCGTCGAGCGACGACTCCATCCGGTCGAGTACCCGGTCCAGCCGGTATCGATCGGCCACGTAGGCCCGGCCGTTCCTGGCCAGCGCCTCGGCCGCGTCCGGCTCATCGGTCACGAAGTCGAGGCACTGGACCAGCTCGGCCTCCCCGTCGTAGCTGATCCCTCCGCCCGAGTTCGCGAGATGCCAGCGGACCACGTCGCTTGCCCGGTTGGCGATGACCGGGGTCGACGCCAGCAGCGCCTCGAGCACGGTTCTGGAGAACGACTCCCAGGCACTCGGCTGGAGGTAGGCCGATGCGCCGGCCATGGCATTGTCCCGCTGTCGATCGCTGAGCATGCCGACGTCGATGATGTGATGCTCGGTCCCGGGTGGACGCTCGACTGCGCCGACCCCGGACGTGACCAGCTTGACCGCCGGACGATCGCCCCGCCCCCGGAGGTACCGGGCGAACCCGGTCAGCAGGTCGTCCCACCCCTTGCCCCACTCCCGACGACCGCCGTAGTACACATATGGCCCGTCGATCTGGAACTCGGTCCGGAACTCCCCTGGCGAATAGCTTTCCGGCTGCTCGACCGAGGCACCGACGATCTCGCTCCGGGCCGGCAGGCGATAGAGCCGATCGCCGAGGTCCCGTTCCGGGTCGGTCAGGAACCAGACCCCGTGGACGCCCTCGATCATCGACCGGAAGATCTCCAGATGGGCCGGGGGCTCGTCGTGGAGACAGGGCATGATGATCGACCGATCGGGGTGGATCTGGCTGACGGCAAACGTTGTCCAGAACATGTAGGGGGCGAAGATCAGAGCCCGATAGCGGTCGCCGTGGTCGAAGACGTGGTCCCACAGCCCACTGCAGCGGAGGCTGTCATTGATCCACTGCTGCTGCTCCTGGATCGAGATCTCCTGCCAGCCAAGGATCCGATCCCCCACCCGGTCCCGAACCACCCCCGGGGTGTCCAGCTCGACCGGGAACCGACGGACGACGACACCGGGCCCGGCCGGATCGTCGGTGGCCGGAACCTCGACAACGCCGGCCGGGAACTCATTGGCCCAGGTGTAGTGGTCCCGGGCGCAGGTGGTCAGGATCTCGACGTGATGCCCTCGGGCGGCCAGGCCGGTTGCGGCTTCGGCCAACACCGCCTCGGCGCCACCGATCACCCCCGGCCCGAATCGGGGCGGGACGAACGCCACCGTGTTGGGCCGGATCGGATGACGCTCGACCATCGTGGCCGCGTCCGGCACGGTCTGGGTCGACGGACTGGGCCGTCGAATGGCACGGGCCAGCCGGGCGCCGGCCCTTGCCGGTCCAAGGGTTCTGGTCATGGGGTCGGCACCTCGTTTCGGTCCGGGGACGGGTTGACTGCGTCGGCATACCAGCGGTGGGTGGCGGCGATGCCGTCGGCCAGGGCGATCGAGGCCTGCCAGCCGAGCCCGGTCAGCTTCGACACGTCCAGGACCCGGCGGGGCATCCCGTCCGGCTTCGAGGGGTCGAAGATCAGATCGGCGCCGGGGTGGGCGACATCGCGGATCATCGTCGCCAGTTCGGCGATCGAGTGGTCGATGCCGGTCCCGATGTTGATGTGAGGCTCGTCCTCGTAGTGGTCCATCAGGAAGACGCAGGCATCCGCCAGGTCGTCGACGTGGAGGAACTCCCGCCGGGCGGCCCCGGTCCCCCAGATCTCCACCCCGGCCTCGCCTCGGCGGCGGGCCTCGTCGAACTTCCGGATCAGGGCCGGGATGACATGGCTCGACCGGAGGTCGAAGTTGTCGCCGGGCCCGTACAGATTGGTCGGCATGGCGGTGATGAAGTTGCACCCGTACTGCTGGCGATAGAACTGGCACAGCCGCATCCCGGCGATCTTGGCCAGGGCGTAGCCCTCGTTCGTCGGCTCGAGCGGCCCGGTCAGCAGCGCCGACTCCGGAATCGGCTGGGGGCTGAGGCGGGGATAGACGCAGGCGCTGCCGAGGTAGAGCAGCTTGGTCACGTCGGCCCGCCTCGCCGCCTCGATGACGGTGGCGTGGATCATCAGGTTGTCGTAGAGGAACTCGGCCTGGCGGGTGGAGTT
>JBCCFN010000447.1:0-2715 GCA_039029715.1 Actinomycetota bacterium | reverse complement strand
GCGCTCGGTCCACTGTGCGACCTCGGGGCAACGTTCGCGCCCTTGTTCTCGGACCCTCGGAAGGAAGTAGCGCAGCTGCTCGACAGCGAACAACAGCGCCTCCCGTGCCTGAAACGGGGGGAGCGCACGCGGTGGCGGCCGAGGGCACCACGCCGCCGGAGGACCTCAACGGCGACGCCGCCTACCGGACCCACCTGGCCCAGGTGCTGGTCAAGCGGGCCCTGACCGAGGCTGGCGCCTGACCTCCGGTCGGCACCGCCACAACGGGTGAATGCAATCGGCCGGACCCGTGAGGGTCCGGCCGATGCGCGTCCGTTGCCGTTCGATCAGTTGATCGGGACGGCTCCGCAGCTTGTCTCCTCGCCGGCGAATCCGTTGCCCCAGGCCACGACCCGGTAGGTCGACCCCGGCGTGGTGTCGACCAGCTCGGTGCTCCTGGTCCACCGCTTCGGATCCTGGTCCTCGATCACGTCGTAGCCCCGGGCTCCCAGGTCGCTCCAGGACACGACGACCGAGCCGTCGGCCTGGGGCGTGAGGGTGCACTCGAAGACGAACCGGCCCCCGGGTGCCGGGTTTGTGCAGACGTCGCTGGTCTCACCGGACACCCCGTTGCCCCAGGCCACGATGCGGTAGCTGGTGCCGGGGGTGGCGTCGATGACGGTGGCGCTGGTGGTCCAGCGCTTGGTTCCCTCGTCCTCGATGACGTCGTAGCCCCGGGCCCCGAGGTCGGTCCAGCTGATCTGCACGGTCGGGCCAGGCCCGTCCTCGACCACGCAGGTGAAGCCGCCGCCCCCGCCCGGCGCCGGGTTGTCGCAGGTCACCGTCCGACCGCTCTGGCCGTTGCCCCAGGCGGTGACCCGATAGGAGGTGCCGGGGGTCGGGTCGATGGCTTCGGTGGTCCGGACCCAGCGCTTGGCCCCGCCGTCCTCGATGACGTCGTAGCCCCGGGCGCCGATGTCGGTCCAGGAGATCGTCACGCCACGGGCCCCCGGCTCGACCACACACTCGAAGCTGGCCGGCGGCCCGGGAGGGGTGATGGCCGGGATCCCGTGATCGATCGGGCCGGAGACCGGGCAGGTCCGGATCAGGTTGCCGGCGAACACCCGCACCCCGTCCGATCGCAGCCCGGAGTCGAAGGCCCCGCCGCTCCAGAGACAACCGTCGGGTGCGATGTCAGCCGCCCACCCGCCGTCGCTCCCACCCCAGGTGCTGGAGAAGCTCTCGAGGTCGGCCCCGGTTGCGGCATCGACCACGTCCATCCAGTCGCCCCGCTTCGAGCAGTGACAGCCGATGTAGACCCGGTCGCCGAGCACCTCGATCACCTGGATGTCCTGCACCTGGCTCTGGGGCTGCAGGCGCCGGGTCTCCCCGGTCGCCGACGACACCATGGCCCAGAAGTCGTTCGAACCGCCGACGAAGAGGTTGTCGCCGGCGATGTCCATGGCCAGGACTTTCGGCGCCTTGCAGCAGAAGGTCTGGAAGTCCCAGCTCCACCCGGGGGTCAGGGCGCCGTCTGCCGCTCCGACGGTGGCCAGGATGGCGGTGCCGGGCTGGGCGCCGACGGCGGAGAAGGCACCGCCGAGGTGGACCCGCTGCCCGTCCGGGGACTCGGCGATGGCGTAGACCGAATTTCCGGTCACCGCCGGGATGAAGGAGCGGTCGAGCTGGCCGGTGGCCCGGTCGACCCGGACCGCCTTGTACACCCTGGTGCCGTTGACGTGGTTGAAGTTGCCGGCGACGTAGAGCCGGCCCTCGACGCTGAACAGGTCCCGGACCACCATCGGCGCGTCGGTCCACCGGCGCTCCACGTGTGTGACGAAACCACCGACGACCTCGCCGGTGACCGCGTCGAGGGCCACCAGCCCGGCCCGGTCGCTGCGACCGTTGACCACGGTGAACTCACCGCCGACGATCAGGTCGCCGTCCGGGGTGCTGTCGAGGCTGTACACCGGGCCGTCGAGCGTTGGCAGCCACTGGTCGATCCACTCGCCGGTGGTCCCGTCGAACGCCGCCAGGTAGTTCCGCTGGTGCCGGGCCTTGTCGTACTTCTCGGTGATGGTGGTGAACGTCCCGCCGACATAGACGGTGTTGCCGATGACCTCGATGTCCCATACCGCGGCGTCTGCGGCCAGGGTCTGGACCACGGCATTCGGATCCGGGTCACCGACCCCGGCGGTGACCTCGATGTGGCCGGCAAGCGTCGGATCCGCAGCTTGGGCCTGGGCCGGTTTGGTGGCGATCACGACGGTCGTCAGGGTCACGACCGCGGCGATGATGGTGGTGGAGCGGCGAAGCATGTGGCCCGAGGGTAGGTAGAGATCGTGAGTCGGGCCTGATGCCAACGGCCCTGCCCCGACCGGTCGACGCAGGTCGATTCACCCAAGCCGTCGGCGGGTCCCGATCCGTGGCGGACGGCCCGCCCCGGGAAGGTCGGGAAACCGTAACCCGACGTCAACCGGCTGCAACCCTGGCCTCCTGACCCCGCTTGACCAGCGGTCGAGGTTGTAACAAGCGAACCGCATCTTGGCCATGCACCCGCTGCCGGTCCCACGATCCGGAACCGGGTCGATGCTGGCCTTACGGTGTAGGTGTCGATGTCGGGGTGCTTTCAATTGGGGAGTACCTCAAGGGGATTAATTTTCGCGAGGATTATTAATATTCGCGAATTTCGCGAAATTAAGTCCTCGCTAAAAATTTCTAACATCCTCATTCGCG
>JBCCFN010000446.1:0-2742 GCA_039029715.1 Actinomycetota bacterium | reverse complement strand
GTGATGCAGTCGAGCACCACCCGGTCGAAACCGGTGTTGTCCTTGAACTTGTAGAGCCCGTTCGGCAGGCGGACCGGGCGGACCAGCTTGCCGTCCTGCTTCAGCAGCACCTCGCCGTCGCCGGCCTGGTCGAGCGAGATCTCCTCGGTGTCGACGAAGGCGGTGTACTGGGAGGCCAGGTCGCCGGGGCTGGTCGAGACCGGGATCTTCTGGGTCAGACCGGCGCCGAGGGAGTCGGTCCGGGCCACGATGATGCCCTCGGGGATGCCGAGCTCGAGGAAGGCGTAGCGCACGGCGTTGATCTTGGACAGGAAGTCCTCGTGGGGGACGGTGACCTTGCCGTCCTGATGACCGCACTGCTTGGCGTCGGAGACCTGGTTCTCGATCTGGATGGCGCAGGCCCCGGCCTCGATCATCTTCTTGGCCAGGAGGTAGGTCGCTTCCTCGTTGCCGAATCCGGCATCGATGTCGGCGATGATCGGCACGACGTGGGTCTCGAAGTTGTCGATGGCGGTGAGCGCCGCCCGCTCGGCGTCGGCATCGCCGGCGGCCCGGGCCTCGTCCAGGGCCCGGAACAGGTGGTTCAGCTCCCGGGCGTCCGCCTGCTTGAGGAAGGTGTACAGCTCCTCCACCAGCTCCGGCACCGTCGTCTTCTCGTGCATCGACTGGTCTGGCAGCGGGCCGAGCTGGGACCGGAGGGCGGCCACCATCCACCCGGACAGGTAGAGGTAGCGCTTGGCCGTCTTCCCGTGATGCTTCTTGATCGAGATCATCTTCTGCTGGCCGATGAAGCCGTGCCAGCAACCGAGGCTCTGGGTGTAGGAGGCGGAGTCCGCGTCGTACTCGGCCATGTCTCGCCGCATCACCGCCGCGGTGTACCGGGCGATGTCCAGGCCGGTCCGGAAGCGGTTCTGGAGCTTCATCCTGGTTGCGTATTCCGGGCTGATCCCGGCCCAGGGCGACCCGTTCTCCTGGACCAGGGACTCCAGCGCTGCGATATCGGACTGGTAGGTGCTCATCGAAATCCTCCTTCAACCGGTCCCCATCGACCGATGTGCCTTCTGGCACGATGGAGGCGCAGCGACCGACACGCCAGAGGCCGGAGCCGGGAATCAGGCCCTGATCTTCACGAATCGTGAAGAAGCCGAGTTCTTCTGATTCGAAGGGCTCAAGTTCTGCGGTTCCGGCCCGGATCGGGCGCGACGAGGGCACCACTGCTCACGTCAACGACGGCGCCAGACAGAAAAACGACCGATCATCGGGTTCGGCGCCTGGCGATTGGGTGATGGTCCCGATCAGGCGGATGGATCGTCGACGTACCGTAGGTATGGCTTCACGACCTCGACGTTGCGGAACGACGCCTCGACGTCTTCGTCGGTCATCGCCGGCGAGGCGATGACCCGATCTCCCTGCTCCCAATCGGCCGGGGTCGACACGCTGTGGGCCGCGGTCAGCTGGAGGCTGTCGATGACCCGGAGGATCTCGTCGAAGTTCCGTCCGGTCGACTTCGGGTAGGTCAGGGTCATCTTGATCGTGTTGTCCGGAGCGATGACGAACACCGAGCGGACGGTCGAGGTGTCACCCTCGCCGGGGTGGATCATGTCATAGAGGGAGGCCACGACCCGATCCGGGTCGGCGATGATCGGGAAGTTGACGGCGCTACCGGTGACTTCGGCGATGTCCGGGGTCCAGCCGTGATGGTCCTCGATCGGATCGACCGAGACGGCGATCGGCTTGGTGTTCCGGGCGGCGAAGCCGTCGGACAGTGCCGCCGTCCGACCGAGCTCGGTGGTGCAGACCGGCGTGAAGTCCGCCGGGTGGCTGAACAGCACCGCCCACGAGCCCGCCTTCCAGGCGTGGAAGTCGAGCTCCCCGTCGGTGGTGATAGCAGTGAAATCCGGTGCCACGTCTCCGAGCCGCAGTCCCATGTGTCCCTCCTCCAGTGGCCGGCCGGTTTGGCTCGGCGATCGATGGTCAGTTCCTGTTCCCGCAAAAGCCTATCGGATTAGTCGGGAATTGACTTGGCTCCGCACCGCGGTCGCTGCGGCGACGTTCGTCGTCCCGCTACGATCCAGCCAGACCGGATCGCCAAGCCGGCCGATCCGCACCACCGGAGGTCCCGTTGCTCATCCACCACCATGTGGTCGAGGCGGCTCGCCGCATCGAGGGGCATGCCATCCGCACCCCGCTGATGGTGTCTGCGCCGATGTCCGAGCGGTTGGGGGCCACCGTTGCCATCAAGGCCGAGCACCGGCAACGGACCGGGAGCTTCAAGCTCCGGGGTGCGCTGAACAAGGTGTTCGGCCTGACCGAGGACGCGGCCGCCGCCGGGGTGGTGACCGCCTCGTCCGGCAACCACGGGATCGGGGTCGCCACCGCCGCCGAGGCCAGGGGCGTCGACTGCACCGTCTACCTGCCGCTCGGCGCGTCGCCGGCCAAACGGGCCGCCATCGAGCGCCTCGGGGCGACGATCGTCACCGTCGAGGACACCGATGCGGTCGTGGCCGAGGCCGCCGCTCGGGCCCGGTCCGAGGCGGACGGGACCACCTACATCTCGCCGTACAACGACCAGGACGTGATCGCCGGCCAGGGCACGATCGGGCTGGAGATCGCCGCCGACGCGGCGGCTGCCGGGCTCGCAACCATCGATGCGGTGGTGGCCGCAGTCGGCGGGGGCGGGCTGATCTCCGGGATCGCAACCGCGCTGGCCACCGAGCGGCCGGGGGTCACGATCGTCGGCGC
>JBCCFN010000445.1:0-2746 GCA_039029715.1 Actinomycetota bacterium | reverse complement strand
GAAGGGCGCCCCCTGGTTGGCAAAGGCCTCGAGGGCATCGTGACCGAGCAGGACGCCGAGGCCAGAGCCCTCATTTACACCCGCATCATCGAGACCCAGGTCCGGCGGACAAACGGCAGCCGGCCGCTGCTGATCTCCCCCGATGACACGCTAGTCGGTGGCTTGACGTTCAACGATCTGCCGGTGGCCCTCCAGGAGTCGGTGGTCGACGACGACTTCGCAAAGCTGCGGTACCGGGCCCGGGACGACGACGGCGGAGACGTCCGGATCGTGATCGGCGTCAACCTGAAGAACCTGGACGCCAAGTACTACGAGGTGCTGAGCCTCGATGAGCTGGAGTCGACCCTCAACGACCTCCGCCTGATCCTGTTCGCGGTGGCCACGATCGCCAGCCTCGCCGGCGCCGGGCTCGGCTACTACTCGACCCGCCAGGCCCTCTCCCCTGTCGACCGCATCTCCGATGCGGCCCAGGCGATCGCCGGCGGGGACTTCGACACCCGCCTCGACCTCCAGCTCGACCCTGACCTCGAGGTACTGAGCCGGTCATTCAACGACATGGTCGATGCGTTGGCGGCCCGTATCGAGCGGGACGAGCGGTTCGCTTCAGACGTCAGCCACGAGCTCCGCTCGCCGCTGATGACGCTGACCGCCTCGCTCGAACTGCTCGAACGGCGAAAGAACACCCTGGAGCCCCAGCTGCAGACCGCGGTCGACCTGCTCCGGGACGACCTGACCCGGTTCGAGCATCTGGTCGAGGACCTGCTCGAGATCTCCCGGATGGATGCCGGGGCGGTACAGCTCCAGTCGAGCAGCTTCGGGCTGTGGGAGTTCCTGTTCAACGTGATCGCCCAGTCCCGGAGCCCGGAGATCAACCTCGAGCATCCGGAGAAGGACCGGGGCCTGGTGGTCACGGCGGACAAGCGGCGGCTGGCCCAGGTGGTGACCAACCTGATTGACAATGCGAAGAAGTACGCCGGCGGGGCCACCACCATCTCGTTCCGCCAGATCGGGGACTGCGCCCAGATCGTGGTCGAAGACGAGGGACCGGGGGTCCCGATGGCCGACCGCAAGCGGATCTTCGACCGCTTCAGCAGGACCACGTCCGACGCCGGACGCCGGGGCACAGACACCGGGGTCGGGCTCGGGTTGTCGCTCGTGGCCGAACACATCCGGCTCCACGAGGGCCGGGTCTGGGTGACCGACCGGGTCGATGGGCGGCCGGGGGCCCGATTCGTTGTCGAGTTCCCGGTCGGCGACGACGTCGACGCCATGGAGGAGATGGCGGTATGAGCGTGGTCCGGTTGCTTTGCCGTCCCTGGATCGGGCCGGTCCTGGCCGCGGTCCTGGTGGCCGGGGCCTGCGGGCTGCCGGCAAGTGGTGAGGTCGAGCTCGTCACCGGCGACTACGCCGAACTGATCGATGGCACCACGTCCACCACCGTTCCGGAGACCGTCCCGACCGATCTCGGGGTCCCGGTCGCCCTCTACTTCGTGGGGCCGGACAACAAGCTGGAACGGGTGATCCGGGAGTTTCCGGAGGGCACGATCCGGGATGAGGTCCTGGCTGCGCTCGAAGCCGGCCCGGTTCCAGAAGAGGCGGAGCTCCTCGGTATCGAGACCCTGCAGACCGAGCTCCCTGCCGGTTTGACCGCCCGCTTCGGGCCCCAGGACGAGGAGCGGTCGAGCCAGATCGTCGAGGTCGATCCCGTGGCCGAGCTGCGGCTGATCGTCGAGGAGCAACCGCTCCGGGGGCGCCTCATCGTGACCCAGATCGTCTGCACCGCCCTCAGCCTCGATCTCGACGGGGCGACCGGGATCGAGATCGACGACGGCGCGGACGAGCCGATTCCGCTGAGCGACATCAACGCCGAGCCGCTGCAGCGACCGGCCAACCGGTCGGACTTCGACGACTGCCGGACCGGTGGCGACGAGCGGGCCGAAGCCGAAGCGGAGGCGGAGGCCGAAGCGGAGGCGGAGGCCGAGCAGCAGGCCGAGGCGGAGGCCCAGGCCACCTCGACCACGCTGAGCGACGTCTCCCCAACGACCACCGAGCCATAGGCCGGCCTCGGAGCGTCCGGCGGCTGCGCTGAGGCGGACCGGGGGTCGATCAGGAGAAGAACTGCCGGGCCACCGCCCACAGTTCGGGAGACACGCCCTTGAGTTCGGCCACCGCTTCGGCAAGCGAGACCCGGACGATCCGCTCGCTCTGCAACGCAACCATCGAGCCGAAGTCCCCGTCGTGGACCGCGTCGATGGCGGCCACACCGTAACGGGTCGAGAGCACCCGGTCATGGGGGGTCGGCGTGCCGCCACGCTGGACGTGTCCGAGCACGGTGACCCTGGTCTCGAAGCCGGTCCGCTCCTCGATCGCAGCCGCCACCCGATTGGCGATCCCGCCGAGCCGGATGTGCCCGAACTCGTCTCGGGTCTCGACCGGCATCTCCATCGTCCCCGGGATCGGCTTGGCCCCCTCGGCCACCACGACGATCGAGGCGTAGCGACCGGCCAGGTGCCGCCTGGACAGCGAGGCGCAGACCTCGTCGATGTCGAACGGCTCCTCGGGGATGAGGGTCCGGGTGGCCCCGCCGGCGATCCCGGCCCAGGTGGCGATGTGGCCGACATGACGGCCCATGACCTCGACGACCATGACCCGGTTGTGACTCTCGGCCGTGGTGTGGAGCCGGTCGATCGCCTCGGTGGCGATCGTGACCGCGGTGTCGAACCCGAAGGTCCGCTCCGTGATGCCG
>JBCCFN010000444.1:0-2772 GCA_039029715.1 Actinomycetota bacterium | reverse complement strand
TGGCACTGGTCGCCGCCGCCCCGGCGGCCGCCCACGGCCCGAACCACCTGCAGGCTGCGGCCCACTACCTGGTGCTCGACCGGCCGAGCCACCCCCTGGCCGCGGTCTACGACGGCTCGGCCGGTCCGGATGTCGATCCGGTCCCCCTGGTCCGGGAGCTGGTCCTCTCCGAGTGCGACGTGGTCGCCGAGCTGTTGGCCACCCGGAGCGTCCAGACCAACGAGATCGGCCGGGTGGCTCCGATCGCGGCCGGACTCGGTCGGCTGGCCGATCGTCTCGGGCCGTGGCCCGGCGGCGAGCGGATCGCCCTCGTCGACGTCGGCTGCAGCGCTGGCCTCAACCTCCTGGTCGACCGGTATCGGATCGTCTATCTCGACGGTTCGGCACCGGACGCGGCGAGGGCGGCGACGGTGGCAACGGTTGGACCGGAGGATGCCGCCGTTGTCGTCCCCACCCGGTGGCTTGGCGGTGCCGTCCCCGAACCGCCGGCCATCGGATGGCGGCGGGGTATCGACCGCGAGCCGCGGGACGTGACCGATCCCGAGACCGCCCGCTGGCTGACCGCCCTGACCTGGCCCGGACAGCCGGACCGGGTGGCCCGGGTCCGGGCCGCGGTGGCCATGGCGGCCGCCGACCCACCACCCATCCAGCGGGCCGACGCTCTGGCCGGGTTGGAGGCTGCGCTCGCCGCTGCACCGGCAGACCTGCCGGTCGTCGTGGTGACCAGTTGGGTCGTGTTCTACTTCGACGCCGACCTGCGACTGGCCTTCGACGGCCTGATCGCCGGCGCCGATCGCCCGGTGGCCTGGCTCTCGCTGGAGATGGCCGGGGTGGTCGAGCTACCGGCGATCGAGCAGCCGCAGACGGCGGGCGAACTGAGCCTGATCGGGGTCGTCGCCACCGGCGGTGCCGGCTCGGTGGTCCGGGAGTCGCTCGGCTGGGTTCATCCCCACGGCGCTCCGATCCACTGGTCCTGAGGTCAGATTCCGGACCGGTTCTCGGTCTGGGACCGGCATTACGGGTTCGTAGAACGCCGAACTACGATGGGAGAACCGAGTCCCAGACGTAACCAGACGGGTCAGCGCGAGGTCAAAGCCGGTGGAGTCCACGGATATGGACGAACTTGTCGAAGAGGCCAGGGAAGGTGACCAGCGCGCGTTCGAGTCGTTGGTACGGCAGACCTACCAAGACACCTACACGCTGGCCTACCGGCTGGTCGGGAACGAGGAGGACGCTCGGGACGTGGTGCAGGAAACGTATCTCCGTGCCCACAAGGGAATAAAGAAGTTCCGCGGTGATGCCCAGATCACGACCTGGCTCCACCGGATCACGGCCAACTGCGCCAGTACGTACCTCGGTCGAAAGGGCCGGCAGCGGCACGAGTCGCTGCCGGAGGACACCGACTTCGCAGACGACCATCCCCAAGGGGATCCGGTCAGTCGCGCCGACCTCTCAGCGCTCCGGTCACAGTTGACCGAGGCGCTCATGCAGCTGCCACCAAAGCTCCGAGCGGTGGTGGTACTGCGGGACATCTACGACCTGCCACACGAATCGATCGCCGAACAATTGGGCATCACCGAATCAGCGGCGAAGGTCCGGCTCCACCGGGCCCGGAAGCGGCTGCGCGAGCGGCTCTACCCGCTGGGGGAGGAGGAAGCCCGTGCTGTGTGACACCATAAGTATCCAGCTGGCCGAGGTCGTCGACGGAGAGTCGGTCCTGGCCCCGGACGCCGCTCGCCACGTCGAGCGTTGCCTGCGATGCCAGGCCGAACTGGCCCAGTACCGCAAGCTGCTCCGGGCCCTGACCACCCTGCGGTCGGACTTCGCCCACGTCGACGACCTGCTGCTGGAGGAGATCCTGGATTCGATCCGGCCGGTCGCCCCGGTCCACCGGCTGCACCGTCTCAACTATCGAAATCGCAAAGTGGCCATCGGCGGTATCGCCGCCGCGGCGGCCACCGGCGCAGCGGCCGGTGCCATCGTCATCGCCTCCAAGCTGGCCACCCGTCAGCGCCTCGCAAGCTGAACCCCGGGCCGCCAAGGTGAAATCCCGAAGCGGTTCCGGGGGTTTGGGCTGCTAGCCTCGGAATGTCCCCAAGGGCAGTAGCTCAATTGGCAGAGCACCGGTCTCCAAAACCGACGGTTGGGGGTTCAAGTCCCTCCTGCCCTGCTGAATCGATCGATTCCCACCGCAGACGCCCCGGCGGCCGACCCGATGCGGGCCGTCGCCCCGAGAAGGATCAACCAACATGGCGATGAACCGGGAGCAGCGCCGCTACCTCCAACGACAAGGCCAGATGGACAGCGATGGCAACCCCATCGCCACTCGTCGCGACAATCGCCCGGTCCGGTCGGAGCGGGTCACGCCGCTGGAGTACATCCGTGAGGTCCGGGCCGAGCTCGGCCGGGTCATGTGGCCGACCCGCCGGGAGGTCATCAACTACACCATCGTGGTTGTCGTGACCCTGATCATCGTCACCGGCCTGGTGGCGCTGCTCGACTACCTCTTCGCCGAGGGTCTCATCTCCCTGCTCGACGCCGGCAACGGGTCGAGCACCGACGCAGGATAAGCAATGAGCGACATCACCGAAGACACCACCGCCGAACAGGTCGACGCGGTCGAAGAGGCCCAGCCGGCCGAGCCGGCCGACGACGCCACCCCCGCCCCCGACGAAGCACCCGCCCCCCAGGTTGGACCAGCAACAGCAATCGACGATCCCCCGCGCGGGGGCGGCGGGGCCCGCGACGAGCCCCCGCCGCCCCCGGGGGCGG
>JBCCFN010000443.1:0-2796 GCA_039029715.1 Actinomycetota bacterium | reverse complement strand
CCGACGTCGACGTGGTCATTGTCGACGAGTTCCACTACTACGCCGACCCCCAGCGAGGGTGGGCCTGGCAGGTCCCACTACTGGAGCTGACCGGCGTCCAGTTCCTGCTGATGTCTGCCACGCTCGGGAACACGGCGTTCTTCGAGGAGGACCTGACCAGACGGACCGGCCGGCCGACCGTCCTGGTCTCGTCAGACCAACGGCCGGTCCCGCTGGCCTTCGAGTACCGCCACACGTCACTCCACCAGTCGATCTCGGAGCTGCTGGAGGACCATCGCTCCCCCATCTACCTGGTCCACTTCACCCAGCGGGAGGCGACCGAGGCGGCCCAGGGGTACCTGTCACTCGATCCGCTGTCGAAGACCGAGAAGGACCAGGTCAAGGAGGCCGTCGGCGGGTTCCGGTTCGACTCGCCGATCGGCAAGGACCTCCGGCGCTATGTGCTCGGCGGGGTTGGCGTCCATCACGCCGGGCTGTTGCCGAAGTACCGGCTGCTGGTCGAGAAACTGGCCCAGCAGGGGCTGCTCAAGATCATCTGTGGAACCGACACCCTCGGAGTCGGCGTCAACGTCCCGATCCGATCGGTGCTGTTCACCCAGCTCTGCAAGTACGACGGCAACGAGACCCGGATCCTGTCGAACCGGGAGTTCCAGCAGATCGCCGGCCGGGCCGGTCGCAAGGGGTTCGACGACATCGGCCACGTCTGGGTCCAGGCCCCGCCCCACGTCGTCGAGAACCTCCGGGCCGAGGAGAAGGTGGCCGAGGCCGCCGGGGCCGGCAAGAAACGGAAGAAGCCGGTCAAGAAGAAGCCGCCGGAGCGAGGCTACGCTCACTGGACCGAAGACACCTTCACCAAGCTGATCACTGGCGCCCCCGAGCCGCTGACCTCTTCGTTCCGGGTCAACCATCAGATGGTCCTCACCGTGCTCGACCGCCCCGGCGACGGATGCGGTGCGCTGAAGACGCTCCTGACCGACAACCACGAGACCCGCCGGCGGGGTCGGAACCACATCAAGCGGGCCATCGCCATCTACCGGTCGTTGCTCGAGGCCGACCTGCTCGAGCGGCTGCCGACCCCGGACGAGGAGGGACGAACGATCCGGGTCAACTTCGACCTCCAGGACGAGTTCGCCCTCCACCAGCCGTTGTCGCTGTGGGCCATCGAGGCCATCGACCAGCTCGACCCGGACGACGAGGGGTACGCCCTGTCGGTCCTGACCACGATCGAGTCGGTGCTCGAATCGCCAGGGGTGATCATCGCCGCCCAGATCAACCACGCCAAGAGTGAGCTGATGGCCGACCTCAAGTCCCGAGGCATCGAGTACGAGGAGCGGATGGAACGGCTGGCCGAGGTCGAGGCCCCGAAGCCGGAGAAGGAGCGGCTCTACCAGAGCTTCGACCGGTTCCGGGCCGACCACCCCTGGGTCGGAAGTGACAACGTCCGGCCCAAGTCGATCGTTCGGGACATGTTCGAGCAGGTCATGACGTTCAAGGAGTTCGTCAACCACTACGGTCTCAAACGATCCGAGGGCGTGGTGCTGCGGTACCTGTCCGACACCTACAAGGCACTGATCCAGAACGTGCCGACCGACGCCAGGACCGACGATCTGGACGACCTGATCGAGTGGCTCGGGGCGACGGTCCGATTCGTCGACTCCAGCCTGATCGACGAATGGGATCGCCTCACCAGCGGCGACGCCGGCGCCGAGGACGAACCGGTTCCGACCGAGAATCTGGACGTGACCGCCAACCCACGGGTGTTCCGGGTCATGGTTCGCAACGAGCTGTTCCGCTGGGTTCAGGCCCTGGCCACCGGTCGGCACCACCTGTTGCCCGAGGGGGACCACGAGGCCGAACTGGCCGGCTACTGGGACGAGTACGACGAGATCCTGATCGATGCCGACGCCCGTAACGGGGATCGTTTCCACTTCGATCCGAACACCGGGGTGGCGACCCAGATACTCCACGATCCGGACGGCGACGACGCCTGGCGGATCGAAGGGGTGGTCGATCGGGCCCGCTCAGTCGAGGAGGGCACGGCCGTCGTGGCCTGGGGCCAGGCCTATAGCCTGTAGCTGGGCGGCCTGCTCGCTGTCACCGGGCGGGAGCATCATCGCCCCATGGCGGCGTACCTGACAGCAGCAGACCCGGACCGGGTGCGAGGGCGACCACTGCGCTACCTGTTGATCGTGATCCTGGCCGATCGGGGCGGCGTCGTGACCGTGGCCGACCTGGCCACGGGGTACGAGGCGGTTGGCGTGCGGTTCATCGGACGGCCATCCAAGGTGGTGTCGGATGCCCTGCGATGGGAGGTCGGCAGCGGTTGGGTGGAGCGGGTCGGCCGCGGCCGGTACCGGTTGGGCCGGATCCCGCCTACCACCTTGCGCTGGATTCGCGGCGGGACGGCGCAGACTCGAGCGATGATGGCTGGGCACGACAGCGCTGCCGCCCATCGGCTCAGCGGCTCCAGCACCTGGGATCACGCCGTGGCCTCGGTAGCCCCAAGCGCAGTGTTTGCAGTGTGGTAGCGACAGCGCAGTGTGGTAGCGACAGCGCAGTGTGGTAGCGACAGCGCAGTGTGGTAGCGACAACCGCTCGGCCCGGGGCGGCGGCGCGACCGGGCGTTGCGTCGCTCAGGGCGGGTAGGTGGCGGGTAGGTGGAACCCTCAGTGCAGTGTTGTAGCGACAACCGGCCGAGGCGATCGGCTGGGCCGGGGCGGGCGGCCGTAGGGCGAGACCAGAGATCGCCGGAGCGGCGCAGGCCTGGGCAGGCGAAACGCGCGGCCGCCCTGGGTT
>JBCCFN010000442.1:0-2799 GCA_039029715.1 Actinomycetota bacterium | reverse complement strand
CTGCTCGACCGGGTCGGCCTGGAGCGGGCCCTGGTGCTGCAATCCGTCTACTACGTGGGCGTCGTGGTGTTCGAGGTCCCGAGCGGCTGGATCAGCGACCGGTTCGGCCGGGTGCTGACCCTTCGGCTTGTCGCAGTGTCGTGGATCGCCGCCCACCTGCTGTTCCTGATCGACGGCGGGGCCCCGACCATCGTCGCCGCCCAGATCCTGCTCGCGCTCGGCTATGCGTCGCTGTCTGGCACAGACAGCACCTTCCACTTCGAGACGTTGGAGGCACTGGGCCGGGTCGAGGAGTTCGGACCGCGAGAGGCGGCGGCCAGGCGGGGCCTGTTCCGGGTCACGGCGGGGACCGCCCTGGCCGGTGGTCTCCTCGGAGCGATCGACCTCCGGCTCCCGTTCGCCGCTGCGGCCCTGGCCGCCGGTCTGCAGCTCGTCGCCGCCTTCGGGCTTGTCGAGCCGGCGCTCGACCGGGAGCCCCGGTCCCGCCCGGTCGGGTTCATCGCAGACCTCGGGGCCACGGTGACCAGGCTCCGGGATCCGCTCCTGACCTGGCTGGCCGCCTTCGTCATCGCCCAGGTCGTCATCGTCCACCTCGGCGCCGATCTCGCTGCGCCGTACATCCAGTCGATCCCGGCGGTCACCTCGGCCGCAGACGGCACCGCTGCGGCCGTGATCGGCGGCCTGGCTGCGGCGGTGGCCCTGGTCGGGGCGACGGCGGCCGGTCGGGTGCCGGACGCCGTGCGCCGCTTCGGCCTCAGAACCACCCTGATCGCTGCAGCCCTGATCCCGCTTGCCGGCCTGGCCGGCATGGCGGCCGGTGCCACCCTCCTTGTCTTGCCGCTCCTGGCGTTGCGCTCGGTGCCCGGCGCGGTCAACTCGGTGGTGGTCCCGTCGCTGGTCGGGGCCAGGGTCCCGGGTTCACAACGGGCAACCCTGCTGTCGGTCATCAGCCTCGGTGGTCGGCTCGGCTATGCCTGCGCCCTGCTCGGCCTGGCCTCGCTCGTCCGCCCGGAGGCCGAGCGCTACACCCTGGTCGGTGCCGTCGCAGCGGCCGCCATGGTCGCCGTCCTCGTCCTGACCGTCACCCGGCTCCGGAGCTTCCCGGCGCGCCTCGACCACGAGCACGCCCATCATCACGATGCGATCGAGCACGAGCACGTGCACAGCCACGACGACGGTCATCATGGCCACGCCCACCTGGCCGAGCACCTGGCGGAGGGCATCCCAACGACCGGCCCCCACCGCCATCGACATCGCCACACCGCCCTGTGGCATCAGCACGTGCACAGCCGGGACGACCACCACGACCACGAGCACCCTTGATCGTGATCGTGGCGGTCATACCCGACCGTCAGCGCCCAAGCCCTACCCGACTAACTTGCGGCGTCGATCCGCTCCTTCAGCGACGACCACTGATCCAGGACGTCTGCGCTGGTTGCGGGATCCTCGCCGGTGACGATGATCGCCTCGATGTCGTTGAGGATGATCCAGGCGCTGAGCGCCGTGTTGCTGACCCAGGCGTCGCCGACGTCACCGGTGAAGGCGTCGTCTCCCGGGTTGACCACCGGAGAGTTGAACAGTGAGCCGAACGCACCGTCGTCTGCGCTGAGCGAGATCACGAGCTCGGCGTCGGTCTCGTCCCCGAGCAGCTCCTCGGACACCTGGATGAACCCGAAATCGCCGGCCCCGGACTGGATCTCGGACCGGGTGAAGCCCAGATCGGCCAGGACGGTTCCGGCCAACGTGGTCGGGCCGTAGGCGTAGTACTCGTTTCCGAAGGGTTGGATCAACGAGGCTCGAGCCCCGTCCAGTCCGGCCTCGGCGACCTTGGCCTTGACCTCCTCGAGCCGTTCCTCGATCACCGCAACGACCGCCTCGCCCCGGTCGCTCCGCCCGACTGCGGCGGCGAACTGCTCGGTCTGGTCGGTCCAGGGCAGGGTGAAGTCCGGATAGGCCACGGGGGCGATGCCGACGTGTTGCTCCTTCAGCTCGGTGAGGTTCGGGTGACCGATCCCCAGGATCAGTTCCGGCTCGGCGGCGGCGATTGGCTCGAGCCCGCCCGCTGCGGCCAGGGTGACGCCTTCCGACTCGATGATCGGGCCGAGGGTCATGTCCTGGAAGAACGCCTCGACCACGGCGGGCTGGACGTCGAGGGTCAGCAGTGCGATCCCGGCGAACTCGTCGAGGGCGTAGACGCCGGAGTCGGTGACCGGCAAGGTCACCTCGCCGGTGACGTCGGTCAGCGTGATCTCGACTGCCTCTGCCTCCTCACCGTCGTCGTCCCCGCCGCCGCACCCGGCGAGCAGGAGTACCGAGGCGGCAAGCGCCGCCACCGCCCGATGCAGGCGAAGGTTCATCATTGGTCATCCTTTCAATTGCAGATCTTGGAACCGTCGGCGGCGATCAGGTCTCGTTCGACAACAAACAACAACTCGGTCCGAAGGCGATCCCCCACCAGGAGCTCGACCGAGCCGGTCTCGATCGTCGACGACCCGTGGGTCGCGGATCGCAGCCGACGTCTGAGCCAACAGTCTTTCGGCAGCAGCGGGCCGGAGCCGGACGGCAGGAGCAGGCGGGCCCGACGAACATCGGCCACCGGCACGGTGAGACCGTCGAGCCGGGCGGCATTGGCCACGGCGAAATCGAGTTGGTCCGGGGTCAGCCAGGCATCGAGGGCGACCAGGTGGTGACGGATGCCGGAAGCCTCCGGTCCGAGGGGGCGAACCCAGGCGTCGGCATGCCGGTCGGTGCCACTGATCGGCAGCGGCCGAACCTCATAGGCCGACATCGGCCCGGGCT
>JBCCFN010000441.1:0-2805 GCA_039029715.1 Actinomycetota bacterium | reverse complement strand
GTGCGACAAGCGGGACGACGAAGAGGGCAGCGGCGGCCGCGGCCGGGATGGCCAGCGCCAGCGGGGGCCTGGTTGCGGCCCGGTCGGTCACGGCCGCCCGAAGCCGAAGCCGGCCAGGGTGGCCTGGCCCTCCGGTCCGGTCACGAAGTCGATGAACCGCCGAGCCGCAGGCTGCTGGTCGGCATCGCGGAGGACCGCGGCGATCGGATACCTGGTCACGGCGTCTGTTCCGTCTGGGAGTTCGACGGCCCTGACCGACGGTTCGGCCGCTACGTCTGTGCTGTAGACCAGCCCGGCGTCCAGCTCCCGTTCCGCCAACTTCGTCAGTACGGCCCGGACGCTCGGTTCGAAGGTGTCGACCGCGGCCTCGATGTCTGCCGCGGCCAGGACATCCTGCGCAAGGTCCCCGCAGGGGACGCCGGTTGCGCACAGCCCGACGAACAGCTCCGGCCGCCCCAGGTCGTCCAGCCCGGCGACGGCCCCCGGATTGTCCGCCGGCACCGCCAGGGTCAGCCGATTGGTTGCGAAGTCGACCGGGGCTTCGACCACCTCGGCGGCGACCAGGTCTGCCATCACCGCCTCGTTGGCGAACGCCACGACATCGGCCGGCGCACCGGCCAGGACCTGATCCCGGAGCGTGGCGCTCCCGGCGACGACCAGCTGGACCCGGTGGTCCGGCTCGGCCGCTTCGAATGCGATCGCCAGCTCGTCGAACGCCTCGGTCAGCGAGGCGGCGGCGAACACCCGGAGTGCTCGATCGTTCGGATCGCCGCCGCAGGCCGCAGCGGCGACCGCGGCGCTGACTGCGGTGGTCAGCACCATCGCCCAGTGCCGCCACCGTGAACCTCGAGCTGTCCGTTTTGCCCGGCGCTCCGGCCGCTCAGTCGCCCGCCCCGCCGGCCGGGACCAAGTAGTATCAGTGAGACTACTCACGCTGGTCAGGGTACGGTACGGCTGATGGCCGAACAACCGACGGTCGACACCGGCCGAGCCCGGACCGAGTGGGTGGTGCTGGCGCTGCTCGCCGAGGGTCCGACCCACGGCTTCGCCATCGCCCGCCAGCTGTCCGCCGACGCCGACCTCGGGCGGATCCTGACCGTCCGGCGACCGCTGGTCTACCGCGCCCTCGATCGGCTGGTGGCCGATGGCGCAGCCAGGCCGGGCCGTCAGGAGCCAGGCGACGCCGGACCGACCCGGACGATCCATCGGGCAACCGCCGCCGGCCACCGGGCGGTCGAGCGGTGGCTGCGGACGCCGGTGGTCCACGTTCGGGATCTGCGGGTCGACTTCCTGGTCAAGCTCCGCCTGCTCGAGCGCCGCGGTGACGATCCCGGTCCGCTCGTCGCCGCCCAACGGATCGCCCTCTCCGAGACCCTCGACCACCTGATCGAGCGACCGGTCGGCGGCGGGGGCGATGTGGTCGACCGATGGCGGGCCCACAACGCCTCGGCCGTCGTCGGCTTTCTCGACGGGTTCGACCGGGCGGCCGGTTGGCCGGAGCGGCCGGGACGTTAGATCGGCAGGTCGCCGGTGGCGGTCCGGGTCGAACCGTGGTCCTTGTAGGCGGCGATCGTCCGCTGGGCGATCCGCATCTGATGGACCTCGTCCGCACCGTCGGCGAAGCGGGCCCACCGGGCGTGCTGATACATGTGGGCCAGGGGAGTGTCGGTCGAGTAGCCGAGCGCGCCGTGGACCTGGATCGACCGGTCGATGATCCGATTCAGGGCGTTGGCAACGAAATGCTTGGCCATCGACACCTCGGACTTGAACTCGACCGTCTGGTCCAGGCGGTTGGCGTCGATCTTCGATGCGGCGTGGAGGACCATCAACTTTGCTTGGTACAGCTCCATGGTCGAATCGGCGATCAGCCATTGGATGCCCTGTTTCTCGGCCAGGATCGAGCCGTGGCTGTAGCGGTCGAGTGACCGGTCGACCATCATGTCCAGTGCGGTCTCGGCCTGGGCGATCCACCGCATGCAGTGGGCGAGCCGGGCCGGGCCGAGCCGGTACTGCCCGAGCAGATGACCCTGGCCTCGCCCGCCGAGCATCTGGTCGCCGTGGACCCGGAGGTCCTCGATCACGATCTCGGAGTGGCCGGTGCCGCCGTGCATCGTCTCGATCTGACGGACCTCGTTCCAGCCGTCGGACGGCAGGTCGATCAGGAATGCGGTGTTCGCCGCCTGGGGGAGGTCCGGGTCGTCCTCGGTCCGGCAGATCAGGATGGCGAAGTTGGCCCGGTGGGCGTTGGAGATGAACCACTTGTGGCCGTTGATGACCCACTCGTCTCCGTCCTGGTATGCGGTGGTCCGGATCAGGGTCGGGTCCGACCCTGCGACCTCGGGCTCGGTCATGGCGAAGCACGACCAGACCCGCCCCTCGCACAGCGGCTGCAGGTACTGCTCCTTCTGCTCGTCTGTGGCCCAGTGGAGCAGGGTGTGCATGTTGCCTTCGTCCGGGGCCTGGCAGTTCAGGACCCACGGGCCGATGCGGCTCTTCGCCGCCTCGGCCTGGACCATGGCCAGTTCCACGTGGCCGAGCCCCATGCCGCCCCAGTCGGCCGGCATGTGGGGCAGCCACAACCCCTCGCTGTTGGCTCGTTTCCGCAGCGCGACCATGGCCGCCCCGTAGGCCGACCGGTCGGTCTCGGCCAGGCGCTCGGCCTCCAGCCGTGCTTCCTCGGGGGCGACCACGTCGGTGATGAAGGTCCGGACCCGGTCCCGAATCGTCTGCAGTTCGGGCGTGAGCGTGTCGTCGATGGCCATCGACAAAACGGAGGTGTGGTCCGCTGGTGTGAACCAGGTCGGC
>JBCCFN010000440.1:0-2831 GCA_039029715.1 Actinomycetota bacterium | reverse complement strand
CGCCGGGGCAGACCGACGCTGCAGCCCCGGCGACGGTACGGCCCGGGGATCATCGGTCCCGGTGTCATCGGTCCGGCGATCATCGGTGCGGGGCCCGTCGGTCAAGGTCACCGGTCCATCCTGGTGCGGGTCTGTGACAGCGAAGGTCGAACCCGGCGGCTGGTGACGGCGGAGGTGGCGGCGATGACGGAGATGGCACGGAGGGGTGGCTGCACTAGGGTGCGGCCATGACCTCGACCGATGCCGATCAGCAACCGTCGACCCGCGATCGACGGGTGGCGATCGTTGCCAATGCCCGCGACTACGTCGGCCCGGACCTCGCCCGGGAGTTGGCCGAGCGGGGATGTGACCTGGTGCTCGGCGATCCGCCGCCGGAGCTGCCTTCGGAGCTGGCAGATCTCGGCGCTGACTCCTGGACCGTCGATGGGGTGCGGGACCTCTCCGATCCGACCGCAGCGGTCAGGCTGCTCGACATGGCGATGGACGCCTATGGACGGGTCGATGCCGCCGTGTTCTTCACCGGGACGATCGTGACCGGCGCCTTCATGGACAGCGACCCGGAGCATCTCGACACCGTCATGGCCGGCAACCTGATGGCCCCCTACCGAGCCCTCCGGGTCTTCCTCCCGCCGATGGTCGAAGCCGGTGCCGGTCAGGTGTTGGCCATCACCAGTGCGTCCGGGCTCCGGGTCACGCCCGGCGCCCCGCTGTACTCAGCCACCAGGGCCGGCGCCAACATGCTGGTCCGCAACGTGGCGGCCGAGGTCGCCCCCAGCGGGGTCCAGGTCAACGCGGTCGGCACCAACTTCATGGACTTCCCCGGGTTCATCGCCGCAACCGGCGCCGCCGACCCTGCCGTTCGGGAGCGGATCGAATCCAGGGTCCCCTTGCGGCGGCTCGGTGGGATGGCCGAGTTCGCCCGGTTCTGTGCGGTCTTCCTCGACGGGTCGAGTGGGTTCCAGACCGGCCAGGTCGTCGGCTACGACGGCGGCTGGTCGGCCTGATCTCGTCGCCATGCCGGACGACCATTCCGGCGTCGGGCGGGCCGTCGACACTGGGCGGGGCGGCTGGCTGTCGACGGCGGCAAGAGAACGGTTGGATCGCCCGTTCGCCCCTCCCCAACCGGTTCCGGATCTGACCGATACCGCCGCCGTGGCTGCGTGGCGCCAGCGGATCCATGCCGGCTGGCTCCACGGCGACCCCGGCCCGTCGGACTGCGGGCATCGGCCGGACGTCCTCGCCGGCGTTCGAGTGCTCAGGACCGATCAGGGGCCGGCCGCAACCGATCCAGTGGTGCTCTACGTCCACGGCGGTGGCTATGCCCTGGGGAGCCCGGAGGTTGCCCTTCCCATCACCACCCGATTGGCGGGTGTGGAGCCGACCGGCGCAAGGGCCGGACCGGATGTGGTGTCGGTCGACCATCGACTGGCACCGGAACACCCCCACCCGGCCGCGGTCGACGATGTCCTGGCCGTCTACCGGGCCCTTCGGACCGAGCAGCCGCCGCGGCCAATCGCAATGGCCGGAGACTCGGCCGGGGCGAACGTGGCCCTCGCCGCCACCCTGGCGATGGCCGACGGGTCGCCGTCTGATCGACCGATCGCCGTCGTCCTCCTCAGTCCCCATCTCGACCTGGCGGACGACGCCGGCCTTCCTCCCGTCGACGATCCGAGCCGGGACCTCCGCCCGGCCGACGCCCGGCGGCTCCAGGCGGCCTACCGCGGCCGGCTACCGCCCATCGATCCGGCGGTGTCACCACTGCGAGCCTCGGCCGACCAGCTGGCATCGCTGCCACCGGTGCTGATCTAGGTCGGCACCAGGGACGCCACGCTCGACCATGCGGCCCGCCTGACCAGGCGCTGCCGAGCGGTCGGGGTTGCGGTGACCCTGGACGTGTGGCCGGGCCTGTGGCATGCCTGGCACTACCACCGCGACCTGCCGGAGGCCGACGATGCGCTGGCCGAGGCGGCGGCCTTCGTTCTGGCTGCGGCGCTTTGAGCGGGCCGGAGTGCGGCCGGTAACGTCTGCAGCATGACCGAACCCCAGGGCCGCGACGCCCTTCTGGCCAAGTACCTGGAGGAGCGGGAGAAGCGCCTCCGCCCTGACGGAAACGAGCAGTACGTCGAACCGACCGGCCGGTTCGCTCCCCTACTGGAGGATCCCTACGTCACGCCTGCGGCCCGCCCGCCCCTGACCGACGAGGTCACGGTGGCGGTCATCGGCGGTGGGTTTGCTGGGCTGGTGACCGCAGCCAGGCTGACCCAGGCCGGCATCGGAGACGTCCGCATCATCGAGAAGGGCGGCGACGTCGGCGGGACCTGGTACTGGAACCGGTACCCCGGCGCCCAGTGCGATACCGCGGCCATGGTCTACCTCCCCCTGCTTGAGGAGACCGGACACATGCCGACCGAGAAGTACACCCACGGCCCGGAGATCCTCGACCACTGCCGCCGGATCGCCACCCACTTCGGGCTCTACGCCAACGCTGCGCTGTCGACCGAGGTCACCAGATTGACGTGGGACGACGGCGACGCCCGATGGGTGATCGAGACCAACCGGGGCGACCGCATGCGGGCCCGGTACGTCACGATAGGCCCCGGCCCGCTGCACCGACCGAAGCTGCCGGGTATCCCCGGGCTGGAACGGTTCGGGGGGCACTGCTTCCACACCAGCCGCAGTTGCCCCGGTGCCGATGATGCCGACCCGCTTGTCAGCCAGCCCGGTCATCGGCGCGCCGGCCGGGTCGCCGCCGGTGTAGGCATCGTCCCAGCGGGTGGGGGGGTAGCAGTGCCCCCCGACCCGGTCCAGCCCGGGGATACCCGGCGGCGTCG
>JBCCFN010000439.1:0-2901 GCA_039029715.1 Actinomycetota bacterium | reverse complement strand
TGAGCGTTGAACAGCCGGATGCGTGCGTGGAACTCAATCTGGTCGGTACCCAGCGCATCATCGAAGCTGCGTGCGATGCGAACCGACGAGCAGGGCCAGGAACCGAGCCGGGATCCCGGCGGTCGCCAGCATGCCGAGCGCGATGGCGCAATAGATCAGCACCGTGCCGGACTCGCCCTCGGCAAGCACGAGCAGCGAGGCGACTCCGAGGATGAGCACGCTCCAGCCGAACGCGGCCACCGGCCCGGCGGTGGCCGGTCGTCCCGGCCGGTCTCGGGTCCCGCCATCGGCGCCCGGCAGGTTGGTGTGGAGCGCCACCGCAAGCCCGCAGATCAGAGCCAGCTTTGCGAACTCCGCCGGCTGGATGGCGAAGACGCCGACCCGGAACCAGCCCCTGGTTCCCCGGACCTCGGTCCCCAGGGGGCTCAGCACGGCGATCAGAGACACCACGGAACCGGCAAGTACCGCCGGCCACCACCGCAGCAGTCGCCGATAGTCGATCGACGAGACGACGAGGAGGGCGAGGAGGCCCACCGTTGCGAACAGCGACTGACGGATCCCGAAGTCGGCCCGGTCTGCTGGACCTCGTCCGGCGCTGAACACCATCACCACACCGAAGGCGACCACGGCCACGGTCGCCAGGAACAGGGGCCAGTCGAGCGCCGGACGCGGCGCATCGGCCAGCGTCCGCTCCGACGCCGACCGTCGCGCTTGGCCGGTCCGGGCCACCTCGCCGAAACCGGTGGCGGTCATGGCGCTGGGGTCGGTTCGTCCGCGGGCCCGGTTTCGGAGATCGGACCGAGGTCGAGCGCCCCGCCCGCCGGTTCCACCGTCGGCGCGGCCGGATCGGGGAAGATCGGCGGGGCCGGGAAGCCATTGACCTGGTCGAAGAACCGGCGGACAACCGGGGCCGCCGCCTCCCCGCCGAAGCCGGCTTCTTCGAGCACGACGGCGAACGCATAGCGGGGGTTCGGCCACGGCCCGAACCCGGCGAACAGGGCGTTGTCTGCCTGGCCGTCCACCTCGGCGGTCCCGGTCTTGGCCGCCAGCGGGAACCGATCGGTCGGGAAGCCACCGAAGGCGACGGCGGCCGTTCCCGTCGTCGGGACCTCGAGCAGGCCGTCGATGATGGCTGTCGTCGCCGTCGCGTCGAGGGTGCGGTCGTCGACCACCCGCGGGTCGAACCGAAGCACCTGGCGGCCGAACGCGCCGTCTGTGATCTCCCGAACCAGGCGGGGCTGATGCCGTGTCCCACCGGCGGCCAGCGTCGCATAGAGGTTTGCCAGCTGGAGCGGGGTGACCAGCAGCTCCCCCTGGCCGATCGACAGGTTGACGTTGTCGCCGGTGTACCACCGAGGGTCGGGGAACGCGTCCGGGTATCGGTCGTGGTCGGCCTGGCGAGCCGCCGGACCGGGGACTCGACCGCCGGCCTCACCCGGCAGCTCGATCCCGGTCGGTGCGCCGAGTCCGAACCGGAGAGCGGCCTGCTGGATCGGCTCGTCGCCGTACCGGTCCCGATCGACCCAGAACCGCTCGCCGAGCGAGTAGAAGTAGGTGTCGCTCGAGCGGGTCAGGGCGGCCCGGACGTCGACCGGGCCCATCACCACACCCTTGGCGTTCTGGAACACGCAGCCCGCCGCCTCCGCATCGCCCCGACAGCCCTGCAGCCGGTAGGTGCCCTGGTCGTTCCATCGCTCGTACTGGCCCCGGATCCCGGCGGTCAGGGCGGCGTAGGCCGGGACGGGCTTGAAGGTCGAGCCGGCCGGGTAGAGGCCGTTTGTCGCCCGATTGAGGAAGGGGCGGGTCGGGTCGGACAGGAGCTGCTCGGCGTCCGCCTCGGCCAGGCCGAACACGAACGCCGCCGGGTCGAAGCCCGGCAACGATGCCAGGGCGAGGACCGCACCGTCGGTGGGGTCGAGGACGACGAAGCTCCCGGCCGGTGCCGGCGTCTCCGGGTCCGTGCCAACGGCGGCCAGCTGCTCGGCCAGGGCCCGTTCCGCCGCCTGCTGCAGCTCGATGTCGAGGGTGAGGTGGACGTCCTGGCCCGGTACGGCCCGCTGGGTGACGTCGACGGTTCGGACCACTCGATTCCGGGAGTCGACCTCGACCGTCCGGATCTCGGGAGTTCCTCGGAGTCGCCGCTCGAAGATCCGCTCCAGCCCGCCCCGTCCGATCTCCGAGCCCGCCCGGTACCCGTGATCGACGGCGCGGTTGAGGCTCGCCGCCTCGGAATCGTCGGCCACCACGCCGATGTAGCCGACCACGTGCCCGGCGGTCTGGCCGTAGGGGTAGGTCCGGACCGGGATCGGGGTGACGGCGATGCCGGGAAGGGCCCGCTCGGTCAGTGCGATCCAGAGCTCCGGATCGACGTCTTCGGCCACGGTCACCGGGCGGAGCGCCTGGCGGCGGGCCCGCTGGAACGTGTCCTCGAGCGCGGACCGCTCGACCGGGTGACCGGCGAGCGCCAACTCGGTTGCGGCGGCGGCGAACACCGCCGCCCGCTGGTCACCGTCGAGGTCGACCAGGGCCTCCCAGTCCATCGTCACCGTGAACGACTCCCTGGTGCCGGCCAGCACTCGACCCTCGGTGTCGAGGATCCGCCCACGGGGCGCAGGCGTCTCGATCACCCGGATCCGGTTGCCGGTCGCCACGTCGCGGTACCCGGGAGCCGAGACCAACTGGACCCAGGCCAACCGACCGGCCAGGACCACCATCGCCACCGCCACCAGCACGGCAACGACGGCGAACCGGGTTCCCACCGGGTCGCCGTCGTTTGCATCGATGGTGACGGACCCACCGGACCCGAAGCCGCCGACGGCGAGTGGTCGGTCGTCCAGTTCGGGGCGGCCGGGGCGGGACCTCCGACTACTCCCCGATCGTTCGTCGCGGTTGAACCCGGCG
>JBCCFN010000438.1:0-2902 GCA_039029715.1 Actinomycetota bacterium | reverse complement strand
GTGAGGCGAGCGGTGGCCGGTGGTGTTGTCGCTGTGAGGCGAGCGGTGGCCGGTGGTGTTGTCGCTGTGAGGCGAGCGGTGGCGGGTGGTGTTGTCGCTGTGAGGCGAGCGGTGGCCGGTGGTGTTGTCGCTGTGAGGCGAACGGTGGCCGGTGGTGTTGTCGCTGTGAGGCGAGTGGCGGGTGGTGTTGTCGCTGTGAGGCGAGTGGTGGGCCGTGTGTGGGGCCGGCAGGTGTTGTCGCTATGAGGCGAGTGCTGGCCGGTGGGGGTCGTCCGCAGGTGTTGTCGCTGTGAGGCGAACCGGAGGGTGCCGAACCACTGGTTCGGGCAAGCCGTCAGCGCCGACGAGCGATCGCTCAGGCGGTGAATCGTGCGACGAAGGAAGCGGCGGAGTGCTTGAACGCCTTGACCAGCGGCGTGTCACGGCCGAGGCCGTCGAAGCCGTGGATGGCCCCATCGACCTCGACGTAGGTCACTTCCACACCGGCAGCCTCCAACCGTTCTGCGTAGGCCCGATCCTCGTCGAGGAACACGTCCGGTGTCCCGACCCCGATCCAGGCCGGTGGTAGGCCCCTCACGTCGTCCCGCCTGGCCGGGACGGCATAGGGCGGACTCGCCTCGCCGGGGGCATGGCCGAGGTAGCCGGTCCAACCGAACCTGTTGTTGGCATTGCTCCACACCCGATGCCGAGGTCGGTCCAGGTCCGTGTTGGCCGCCGTGCGGTCATCCAACATCGGGTAGACCAGCAGCTGGGCTGCTGGTTGCTGACCGCCCTCGTCGTGGAGCCGCTGGACCAGGGCGGCGCCGAGTCCACCCCCGGCGCTGTAGCCGCCGACCACCAGCTTCGTCGGATCGATCCCCAGCTCGGGGGCTCGCTCCAGGAGCCACTGCCAGCCGGCATGGCAGTCATCGAGCCCGGCCGGGAACGGATCCTCGGGACCGAGCCGGTACGAGGGGCAGAACACGGAGACCCCGGCTCGTCGGGCCAGCATCACCGCCTGAGGCAGAATCTCCTTGCTGGTACCTAACACGTATCCGCCACCGTGGATCAGGAACAGTGCGCCCTCCCCGGTGATGGTCTCCGGGCGGACGATCCGCATCCCACGCCCGGCCGACGGCTCCTCGGAGAGCTGCACGCCGGAGGTGTCCAGCTTCGGTAGGAACAACGACGTCATTCGTCGAAGGGGTCGGTAGGTCCATCGGTTGACGACCAGCCAGCCGGCCTGCCGATCGGTGGACTTGAACTCGGCACCGGTGGCCGGCCTGGTCGCAGACGTCACGCTCGGGTCCGGCGCAGATCGGAACCCGGCCAAGGATTGGTCGCTCATCTGTCCCCCTTTTTGTCCCCGGATGCAAGCCTAGTTCGGGGGTCCGAGCCGGAGCATCTCCGGGGACTTGGCGTGGCAGTCAGCGAGCCAGTCAGCGAGCGGGTCAGCGGGTCAGCGGGTTGAGCCGCATGACCGTCTCGGCGGTGACGTCCACCGTGGCCGGGAAGAACCCGGTGAGCGGCGGTTCGTTGCTGACGATCCGGATGCCGATGTCGATCGGGCTGTGGAGTTCGGCGGCCCGGGTCGTGGGGCACCAGGCGCCGTCGTAGGCGGCGCCGACGCACTCCCACCGGCTGTCGTCGTCCAGATCGCCGAGGGCGGCGGCCGGGTAGTGGTTGCAGTTGGCCTGGCTCGACGCCTCGCAGCCGGCGGGGAGCGTGCCGGTTCCGTCATGGCGGTAGATCACCACGTACTCGATCTCGGCCAGGTCGTCAGCGTCGAGGTAGGAGACCAGGGCACGGAGCGCCTCCCGGTCACTTGCCGGCTCGTCGACCATCGAGGCTGCGACCCGGGCGCCGCTACGGGTCGCCTCGTGGAGGACCAACGACTCCCGCCACAGCAGGCCGACCTCGATGATCCCGAGCATGATGACGAGCAGCGGTCCGGCCACGATGGCCATCTCGACCAGGGCTGCACCCCGCTCCCTGCGGCGCTCACCTCGGCGGGAATCAGCGATCGGAACGGCAGCCATCAGTTCGCCGTCGGTTCGATACGGGCGATGCGGGTCACATCGATCTGGCGGTCGCCGCCCAGTATCCCGGTCAGGCTCGGCTGGCGGACCCTGATGTGGATGCCGACGTGGTCCGGCCCACCGGGGTCTGACAGGGCGGCCTGGCGTTCGGTCGGGCACCAGTTCCGATCCCGGGCGGTCGGCCCGCATCCCCAATGGCCGGTCAGGTTGCCACCGCCGTCGACATTGGACAGGAAGAAGTCCGACGAGGTGTAGGAGTTGCACGGGAGCCCGGCCGGGACCGGGACGGACAGGCAACCGGTTGGCGGGGTGTCACCGGGGCCACTGGCCAGAAACACCACGACCATCTCGACGTTCGCCGGGTCGAAGGTGGTCAGCCCGCTGCGGACGCTCTGGACCGTCAGGTAGTCAGCCGTCGGCGTTGCGCCCTCCACGGTGGCGGCCCGGACCCCGGCCCCGGCCGCCCCCTCGACCTTGAGATTGTCGTGGATCATGAAGGAGGTCTCGAAGATCCCCATCAGGATCAGGAGGAACAGCGGGGTGACGATCGCCGCTTCGATCAGGGCGGCGCCCCGTTCGTTGACCCGGTCAGCCATGTCAGTAGCGCACCCGAACGGTCTGTTCCGGTCGGCCGTCACAGCTGGCGAGGGTGAACACCTCCGGCGTCGGTGGCGCGTACGCGGTCAGGCACTGCCCGGAGTCGACGTGGCGGTAGACGACGTCGGTACCGCTCACGCTGTCCTGTTCCCAGACCGCCCCGGATGCTGCGCATGAGCCACCGGCAACCGTCGCCGGGTCCGGGGTCGGATCGGCGACCAGGCAGGTGCCTGGCGTCAACTCGATCGGAAGGGTCTGGCCGTCCTCGCTGAGCGCGCTGGCCAGCG
>JBCCFN010000437.1:0-2951 GCA_039029715.1 Actinomycetota bacterium | reverse complement strand
TCGATCCAGCGCCGGCACCAGAAGATCATCGAGGAGGCCCCGAGCCCATCCCTCGACCCGGACACCCGGACCGCCCTTCACGCCGCCGCGGTCGCGGCCGGGGCGGCGATCGGCTACACCAACGCCGGCACCGTCGAGTTCCTGCTCGGCCCTCGCCGCCCGGACCCGGCTGGGGGAGCGGGCGGCCAGGAGTTCTTCTTCCTCGAGGTCAACACCCGGCTCCAGGTCGAACACCCGGTGACCGAGGCGGTGATGGGGGTGGACCTGGTTCGTCTCCAGCTGGAGGTCGCAGCCGGAGGTGCGGTGCCGGACCAGGCAGAGATCGGCCCGGTGGAGGGCCACGCACTGGAGGCCCGGCTCTATGCCGAGGACCCGACCGCAGACTTCCTGCCGTCAACCGGGGTGGTCCGGGCGTTCGACGTGCCGGGCCCGGTCCGGGTCGACGGCGCCTTCGACGACGCAGCCGGCGCCGCTCCGGCCGGGGTGGTCTCCCAGTACTACGACCCGATGGTGGCCAAGGTCATCGCCCACGGCCCCGATCGGGTGATCGCCGCCCGTCGACTGGCGGCCTCGCTGGCCGGGACCGTGATCGACGGCATTGCAACCAACCGCGACCTGCTGGTCCGGACCCTTCGCCACCCCGAATTCGTCGGCGACGGGACGGACAACCGAGGCGACAGCGAGTTCCTGATCCGGAACCCGGCGGCCGAGCTCGGTCGACCGCTGCTGGAAGGCGACGGCCTGGCCCTCGCTGCCGCCGCGGCCGTCCTGGCCGCTCAGGCCGGTCGGCGGGCCGCCGATGCCCACACCCCGGGAGTGGCGACCGGGTTCCGCAACGTGCTGACCACGCCGCAGCGGACCACCCTGACGATCGGGGAGCGACCGATCGAGGTGGCCTACCGGTTCGTCCGGGGCCGCCTGTCGTCCCTCGCCGTCGACGGGGCCGAGCTCGTGGCTCCGGCGCTCCACGCCGCGACCGCCGACGCGGTCGACCTCTCGATCGACGGGGTCAGACGGACCTTCGAGGTCCGCAGCACCAGCGGGCTGAACGCCGGAGACGCGGAGGACGCAACGGTATCGGTCCGGGGGGCGGACGGCTCGGTCACCTTCGGCGTGCCGGCCCGGTTCGCCGAACCGGACGCCTCCGCCGCGCCCGGCTCGACCGTGGCCGCCATGCCGGGGACGATCGTCGCCGTCGCCGTCACCCCCGGGGACCGGGTCGCCGAGGGTGACCTGCTGGTGACGATGGAGGCGATGAAGATGGAACTGGCGGTGACCGCAACGACCGGCGGTGTGGTCGGGTCGGTGCCGATCTCGGTCGGTGACACCGTCGAAGCCGGTCAGGTCCTGGTCGTCATCGAGGACGGGGACGGGAACTGAGCGAGGTGATCAACCGTGGAGACGGTCACTGCCCGGGCCAGACCACCTTCTTGAACCCGGTGATCGTGACCCGCTCGAACAGTCCGGCCTTGGCGTAGGGATCGTTTGCCGCGAACTCCTCGGCCGCCGCCCGATCCGGGGCCTCGAGAAAGATGCACGACCCGACCATGGCGCCGTCATCACCGACGAGCGGCCCCCCGGCCTCGATGTCGAACCCGCTGAGATAGCCCAGGTGAGCGGGCCGAGTCTCGGCCCGGAGGTCCTGGCCGTCGGGCCGGTCTTCGCAGTAGATGCACCAGATCATGGCCGCAGCGTAGCCGGGGTGGGTCTGTCGGCCCAGGGCGGCGGGTGCGTCCGCTCTTCGTCGAACGGGTCACCGGTCGTACCGTCGTTGGTGCGGGCGTGGGCCGAATGGTGGAGGCGGAGAGAGCGTGGCGGTACGCAGCGACAGAGTGATGCCGGTGGACGTGATCGTGTCCGCACTGGGACTCGTTGCGGTCCTCGTGCTCGGTGCCTGGTGGACCGGCGCCGCCGTGGCCGACGGGTCGCCGGAGACCGTGCTGGTGCGGTTCCTGCTCACCGTGGCGGCCGGTTTCTACTACCTGGTGGTCAACCGGATCGCCCGGTACCGCAGCAGCAGTTGGGCTCGTCGCCGCCGACCCTGGCCGGCCCGGGGACGCCGGCGTTGAGGGTGGTGGCCGGTCCTGCCCGGCGGTCGACCGGTGTGGGGCGGGCCGAAATCTGCTGTACTGGTCGGCCGTGAGTGCGGAACTTCGGGAACTGGCCCTGGCCAGAGGGGAGCGGCGGTCGTCGCTTGCGTTCTATCGGGTGGCCCGTGGGTTCCTCCGCAGGGTCGTCAACCCATGGCTCCGGCTCCGATCGGAGAACACCGAGGTGCTCGACCTGCCCGGCGCCACCATCCTGGCGCCGGTCCACCGATCGAACCTCGACTCGGCGCTGTTGGCGACCAAGAGCAGTCGCCGGATTCGGGCCCTCGGCAAGGAATCGCTGTTCACCACGCCCGGCGTCAGCTACCTGTGCGCCGCGCTCGGTGCCATCCCGGTCCGCCGGGGTGAGGCCGACC
Source organism: Actinomycetota bacterium (assembly GCA_039029715.1). Taxonomy (GTDB): domain Bacteria; phylum Actinomycetota; class Acidimicrobiia; order Acidimicrobiales; family SZUA-35; genus JAHELU01. The sequence continues at coordinate 487 of JBCCFN010000437.1, read as the reverse complement.
GGGACGCACTCAAGGCGGCAAAGGGACTGCTGGACGCCGGCGAGACCATGATCGTGTTCCCGGAGGGCGGGCGGCAGGCCGGCTCGACGATCGGTGAGCTGTTCGACGGGGCGGCCTGGCTGGCGGCCAGGACGGGGGCCCGGGTCATCCCGGTCGGAATCGCAGGCACAGGAGCCGCCATGCCCGAGGGTGCGAAGTTCATCCACCGGGCGACCGTGGCCATCGTCCCCGGTGAGCCGATGGCGGCCCCGACCGGGGCCGACGGGAAGCGCGCGAGCCGCCAGGACCTCCAGGCGTTCACCGCCAGACTCAAGGAGCGCCTGCAGGAGGCCCAGTACCGGGCCGAGGCCCTGGCCGCCGAGTGAGCCGCGGCCGTCGGCCGAGACCGGCGACGGGCTGAAGCCTTCGACCGGTCCTGGACTAGTCTGCTGGCAGCGTCGGGGTCGACGGAACCGGGGGGTTTCGGACCGCCGGAGCCAGCCAGGAG
>JBCCFN010000436.1:0-2963 GCA_039029715.1 Actinomycetota bacterium | reverse complement strand
GGCTGCCGCACTGTCTCTGGTCAGCCGGACCATGCTCTCGACGCTGCGCTATTTGCTGCGGCCTTGGCCCTTGGGCTGGCGTATCGTGCTGCGCGTACGTCGTCGCGTCCATCACTGGCTCGGCTCGAGATAGGCCCCCTGTCAGCTGGCCCTCCAGAGCTCTAGCGGCAAATGGCAGCCGATTCTCGATCACGGGTGCAGCGGCGACATCCTCGTCGCTCCCACTGCAGGCCGCGCCGACCAGGGCCAACCCGACCGCCAGGGTCAGGAGTCGCTTCATCGTCAGTCCTTCCGTCCGGCGCCGGGACGGTCCCCGGCGGCGTGGTCGGGGTCACGATGACGACCCAGGCTCAAGGCGTACTGAGCCGAACCTCCGGGTTTCCTGAGGGCGGCTCAGACTGCGATCCTGCGGTTGTCTGTCGGTGAGCTAGCGGCTGGCCGCCATGTCCGGCCTGGCCGCGATCACCTTGGCCAGTCGGCGCATGCCGAACGAGAACCCGAGGGCGCTCATCCGGTCCACGATCGGGGCGATCAGGCGCGGCAACCAGGAGATGGTCACGTCCTCGAACCACTCCAGTCGGGTGCCGTCACCGTCGGGCTCCAGGGTGAACCCGGCGGTGCCGAGCAGGACCGGACCGAGCTTGTCGACGACACAGCGGCCAATCCCGGCCTCGGCGTCCCACGACAGTTCGGTGATCTCCATCCGGTCGACCAGGGTGGCCGGACCGTAGCCGGTGTAGCCGGTGAAGGTGGCGCCGACCGAGCGCGGATCTCCGGGGTCGACCTCCACCCTGGTCGCCGGGATCCAGCGGCCGTGCCCTTCCCAGTCGAGCATCTCGTCCCAGACGATCGAGGGTGGGGCATCGAAGTGGTGGGTCACGGTGAACTGGACAGCGGCCATGGGTCCATCGTCTCACGCCTGCAGGGCCGAACGAGGTATCGGAACGCCCGATCTGCGGGCACCCTGTGGGGCGATGAACGGATCGCACCACCTGGGCCGACCCATCACGGCCGGGTCGCCGCAGCCGATCGGACCACGGTGAACCTCGATGCCGTGATCACGGTCGCCGTCCTGGCGACCATGGTCGGTGGACTGATCACCGGCCGACTCTCGCCACCGTCGGCCGTGCTCGGCGCCACCGCGGCGCTGTACGTGGCCGGGGTGACGTCCGCCGCCGAGGCGTTCGCCGGCTTCGCAAACCCGGCCCCGATCACGGTGGCCGGCCTCTACGTGATCGCCGGGGCGATCGAACGGACCGGGGCGATCCAGCCATTGGTGGCCCGGGTGCTCGGCCGACCAAACGGCGACCGGCGGGACCTCGGCCGGCTGACCGTCCCGGCCGCAGCCGCCAGCTCCCTACTGGCCAACACGCCGATCGTCGCCATGCTGGTCCCAGCGGTGACGCGGTGGGCCGATCAGCATCGGCGCTCAGCCTCGACCTATCTGATCCCCCTGTCCTATGCCACCATCCTCGGCGGTGCGGTGACCGTGATCGGCACCTCGACCAACCTGGTCGTGTCCGGTCTCCTGGTCCAGGCCGGTCAGGAGCCGTTGGCCATGTTCGACCTGGCTCGGGTCGGCCTGCCGCTCGCCGTGGCCGGGCTGGTCGTCATCGTCCTGCTCGGTCCCGTGTTGTTGCCGGCTCGCCGACGGCCCCGGGACGTGGCCGAGGGTCGGGACTTCACCGTCTGCATGGACGTCGACCCGGGCGGGCCGATCGACCGTCGCTCGGTGACCGAGGCCGGGCTTCGTCACCTCGACGGGGTCTACCTGGTGGAGGTGGTCCGCCCGGAGCGAACGATCGCTCCGGTCGCTCCGGACCAGACGCTGCGGGGTGGCGACCGGTTGGTCTTCGCCGGTCGGTTCGACGACATCGTCGACCTCCAGGCCATCAAGGGTCTGACGCCGTCGGAGGCCGGGGCGGTCGATGTGCTCGATGCCGAGAACGACCTGGCGTTCTTCGAGATCGTCATCGGTGCCGCCTCCCCCATCGTCGGCCGAACCCCGGCCGAGTTCGACTTCCGCGGCCGCTATCAGGGGGCCGTCCTCGGCATCCATCGCTCCGGTGAGCGGATCGGCGACAAGATCGGATCGGTCCGGCTCCAGGCTGGCGATACCCTCCTGGTCCTGGCTCGTCGGGGATTCCGCAGGCGGTGGCGGGATACCGGCGACTTCCTCCTGGTGTCCAGGCTCGATGCGCCGATGACACCGGCGACCAGCCAGGCGCCGTGGGCCCTGGCTGCCCTGGCCGGGGTGGTCCTGCTCCCGGCCTTCGGCGTGTTGTCTGTGACCAGGGCGACCGTAGCCGCCGCCGTCGGTCTGGTGCTGGTGCGGGTACTCAGACCCCGGGAGGCCCGGGATGCGATCGACCCGAACGTCGTGCTGATGATCGGCGGCGCGTTCGGTCTCGGCGAGGCGGTACGGGCGTCCGGGCTTGCCGATCGGGTCGCAACCGGCGTCATCGAGGGCTTCGGCTGGGCCGGGACGGCGGGCGCCGTCGTCGGTCTCGTCCTGGCCACCATGATCCTGACCGAGTTGATAACCAACGCCGCCGCAGTGGCACTGATCTTCCCCATCGCCCTCGGTGTGGCAGACGAAACCTCGCTCGATCCGCGCCTGCTGATGATCGGCCTGGCGGTCGCCGGGAGCGCGTCGTTCCTGACCCCGATCGGCTACCAGACCAACACGATGGTCTACGGCCCCGGCGGGTACCGGTTCACCGACTACCTGCGGCTCGGTGCGCCCCTGTCACTGCTGACGGTGACGGTGGTGACCGCGGTGGTCGTGATCAGCTGATCGATCCTCACGACGGGCTGACTGCGGTCCGGACGAGATCGACCGCCTGCTCCAGATGGGCGATCTGTTCCGAGGCCGTCCGACCTCGGGGCCCGATCCGGATGCCGTCGATGCCGGCATCCCGGTAGGCCCTGACCCGTTCCACCACCATCGCCTCGGTGCCGAT
>JBCCFN010000435.1:0-3066 GCA_039029715.1 Actinomycetota bacterium | reverse complement strand
GTGCAGCAGATGATCGGGGCGTCGGGGTTGATGCTGGCGTCTCCGGTCACCATGCCGACCAGGTCGTCCCCGAAGTCCCGACGGAGGGCGAAGAACTTCTCAGACACCAGGGCCTTGATCGGTGCGGTGTAGACGCTGCGCCGACCCTCGGCCAGTGCGGCGAAGTGGGCGGCGGCCGCCACCATCGACTTGCCGGACCCGGTCGGGGTGTTGAGGATGACGTGGTTGCCGTCCAGCAGCTCCAGGATCGCCTCCTCCTGGGCCGGGTACAGCTCGATGCCGAGGGTGGCCACGAAGTCGACGAAGCCGTACAGGAGCGTGTCGGGGTCGGTGTCGGCCCGGGGTGGGAGGTGGTCGGTGATGAGCGCCATGGCGGGGCCGCCCGCCCTAGCGGAACAGGTCCTCGCTCGGGTCTCGGACGATGTCGTCCGCGACCGAGCCCTCGCCGAACCAGGCGTCGTCCGCCCCTCGGATGACGGCGACCGCAATGCCGGTGGACTTGCCACGGACCAACTCGGCCGCCCCGGCCAGTTCGTCGACCAGACAGACCTCGGTGACCTGCAACTCCCGGCCGACGGCATCGTCGGTCCCGCGGAGATCCAGGATCGGGAGGATGCCGGCCGAACCGATGGCCACGTCGGTCAACCCCCGTCGCCACGGTCGGCCGAAGGTATCGGCGACGATCACGGCGACCTCGACGTTCTGGCGGCCGCGAATCGCATCCCGGATCCGGCGGGCGGAGCGATCGGAGTCCTCGGGCAGCAGGGCGGCGATGTCCGGCTCGACATTCGAGCGGTCGATCCCGGCCGAGGCGCAGACGAAGCCGTGTTTGGTCTCGCTGATGATCAGGTCGCCCCGTCGCCGCACGATCCGGGCCGACTCCCTGACCACGAGGTGCTTGTGGGACTGCGGGTCGTCGGGGTCGACCCTGACCAGCTGGTCCTCCGCCTTCGACACCACCTTCTGGCTGACGACCAGCACGTCGTGGTGCTCCAGGCCGGTCGACGCCTGGCAGGCGTCGATGATCATCCCCGCCAGGTCGTCTCCGGGCTGGATCTCTGGCAGCCCGGGGACGGGCATGATCTGTATCGATCGGAGCATGCCAGCAGTCTAGGGAGCGAAGTCGGGGGCGGCCCGTTGCCCGATTTGTGTCAAACGGGTGGCCGTGACCCCGCACCGGCAACCGGCCTCAATACACTGTCGCCGTGGCCAGAAACGACACCAAGGACCGCCGGGGCTCCAGCAGCAACGGGGTCACGAAGATCACCACCGTCGACAACCCGGACTCGTCCGGTCCCGGCCTGTTCATCGCCGGGATCCTGCTGATCGTGGTCGGCGGGATCGCGGCAACGGTGTTCTTCGCAACCAACCGGGAGTCGAACATCGGCGTCGCTCCGGAGGCGAATCTCGACCACTGGCACAGCGCCTTCCTGATCCACGAGTGCGGGGCGGACCTGCCGGCCACCAATGAGTTCGAGGCCCCGGCCGGGCTCCACACCCACGGTGACGGTCTGCTCCACATCCACCCGTTCAACCCGGGCGTGGCCGGCGGGAACGCAACCCTCGGCAACTACTTCGATGCTTACGACGCCGAGATCACCGACGACACGTTCACCCCGGGCTTCGCCGACCGGTTCCGGGATCCGCTGTCGGAGGCCGATGGCTGTAACGGCGAGCCGGCGCAGCTCCAGCTGGCGGTCTGGCGCAACGCCTTCGATGAGACGGCCGAGCCGGAGATCATCACCGAGAACATCGCAGACTTCACCTTCGACACCGCAGGCATGGCCATCACCTTGGCCCTGATGCCGGAGGGTGAGACCCCGCCGAAGCCGGGGGCGAACCTGATCGCCCAGCTGCTCCAGACCGGGCCCGGCGGCCCGATCTCCGGGATCGAGGAGGGGCAGAACCCGATCATCCTCGATCCGGCCCTGACCGAGGACCAGAGCACGGACGACGGGGCGACCGACGAAGACGCAGACGCCACCGAGGACGGTGGCGCCGAGGACGACAACGAGGGCGACGGCACCGCAGATGACGCCACCGGCGAGGACGAGGGCGCCGGGGAGACCGACGGCGAGACTACCGAGGAGTAGCCGCTCCCGGCAGCTCAACGGTCAGTAGCGTCCGGGCTAATGCGGCGGTCACTGCCGGGTCGGCCATGATCGTGTCGGTGGCCAGGGCCGCCACCCCCAGGTCCTCGATGGCCGGGCACGAGTCGGCGTCGGCCTGATCGACCACCAGGGTCCCGATCAGGCCCCGGTACCACTCGGCCACACCGAGGACCGAGGCCTCGCGACCGAGCTCGACCAGCAGACGGTCGGCCGGGCCCTTCAGCGCCTTCCCGGCGATGATGGGGGAGACGGCGACCACCGAGTCACGCCGACGGCGCAGGGATTCGGTCACACCGGGGACCGCGAGGACCGGGTCGATCGACACCACCGGGTTCGACGGGGCGATGATCACCCGCTCGGCCTGCTCGATCGCCTCGATCACCCCCGGCGCCGGTCTGGACGCCTCGGCGCCCTCGAACCGGACGCTCGACACCGGGATCGAGTGGGCCCGGCCGACGAAGTACTCCTGGAACGTCAGCTCGCCCTCGTCGACGGTGGTGACCATCGTTCGCAGCCGGTCGTTGGTGACCGGCAGGATGCCGAAGGTCAGGTCCCAGGCCCGGGCGATGTCTGCGGTGACGTCGTGCAACGCTCGACCGCGGCGCAGCTCTCCGGTTCGGAACAGGTGGGTGCCGAGGGTCAGGTTGAACTGAGAAATGAACCACAGCCCAAGAATAAAGATGCCAGCGTATACGCGCCCCGCCTGTGCTAACGCCATAACGATCGGCACCATGACCAGGATAACCAGATACATCGGCAGGATATCGAAGTACGGCGGCACGAAGGTCAAAGTCAGCAAGCCGACAAGTGCTGCTTGAGCGTTCTCATTGAAGAAGTGCTGCATCAGCAGCCCGCGAATGTAATCGTCACCGCCGATCTGCCAATCGATCATGATCATCAACACCAGCGAGACCATAAAGACCGAAATGTGGGCCCAATAGACCTGCCAGATGCG
>JBCCFN010000434.1:0-3067 GCA_039029715.1 Actinomycetota bacterium | reverse complement strand
GGTCCGCCGACTCCGGCGCCATGTAGAGCGGGGTCCCGATCGTGGTGGAGGTCCGGGTCATCGCCTCGTTGACCAGCCGGGAGATGCCGAAGTCTGAGATCTTCGGCATCGGCTCGCCGTCCGGTCCGGTGGCGACCAGGATGTTGGCCGGCTTGAGGTCGCGGTGGATGACGTCGACGTCGTGGATGGCCTGCAGCCCGGATGCGATGTCGAGCCCGATGGCCACCGACTGGCTCGGGGTGAGGGTCCCGGCCTCCACCCGTTGCCGGAGATCGCCACCGCTGACCCGTTCCATGACGATGCCGAGCCGGTCCCCCTCGGCCACCAGGTCATGGACTCGGACCACGTTCGGGTGTTCGACCCGGCTGAAGATCTGTCGCTCCTGGATGAATCGGGACACGGTCTTGGTGTCGCTCGACAGCTCCGGTCGGAGGATCTTGACCGCGAGCGACTGACCCTCCCGGGTCGTGGCCTCGTGCACCACCCCCATGGCCCCTCGGCCGATGGTCGTGCCCAGTAGGTACTTCGACCCCAATTGGTCCTGTGCCGGAGATGCGTCTTCGCGTTCCATGAAATCCACCGCTTCATCCATATACAGCAGTCTGATGGAGCTCGGCCCGGTGTTCTGTCGGCTCGCTGACACAGCGGGCCCCCTCCTGGCGGTCACCCTAGTTGGGTTCGATCAGCTGCATACAGCGGCGTAACGTTGCGGTCATGCCAGCGCTCGATCGGCCAGACGTCGAATCCAACGATCCGATCGAGGCCAAGGTCGACGCCGTCCTGGCCCGGGCCGGCCGGGAGATCGAGGAGGGGCTGCTGCCCTCGGCCCAGATCGCCATCGCCCATCGGGGTGAGGTCATCGCCGAAGCGGCGTTCGGCGATGCCACCGTCGACACCTGCTACTGCATCTTCTCTGCGACCAAGCCGTTCGTGGCCGCCGTCATCTGGACGCTGCTTGCGGAGGGGGCGATCGACCTGGCCGCACCGGTGGCCGACTACATCCCCGAGTTCCCCGGCGATGGTCCAGACGCAGCGGCAAAGGCGACGATCACGGTGGAGCAGGTCATGCTCCACACCTCGGGGTTTCCCCACGCCCCGCTCGGTCCGCCGGCCTGGGCCAGCCGGGAGACCCGTCTGGAGCGGCTTGCCGGCTGGCGGCTGAACTGGGCGCCGGGGACCCGGTTCGAGTACCACCCCTCATCCGCCCACTGGGTCCTGGCCGAGCTGATCGACCGGCTGTGTGGCGGCGACTACCGGGACGAGGTCGAGTCGCGGATCACCGCGCCGGCCGGACTGCCCCGGATCCTGGGGATCGACCCGGCCGATCAGGGAGACATCGCCGACCTGGTCCTGGTCGGCCACCCGGCGACCCCGGACGAGATCGAGGCGGTCTTCGGCGTCCGCGAGCTGCCGGCCACCGAGGTCAACGACGCCGCGATCCTCCGGTTCAACGAGCCGGCGACCCGGGAGGTCGGCGTGCCCGGCGGAGGTGGCTACGCCCGGGCCCGGGATCTGGCGCTGTTCTACCAGGCGCTGCTCCACGATCCGAACGGGATCTGGGACCCCGAACTGTTGGCCGACGTCACCGGCCGGGTCCGCAACACGCTGCCGGACCCGATGGGGGTCCCGGCCAACCGGGCCCTCGGTGTGATCCTGGCCGGCGCAGACGGCCGGTCGAACCTGCGGGGTCTCGGCCGGACCGTCTCCCCCGGCGCATTCGGCCACAATGGGGCCGGCGGCCAGTTGGCCTGGGCCGACCCGGCCACTGGCGTGTCGATCGGGTACACCACGAACGGCTATGACCGCCACCAGCTCCGGGAGCCTCGGCGGGGGACCGCCATCTCCAGCCTGGCCGGCGCGATCACCACCCCCGACTGAGCCCGGGAAGGTCTGTCAGCCGCCCTGGCCGGTCCAGTCGTTCAGCGTGGCGTGTTGCTCCGGGGTCCCCAGCGAGATCAGCACGTCACCGGCCTGGAGGATGGTCATGGCGGACGGGCGGCTGACGAAGCTGCCGTCCGGGTGACGGATGGCGACCACGACGATCCCGCAGTCCCTGGCCACCCCGGACTCGTCGATCGAGCGGTCGGCCAGCCGATCGCCGGGCTTGACCTCGGTCTCGGTCAACCGGACCTGGAGGTTGCCGTCGACCATCGACTCGCCGAGGAAGTCGGCCACGTTCGGCTGGACGATGAACGATGCCATCCTGGTCCCGCCGATCTCGTGGGGGTTGACCACCCGATCGGCCCCGGCCGCCTGCAACTTGGTGACCGAGCCGGGGTCGTTGGCCCGGCTGACGATGTGGAGGTCTGGGTTTGCCGTCCGGGCGCTGACGGTGACGAACAGGTTGCCGGCGTCGGTGTCCAGGGCCGTGACCAGGCCGGTGGCCCGATCGATCCCGGCCGCCTCGAGCACGTCGTCGTCTGTGGCGTCCCCCCGGACCAGCAGCAGGGTCGGCTCCGCCTCCAGGTCGGCCCGCTGGTCGATCACGACCACCGATCGACCGTGGCGGGTCAGGCGCTCGACGATGGCCTGCCCGACCTGGCCGTAGCCGCAGACGATGACGTGGCCATTCAGGTGATCCAGTTCCCGTTGCATGCGTACCTTCCCGAGGTGGGCGGACAGCCGCCCATCGATCAACGCTTCGAAGAACACGCCGAGCGTGTAGGCCCCCACCGCCACCCCGCCGAGCACCACCACCGAGGTCACCAGTCGGTAGGCGCCCCCGATCTCGCCGTCGGCCGGTGGTATCTCCCCGTAGCCGACCGTGGTGACGGTGATCACCGTCTGATAGAAGGCATCCATCCACGGCAGCCCGACCAGCCGGTAGGCCACGGTGCCGGCGGCCAACACCGCGCCGAGGGCAAGCAGCCCGACCTGGACCCGCCGCCACGGATCGTCCTCGTCGTCGAGGTAGCGGACCGGGTTGAACATGTCAGTCGTTGTGGGTCAGCGCCTCGAACACGAACGCCGAGCCGATGACATCGCCAACGTCTCCGGTTTCGCTCCGGGCCAGCACGTCGACCGGGATGCGGTGGTAGCCCGGCCCCTCGAACCGGTCCAGCCGGTC
>JBCCFN010000433.1:0-3101 GCA_039029715.1 Actinomycetota bacterium | reverse complement strand
GCCCGAACCGCCGGACGTCGACGAATTCCAGGGTCCGGCCGTCGTCGAGGTGCCACCACGCTCGGAGGTATGGCCCGTCCGGATCGTCGTTCGCTGCTGCCCGGTCCGGTCCGCCCGGCCCGTCCCGGACCTTGAGTCGCCCCGTCATCCCGAGGTGCACCACCAACTCCCGGGTCCGATCGAGCTGGAACAGCAGGAACTTTCCCCGTCGACCATCCGCGGTGAAGGTCGCCCCGGTTGCGTCGCGGGCCGGCGTGAACTTGGCAGACGGATGGGAGCCGGCCTCGACGATGGTCCGGCCGACGAGCTCCGGTCCGAGCTGGCGGCGAACCGTCTCGACCTCGGGCAGCTCCGGCACCGTCCGGCCCGTCTCAGGCGGCTCGGACGGTCGACAGTTCCCTGGCCACCGCCTGCCCCGAAGCCAGCGCACCATTGATCGACGGATCGGTGGTGTGGTCGCCGCAGATCCAGACGCCGTTCGGCGTGAGGTAGGCGCCGCGGGGTCCGAGCCCGACCGGTTGGATCGGCTGGGCCCGCTCGATCTCGTCGACCCGCAGCTCCCGCCAGCTGTCCGCCACCGGGCCGAACCACGAGCGGAGCTGGGTTCGCATGTCCTCGACCAGGCCGGCCCGGAGCACCGGCGAGGAGACGACGATGGTGGAGGCACCGGCCGGCGAGTAGCGGTCGCTGACCTGGCTCATCACGACCAGCGAGTTGATCGGGTCGGTTCCTGCACCGTTGAGAACCAGCACCGGCTCGTCGATCGGAGGCTCGTCGGCCGCCAGCCACAGGCTGGTGACTCCCCGCCAGCCTCGATCCTCGATCTCGGCCAGCAGGGCGGCCTCGGTCACGCCGGTGGCGACCACTACTGCGTCGGCCTTGATCTTCTCGCCGCCGGCCAGGGTGATCGACCCGGCGTCGACCCGGTCGACCGGCGACTCCAGGCTCAGCGCACCGGCCGGGAGACGGTCGGCCAGCTGGTCGGAGATGGCCCCCATCCCGTCCGCCGGAACCGCTGCGTCACCGGCGCTGAGCATCCGGAACACGAACTCCAGCACCCGGCTGGAGCCGCCGAGATCCGGGTCGAGGGTGATGCCAGCGAACAGTGGGGTCAGGAAGCGGTCGATCATGCGGTTGCTGAACCCCATGTCGGAGAGGCGCTGGCGGGCCGTGGTCTCCGGTCGGTCCCAGATGTCTGTAACCGAACCTCGGTTCACCGACCGGCGGAACGCCAGGATCCGGGCCTTGTCGATGGGGGAGCCGATGGGGGCCCGCACGGTGTCGAGCAGGCGGGCCGGTTCCCGGAGGGGATCGCCGATGCGGTGGAAGCCGTCCTCGATCCGGACCATGGCCCCGGGGGCGAACTTGCGGAGGTCGAGGGTCCGGTAGTCGAGGATCGAGCGGGCGTAGGGGTAGGCCTCAAGCAGGATCTGGAAGCCCCGGTCGACGAGGTGGCCATCGATCCGGTCGGTCCTGACCCGACCGCCGGGGCCGTCGCCGGCCTCGAACACCGTGACCTGGTGGCCCCGCCGGACCAGCTCGTTGGCGGCCGACAACCCGGCCAGACCCGCTCCGACGATTGCAATATCCACCCGATCGTTCTACCACGGACCGCCCGACAACCGGCGGGTCGCCCACTCCGGCAGCGGCCGGAGCTCTTGCGGACTACGTTTTTCAGGCTGTCGATTTCGCCCGCTCCCGTTCGACGTACCGACGAAGACGAGCGGCCGTCGCCGGAGGGGCGACGCTGACAAAAGGAGCAACAACGTGAAGTACGCATGCCTGATCTACTCCGCCGAGAGCGGACCGGGAACTCCCGAGCCGGGCACCCAGGCCCATGACGAGATGGTTGCCGGCTATTTCAAGTTCAACCAGGACGTGATCGATGCCGGGATCTACCTCGCCGGGGAGCCGCTGGAGTCGATCGAGTCCGCCACCTCGGTCCAGGTCAAGGATGGGGACGTCATCACCACCGACGGCCCGTTCGCTGAGACCAAGGAGCAACTCGGCGGTTTCTACATCCTGGAGTGCGAGAGCCTCGACGAGGCGATCGCCTGGGCCGCCCGGATTCCGACCGCGACCTACGGGACGATCGAGGTCCGCCCGGTCCCGACCTTCGAGATGGGCCCGGACGGCGCCGGCGGGTGAGGCCGGTCGACCGGTGAGCGACCGGGTCAACCGGCGGATCGATCGGCTGGTCCGGGAGGAATGGCCTCGGCTGGTGGCCACGTTGGTCGGCGAACTCGGCGACCTGACCCTGGCCGAGGACGCGGCCCAGGATGCGGCCGAGGTCGCCCTGCGCCGGTGGTTGGAGGACGGCATCCCCGACCGGCCGGGCGCCTGGATCACCACGGTGGCTCGCCGGCGGGCGGTCGATCGGATCCGGCGGGAGAAGGTCGGCAAGGAGAAGGCGGCCAAGCTGGCCCGGTTGGAGGACCGGTTGGCCGCCGACTCGGCCGAGGACACCGCCGCCGACCTGCGGCCGGACAGCATGCTTCGTGACGAACAGCTCGGGCTCATCTTCGGGTGTTGCCACCCCGCACTGTCGGTCGAGGCCCAGATCGCCCTGACCCTGCGATCGGTCGGCGGGCTGACCACCCCGGAGATCGCTCGGGGGTTCCTGGTGCCGGAGGCCACGATGGCCCAGCGGCTGGTTCGGGCGAAGCGGAAGATCGCCACCGCCGGCATCCCGTTCCGTATCCCGGACGATGCCGCCCTGCTGTCCCGCCTCGACGTCGTCCACCAGGTCCTGTACCTGATCTTCAACGAGGGCTACACCGCATCGTCCGGGGACGACCTGGTCCGCCGAGAGCTGACCGGCGAGGCGATCCGGCTGTCCCGGCTCCTGGCCTCGCTGCTCAACGATGATGCCGAGACCCACGGGCAGCTGGCCCTGTTCCTGCTGATCGAGTCTCGCCGAGACGCTCGAGTCGACGCCGAGGGCGACCTGATCCTGCTGGGAGACCAGGACCGCGGCCGCTGGGATCGTGACCTGATCGACGAGGCGGTTCGGTTGTTGGAGCGGGCGCTCGCGCTCGCATCCCCCGGTCCATACCAGCTGGAGGCGGCGATCAATGCGCTGCATGCCGAGGCGGCGGACG
>JBCCFN010000432.1:0-3107 GCA_039029715.1 Actinomycetota bacterium | reverse complement strand
CGAAGGTCTGGTTCGGGAGCTGGCCTACACCGGTCGTCGCTGGACTGCGACCGAGGCCGCGGCGGCCGGGTTCGTCAATGCCGTCTTCCCGGACCACGACACCATGCTGGATGCGGTGCTGGAGATCGCGGCCGAGATCACGACCAAGAGCCCGATGGCGATCTGGGGGACGAAGCAGTCGATGCACTACACCCGGGACCACTCGGTCGCCGACGGGCTCGAGTACATCGCCAACTGGAATGCCGCCATGTTCGACACCGACGACATGGCCGAGGCGTTCACCGCCACCATGGAGCGGCGACCCCCGGACTTCCCGGATCTCTTTCCCCTCAGCGACGGGATCTGAACCCTCGCCATCGCCGGATTCGGAAGTTCTGCGGGATTCGTCGCGACTCAACTAGGGTTCGCGGCGTCAGATCCACGTAACCAACGACTAGGGGGTAGGGAAGCGTGAACGACACGAAAGCGCTATCAGCGGAGTTCCTCGGCACGTTATGGCTGGTCCTGGGAGGCTGCGGCTCCGCCGTGTTCGCCGCCCAGTTCCTTGGCGCAGACGGGAACATCAACCTTGGCATCGGGTTCCTCGGCGTCAGCATCGCCTTCGGCCTGACCGTGGTCACCGGGGCCTACGCCCTCGGCCACGTCTCGGGCGGACACTTCAATCCGGCTGTCACCCTCGGCCTGGTTGCCGGCGGCAAGTTCGACACCGCCAAGGTGGTGCCATATATCGTGGCCCAGGTGATCGGCGGCCTGGTCGGCGGCCTCATCATTTACCTGATCGCCTCCGGACAGGACGGCTTCAGCATCGGTGACACAGCCGGGACCTTCGCCACTAACGGCTATGGCGACTTCTCACCCGGTGGGTACGCCCTCGGCGCGGTGTTCCTGGCAGAGGTGGTCCTGACCGCCATCTTCCTGCTGGTGATCCTCGGTGCCACCGCCCGCAAGGCGGCGGCCGGCATGGGTGGTCTGGCCATCGGCCTGGCCCTGACCCTGATCCACCTCATCTCCATCCCCATCAGCAACACCAGCGTCAACCCGGCCCGATCGACCGCTCAGGCGGTCGTCGCCGCCATCTTCGGCGACAGCGCCACGACGCCGGTTTCGCAGCTCTGGCTGTTCTGGGTGGCCCCGATCATCGGCGCCGTGATCGGCGGCGCAATCCACCGCTCGCTCCTCGATACCGACAACGACTGACCGTTCAGACCGGGGGTTCGCACCCCGCCGCAGCGCTGGCCCGCAATACGGAACATTTCCGTATTGTGGGCCAGTCCGCGTCGGCCTACGGTGGGGCCGAACCGACAACCGACGCGTGACGCGTCCGACCAGGAGGCATCGCCGCCTTGACCTTCCCCACTGACCTCGAGATTGCGAAGCAGGCGGACCTCAAACCCCTCCACGACATCGCAAGCGGCACCGGCATCCCGGTCGAGCATCTCGAGCCGTACGGTTCCGGTGCGGCGAAGATCCGGCTCCAGGCAATCGAAGACATGGCCGAGCGGCCAAAGGGTCGGTACGTGGTCGTGTCGGCCATCACCCCGACGCCGCTCGGGGAAGGCAAGACCACGACGACGGTCGGGCTCGGCCAGGCGTTCCAGCACATCGGCTCGTCGGCCACCATCGCCATCCGCCAGCCGTCGATGGGTCCGACCTTCGGGATCAAGGGTGGGGCCGCCGGCGGCGGTTACAGCCAGGTGGTGCCGATGGAGCTGTTCAACCTCCACCTGACCGGCGACATGCATGCCGTCACCGCGGCCCACAACCTCTGTGCCGCCATGGTCGACGCCCACCTCTACCACGGCAACGCCACCGGCCTCGACATCCACAACATCACCTGGCGTCGGGTGGTCGATGTCAACGACCGGGCGCTGCGGAACGTCACCATCGGCCTCGGCGGACGGTTGGACGGCGTTCCCCGGGAGTCCGGCTTCGACATCACCGCCGCCTCGGAGGTCATGGCGGCCCTGGCCCTGTGCACCTCGATGCAGGATCTCCGGGAGCGGCTCGGCCGAATCGTCGTCGGCTACACCAAGGCCGGGACCCCGGTGACGACCGAGGACATCGGGGTCGCCGGGTCGATGGCGGTGATCCTGACCGAAGCGGTCAAGCCGAACCTGATGCAGACCCTCGAGCACACCCCGGCGCTGGTCCACACCGGACCGTTCGGCAACATCGCCACCGGCAACTCGTCGATCGTGGCCGACCGGATCGGGATCCACATGAGCGAGTTCCTGCTGACCGAGGCCGGGTTCGGGGCCGACATGGGGGCAGAGCGGTTCTTCAACATCAAGTGCCGGTACTCCGGGCTGGCCCCGGACGCCGCGGTCCTGGTGGCGACGGTCCGCGGCCTGAAGGCCCACTCCGGCAACCATCGGATCGTGGCCGGCCGGCCACTGCCGGAGGCGCTGCTTGCCGAGAATCCCGACGAGGTCCACCAGGGTGGGGACAACCTCCGCAAGCAGCTGGCCAACATGCAGCTCCACGGGGTAACCCCGGTCGTCGCCATCAACGTGTTCCCCGGCGACCACGAGGGGGACCTGGCCGCCATCGCCGAGATCGCCGAGGAGTACGGGGCCCGTTCGGCCCGCTCCACCCACTTCTCAGACGGCGGGCGGGGGGCGGCCGAGCTGGCTGAAGCGGTTCGGGATGCCGCGGCCGAGCCGTCGAACTTCGCCGTGCTGTATCCGGACGACATGCCGCTGCGGGACAAGATCCGGACCGTGGCCCAGCAGGTCTATGGCGCGGATGACATCGAGGTCGCCCCGGCAGCCGGACGCCAGATCGACACCTACGAGGCGGCCGGCTTCGGCAACCTTCCGGTCTGCATCGCCAAGACCCACCTCTCGCTGTCGTCCGATCCGGCAAAGAAGGGCGCACCGACCGGGTGGAACCTGCCGGTCAGAGAGGTCCGGGCTTCGGTCGGCGCCGGGTTCGTCTACCCGATCTGCGGCGACATGCGGACGATGCCGGGCCTCGGGTCCGATCCGGCCGCTGCGCACATCGATCTCGACTTCTCGAGCAATCCCGAAGGCGAGATCGTCGGGCTCAGCTGAGCGGGTCCGCCGCCCGCCGGTGGCGGACCTCGAGCAACACCAGATCGTCACTGG
>JBCCFN010000431.1:0-3117 GCA_039029715.1 Actinomycetota bacterium | reverse complement strand
CGGAGAAAGAACGGGGCGGTGCCCTTGCGGTCCGGCTCGAGCATGCTGCCGAGGTAGCTCATCGTGACCTTGAGGTTGTTGCGGGCGTCGTCCAACCCGCTGTCCGGCCACAGCGAACGGGCCAGGGTGTCCCGCTGGGTGTCCGGCTCGACCACCAGATGGGCCAGGAGCGTCCGGACCCGTTCTCGCCGCCAGTGCGGATCGTCGACCGGCAGACCATCGACCAGGAGCGACGGCGAGCCCATGAGCCGGATCTCCAGCCGGCGGCGAGGTGGGACCGGGAGTTCCCGAAGCCTGGCTCGAGCGGCCTTGGCCACCTTGGGGGCGAGCTTCGGCGTCCCGGGTCGGCCGTCGACCAGCCGGCCGAGGGCCGGCACCGCTCGCTCGCCAAGCTCGTCCAGTAGATCCGCTGCGGCCGGGTCGCCACCGGAGCCGGCCACCAGGGCCGCCTCGGCCATCCACGGCAGCGGCAACACCCCCCGCAACCGGTGATCGCGCCAGTCGACGGCCAGCAGCGGCTCGACCTCGCCGTGGTGCCGCCACCGGGCGAAGGCGTCGATCAGGGCGATCTTGTCGTCATAGGGCGACGGCCAGTCGCCGGCGTGGATGTCGGACCGCTCCGGTGCCAGCACCCGGACCAGCGCCACGTGCCCCATGGCGATCTGGAAGCAGTCGAGGGGGGCCGGCTGCAACGATGCGACCATCGTCCGGGTCAGATCCCGGGCCGTCGCCTCATCCCCCTGCCGCAGCGCAAAGAGGGCATGGGCGTGGTCGGCGCCCGTTGCGCCGGCCTCCCGCTGGATCCTGACCAGCAACTCGGCGGCGTTCCGGGCCTCGGCAAGCGTCCCGTGGGACGCCAGCATGGCCAGGCGGCCGGTGGCGAGGATGTAGCGGCTGAAGGTCGCCGTCATCGCCCGGTAGCCGCTCGGCGACGCTTCGAGCAGCCGCATCGTCTCCTCGACGTCGCCGTCGGCCATGGCGGCCTGGATCAGCACGCTGTTGTAGTTCATTCGAAGCGCGCCGGTCTTGGTGTGGTGATCGTGGAGCAGGCGTCTGGCTCGGCCGACATCGCCGAGCTTCACCGCTGCCGACGCTCGCAGCCACCGGATCATGTCACCCCAGTAGTCGGCACGTTCCAGCACTCCGGGACGAGCATCGACCAGCTCGATCAGATCGTGGAACCGACCCTCGAGTTGGGCCTGCTGGCAGGCGGCGAGCAGCCATCCCTCCTCCCCGTCCGGCACGCCGACGGTCCGGAGCCGATCGGTCTCGTTGGTGATCCGATCCAACTCGTCCACGTCGTGACGCCACGCCGCCTCCCGTCCGAGGTGGAGGAAGGCCAGGGCTTCGATCTCCGACTCGCCCTCCGCCGCCAGCTCCGCGGTCAGGACTCGGAGCCGGTCGGCGGTCCGGCTGTCGTGCTGGAGATCGTGGACGGCGGCGGCCAGGCGCCCCTCGGGGCTGGTCGGTGGCAGCCGGTCCGCCCATCGTCTGACCACTCGGGTCGTGACCTCGGCGTCGACGAGGTTGAGGGCCCGGCGGACCAGGGCCGCCGCCCGGTCCACGTCCTCGCCGGCCAGATACAGCTCGAACGCCCGCTCGTGATCGCCCCGGTGCTCGGCCAGCTCGGCTGCGGCCACGTAGCCGGCCCGTCTGGCCTCGGGCGGTGGCGAGAGATGGTCGGCCCACAGCTCGTGGATCTCGACCCCCGTCCGGTTGCGCTGCACCAGCGGCACCGTGGCGGCCAGGGCCTCCAGATCGACCGGGCGACCGATGACCCGCTCGGCCAACTCCGGATCGACGTCGCCAAGCGGAGCCAGCCGTACCAGGACGTCCCGGAGGTCCGACCGGAGACCGGACAGGACCTCTTCGTCGACGAAGTCGGCGGAGCGGAGACCGCGAGCCGCCATCTCGGCCAGGGCCGGCCAACCGGCGGTGCCGTCAAGCGCGCCGCGGTCGACCCCTCGGGCCTCGGCGAATCGATCGAGCTCATCGTCGGTGAAGGCCATGTCGGTCTCGGTGAGCCGCTCGCCCTCGCCGGTGGTGAGCAGCCGGCTGACCGGCACCGGGACCGAACGGCCGGAGAGCACGAGATGACCGTTGGCCGGCAGCTCGTCCAGCAGTCTGACGAGCAACGCCGTGCCGGTGCCATCCGGGCGGAGCCGGTGGACGTCGTCGACGATCAGGGTGACGTCGGCCGGGGCGGCGGCCAGGATCGTCTCGGCCGGCGGGGCCGGACCGTCGAGGGCGGACCGGATCGACCGATCGAGGATCCGGCCGTCGTCGTGTTCGGGAAGACAGCGGAGCACGACATCGGTCCCCTGGGGCGCGAGCCGGTTATCGGCCACGGCCCGGGTCAGGAGTCGGGTCTTGCCGAAGCCGGCACCGGCTTCGATGACCGTCAGCCGACGGCGAAACCGGCCGGCGAGCACCGCACCGAGGCGATCGCGGGTCAGGTCCGCGTTCATGGCACTCGACCCTAGCGATCGAGGCCGGTTTGCCCTTGGTTCGGGCGGGTTCCGGTGCGGTCTGGCCGGTCAGGGACGCCGCTAACCGCTCGC
This sequence comes from Actinomycetota bacterium, assembly GCA_039029715.1. GTDB lineage: Bacteria > Actinomycetota > Acidimicrobiia > Acidimicrobiales > SZUA-35 > JAHELU01. The sequence goes on along the minus strand of JBCCFN010000431.1, from coordinate 556 downwards.
TAACCGGGCTGGGCGACGGTCGACGGTGACGACAAGCGAGACGATCCGCCGCCGAGCGGGCGTACGAGGAGAGACCGATGCATCGAACGAGACGACTGGTAGCCGTGGTGGCGGTGGTGTCCGCCATGGCCCTGTTGGCGGCCGCCTGCGGCGACGACGAATCGGACGGGTCGGCTGAGTCGGCCGAGCAATCGGCCGAGCAGTCGGTGACCACCGAGGCCACGACCACGACAGCACCTGCCGTCACCGAGGCCCCGACCACCACCGCAGCGACCACCACCGAGGCCCCGGCGACCACTGCGGCCGAAGCCGAGACCGAGACCGAGACGGCGGACGAAACGACCGGCGAGGGGGCGACCCGGGAGGACGGCTTCCCGGAGACCCCGGTGGCTGCGTTCCTGTCCCAGACCTACCGGTTCGGGGCCGAGCAGGGTGTCCCGGACGCCGACCAGCTGCCGTTCCCGGCCGACACGGTCTCGGTCCACTGGTACCAGAGCGAGGGGGCCTACGTGGTGGTCTACGGCGGCCTCGACGCCACCCTCCAGCTGTGTCCTGG
>JBCCFN010000430.1:0-3128 GCA_039029715.1 Actinomycetota bacterium | reverse complement strand
CCGGCCCGCGGGGGTGTCGGGGTGGCCGGACCGGCCGCGCCCGCCCACCACCTGGGCGAAGGCGACAGCGAGCTCGGCCGGCCGATCGATCCGGTCGGCGGCGCCGCCGTCGACGGTGACGGTGAACCGGTAGGGCCGGGTGTCGTCGACCCAGCCGGTCCCCGGGCCGTTGACCACGGTGATGGTCCCGACCTCGAAGGTGTCGGTGGCGCCCAGATCGTCGGTCACGGTCAGGGACACGTCGAACTCCCCGGGCGTCAGGTAGGTGGCGGTGGCGGTCTCGCCGGTGGCGAACGATCCGTTCCCGAGATCCCACTCCCAGGACACGATGGTGCCGTCCGGATCACTGCTGGCGCTGCCGTCGAGGTCGACAAGCAGGGGCACGTCGCCCGAGGTCGGCGTTGCGGTGCCGGAGGCGGTCGGGGCGACCTGGACTACCGCCGTCACCTCGACGGTGTCGGTGGCGGTTGCCAGGCCGTCGTTGGCGATCACGGTCAGCTCGTACACGCCGGGTGCGGTGAAGGTGATGACCGGATCGATGGCGGTGGCGTCGCTGAACTGGACCTCCGGCGGGCCGCTCCACTGCGCGGTCACGTCCTGGCCGGCCGGGATCGGGTCGTCGGTGATGGTGATGCCGAGCTGGAGCGGCTGTGCTGCGTCGACGGTGCGGTCGGGACCGGCGTCGACGGTCGGCGGCCGGTTGGCCCGCTCGGCCGCCCAGGCCACCGTGTCGACCAGGAGGTCCTGGCCGGTCTCGATCAGCAGGCCGTCGGTGGCGGCGGCGGGGAACACGCCGGCCCGTCGCTCCGGGGCCGGCGTCCCGTCGAAGAGCGGGTCGCCGATGTCGTAGGTGAAGATGGCGGCCCGGGTGCCATTGGTGGCCTGGGTGGCGACGACTCGGGCCGATGCCGCCGGCTTGCCCCAGGTGACCTTGCCGGCGGCGGAGAAGACATCGGTCAGGCCGCTGCGTCCGCCGGCGATCGGGTGGGTTGGATCGACGATGTCGATCGCCTTGGAGCCGCCGAGCTCACCCCGGTTGGAGTTCCCGGTCCCGGTCAGCTGCAGGTCGTCGTGGAGCCGGAACTCGTAGTTGACCACCGGAACCGGCACGCCGGTCAGGGTCGTGCCGATCACCGAGGCCGAGGCGGTCGTCGTGACCAGGACCGCGTCGTAGCCGGTGACCGAGGCCGCGGTCAGGGCGTTGTCGTCGATGATCGTGACGTCGAAGCCGGCGCCCTCCAGGTATCCCTTGATCGCCCGGTCGTCTGTGTTGCCGGTGGAGGAGGTGGTGACCATCAGGACCCGGGCCGGGTTGGTGGGGTCGGTGACGGTGATCCGGACCGTGTCGTCGTCGGATCGCTCGGTGTCGCTTGCGGTCAGCACCAGGTCATAGGTGCCGGGGCCTGGCAGGTCGACGGTGGTTGCGGTGGCGGCCGGATCGGTGATCGTGGCCTCCGGCGGCCCGGTCCACTGCGACGTGACCGCCGCACCGTCTGGCAGCCCGTCATCGGTCACGGTCCCGGCCAGGGTGGCGGTGACCGGGCCGATCGAGCTGAGGACCTGATCGGGGCCGGCGTCGACAACGGGGGTCCGGTTGACCGGCCCGACCGGGGTCCCGAGGGCCCAGGCCACGGCATTGGTCAGCAGTTGGCGGCCGTTGTCGTTGAGCCGGCTGTCTGCGGAGTTGGTCAGGAACAGGGCGCCCCGGGCGGCCGGCGCCAGCGTGCCGTCTGCCAGGGCGGCGCCTGGATCGTAGGTGAACAGGGTGGCCCGGCTGCTGCTGTTGAGCCGCCTGGCCGCCACCTGGGCCTCGGGGCCGGGAACGCCCCAGGCGACCTTGGCTGCAGACGTCAGGATCTCGGTCTGGCCGTCGAAGGCGCCGCCGATGATCGGGTGGTCGGGGTCGACGACGTCGACGGCGGTGTAGGACCCCTGCTCGCCGAAGTTGCCGCTGCCCGACGCGGTGAGCAACAGGTCGTCGAACAGCTGGCTCTTGTACGACAGGACCGGGATGGGGGTGTTAGTGAAGATCGAGCCGACCTTGAACGCCGAGACCGTCGAGCTGATCAGGACCAGGTCGGCATCGTCGGCCACCGAGTCGCCGGTGGACTTGACCACGTCGTCGTCGATGATCGAGACGGGGTAGCCGGCATTGACGACGACGTCTCGAATGATGCGGTCATGGGTGCTGCCATTCGATGACGTCGTCACCATCAGGATCTCGGGCGTGCCGCCGGGGACGTCGACGTCGACCACCACCTGGTCGACGTCCGCGAACTGCCCGTCGGAGACCGAGAAGGTCAGGGTGTAGGTGCCGGGACCGGGCAGGGTGACCGTCGGGTCCTCGATCATGGGGTCATCGAAGCTGACCCCGGCCGGACCGGACCAGGCCAGGGCCAGGGTCGAGCCCTCGGGCAGCCCGTCGTCGGTTGCGGTGCCGTCGAGGGGCACGGCGATCGAGCCGGAGGACTCGAGGTCGATGTCGTCGCCGGCGTTTGCGGTCGGCGCCTGGTTGCCAGACGGGTCCGCTGGTAGGGCGGTGGCCCAGTTCATGGTCTCGATCAGCAGGGTCTCGCCGGCGGTGTTCATCACCCCGTCGGCGGCCAGGGTCAGGAAGATCCCGGCCCGACGACCGACGGCGATCGAGCCGTCGACCAGGGGTGCGCCGACCTCGTAGACGAACAACGTCGACCGCTCGGTCGAGCCCGGCTGGCGGGCCACCACGTCCGCGCCGGGGCCCGGGATGCCCCAGGTCAGTTTGGTCGAGCGGGTCAGGACGTCGGTGATGCCGGTGAACGCCCCGTCGATGATCGGGTGGCCGGGGTCGACGACGTCGACCGATCGCAGCCCGCCCTGCTCACCTCTATTGGTGGAGCCGCCGGCGGTCAGCGCCATGTCGTCGAACAGCAGGAACTCCCAGGTGACCACCGCAACCGGGGTGGTGGCGAAGGTGTCCAGGATCTTCGATGCGGCCACGCTGGTCGAGATGATGACGGCGTCATGGCCGGTGGCCACCGAGTCGCCGGAGGACTGGACCACATCGTCGTCGATGATCGTGACGGTGAAGCCGGCGTTCTCCAGCGTGGTCGCGACCTTCTGATCGTCTGCGGACCCCGCGGCGCTGCTGG
>JBCCFN010000429.1:0-3134 GCA_039029715.1 Actinomycetota bacterium | reverse complement strand
CTGCCGACCGACTCGCTGGTCTCGGCGCTTCGCCACATCCTGAACGAACGACCGGTCCTCGGCGACGCGCTGCGAAACGGCGAGCGGCGGATCATCGAGGCCACGATGGCCGCAGACCCAGCGGACCGACCGGCGACCGCAGACCAGGTGGCGGAGCAGGTGCTCGAAGAAGCGAAGCGTCAGGCGAAGCAGGGCTGAGATGACCGATCTCGACCTCCGCGCCGGCCAGATCCACCGGGGACTCGGCGTCGTCGCCCGGTGGCAGGACATCGCCCTGGTCATCCCGAGCGATGCCGAGCACGACGCCACCGTCGACGAGATGTTCTACCGGCTCGGTTCGTCTCCGACCTCCCCCGATCTGGTGACGGCGATCAACGATCTCCTCGCCGCTGACGAGCTCAAGTCGGTTGCGATGGTGGTCGAGGCGACCGGCGGACCGCTGGCCATGGCCTACGGCCCGGTCGAGGTCCTGGTCGACGGCGAGCTCGTCCTCACCGGGGCAGGCGGCGGGGTCCGCCAGCAGCTCCCCCAGTCCGCTCAGCGCCTGACGATCCGGGCCGCCAACCTGACGAAGGCGGCGGAGCCGGTTGCTCCCTACGATCTCCGGCGGGGTATCGCCCCCGGCGCCGGCCTGACCCTGATCACCGTGTCGGCGGCCGAGCCGCCGATCCCGACCACCTCCGGCTCGCTCGCTCCGTCTCCACCGGTGCCACCGTCGCAGCAACCGGCGCCCGCCGAGCCGATCCTGCTCGCCGAAGCCCCCGGCGCGCAACCAGCCGGGGCCGGTCCCGATGCCGGGTCACCGGCCGGGGAACCATGGCCGGACCTGCCGACCGTCGCCCCATCGGAGGTTGCGGTCGCCGCCCCGGCGGCTGACGCCCAGCCCCCGGCAGACGTCCCGCCACCGGGCGTCCGGTCCGGTCGCTTCGATGAAGACGGTGACGCCGGCAACGCCCCCCAGGCCGAGCGGGCCCAGCCCGCCCTCCCACCGGCTCCGCTGTCCGTGCCGTTCCGGTCGGTGCTGCTTACCGATACCGCACCCCCGGCCGATGTCGTCCCACTCCCCCTCGCCGATGCCCCACGGACCGGCGAGCTGAGCCGAAGCGGGCTCGACGCCGGACGGGTCGAGGTCCAGGGCATCGTCTGTCAGCGCGGCCACTTCAACAACCCGGCCGCCGCCAACTGCATGATCTGCGGGCTGTCGATGCTCCACCTGACCCAGAATCTGGTGAAGGGACCCCGCCCGACCCTGGGGTTCATCGTGTTCGACGACGGGTCGACCTTCGGCCTGGACCGGTCCTACCTGATCGGCCGAGAGCCGATCCAGCCCGAGGGCGAGGACGCCGAGCTCCTGATCCTCAACCAGAACAACGAGACGCTCTCCAGGACCCATGCCGAGCTCCGGTTGGTCGACTGGGCGGTCCAGTTGATCGACCTCGGGTCCACCGACGGGACCTACGTCTGGGACGCCGCGTTCGAGCGGTGGAATCAGCTCGCCCCGAACCAACCGGTCGTACTGAGCTCGGGCGACACGGTGGCCCTCGGCCGCCGAACCCTGGTGTTCGAAGGCGTCAGCCGGGTCTAGGGCAACCGGGCCGGGGCTCGGGTGTCGATCAGGAGGCGGGCGGTGGGGCGGTGAGCACCCCGTGGTCGACCAGTGCGCTGGCCGCTTCGCCGGGGCCCCGGACCCGCTCCGAAACCAGCCCGGCCGCCCTGGCTCCGGTGACGTTGGCCGGGCTGTCGTCGAGGAACAGGACGGCGGCCGCCGGCACCCCGAGATCGGCCACGACGTGGTCGAAGATGGGGCGGTCCGGCTTGGTCAGGCCGAGCTCGAACGACAGGTACTGCCGGTCGCACAGCGTGGCGATGAGGTCAGCGTCCGGCTGACCGCCCCAGTGGGCGGCGTTGGTGTTGCTGAGGAGCGCGGTGTGGATCCGGTCCGGGATGGCGGCCACCAGCTCCCGAGCGCCGGGAAACAGCCCCAGGGGAACCGCCATGAAGTGGTCGATGATCTCCTCCGGCGACAGCGTCAATCCCAGCTCGACCGCCAGATCGGCAGCGAAACGCTCGACCGTGCACCGGCCGGCCTCCAGCGCCCGCACGGCCGGGCTGGCCAACCATCGGGCCCAGAACTCCTCGGACGATCGTCCATCGACCCCGAGGGCCCGGTCGAGCGGGCCGAGCTCGACCAGCACGCCGCCCATGTCGAAGATCACGACCTCGATGTCCTGGTTGTGGCCCATCCTTCGGTTCCTCCGGCCACCAGCGCGGCCCTCGACGGCGGAGGAAGACTACCCACCATCTCTGCCCGAGCGGCCTACGGGTCGTCCGTCATAGTGGACCTCAGAGGAACTCAGGCCGCATCGCAGCCGGGTTCCCACGGCTCCCCAAGCGGGATGCCGGCGTGGCCCGATCGTGGTGGTGCTCGGGCCACGCTTTCCGTTTCCGAGCAGATGCGCCACGCCCACACCACGGGGCGGGGCCGACTCAGTCGTAGGAGGCGCCGAGGCCGGCGGTGGCGTCGCTCTGGATGCCATAGGGCGGGATCGGGTAGCGAAGACCGTTGCGAGACAACGCCTCGAGCCCGGCGATCGCCTTCGGCAGGAACTGCGGTGGGGTCGCCATCAGCAGTTCGTCGTCTTGGACTCCGCCGTAGCGGCGCTCGGCGAAGCACGGGATCGACACGCTCGGCTCCCGGAGCTTGAGCGCTCGACCCCACGAGTCGGCGCAGGCCGACTCACCGACACAGCCCCACTCGAAGTTCTGGTAGCCGGACCACTGGAGCCCGTTGATCAGGAGGATCATCTGGGCCGGCGTGGCATAGATCAGGCAGATGTCCGGCGGGTCGAGCCGACCGGTGGCCAGCGGGGACACCGCCATGGCCGCATAGGTCCCGAACGGGACGGTGTGCATGGCGTGCTGGTGGGCCGAGGCGTCCTCGACCGTCTCGAACCAGACCCCGGCCATGTGGTGACCGGACAGCCACTGGTCGTCCTGGGGGTGGAGCCCGATGACGGCCCCACACTGGGCGCCGACCAGGTCGTCGTTCGTGATGCCGACCGTCCAGTTCAGCCGGCACGCCATCCCGACGATCTGGTCGGTGGTGTGGATGGCCCCGGGCCGGCGGATCCGAG
>JBCCFN010000428.1:0-3162 GCA_039029715.1 Actinomycetota bacterium | reverse complement strand
GTTCGAGGAGCAGCTGGACGCCCGGCTGATCCCTGGGACCCAGATCCTCCGGGTCGACTACGTGTCGACGTCCTGGACCGAGGCCGAGGCGGTGGTCACCCAGCTGTCCGATCGCTACATCGCCCTCGCCTCCGAGGTCACCCCGGCCGAGGTCCGGGCCACCCTGGAGGAGGAGCTGGCCGCGATCCAGGCCGAACTGGCCGACGAGGAGGCCCGGTTCGCCCGGATCTCGGGGTCGACCGAGATCGCAGACCGGCCAGAGCAGCAGGCCAGCCAGGCGATCATCAACTCGCTCCGGGCCCGGGTCGATGACGTCCAGTCCCGGATCCTGGACCACGATCTGGCGACGATCGACGAATCCCAGAACGGCGTGCCGATCCTGGTCACCGAGCCGTTCGTGTTCGATGACCAGGTCTTCCCCAGACCGAAGATATTCGCTGCGGTCGGAGCCGCCGCCGGACTGGTGATCGGTGGCCTGTTCGCCCTGCTGTTCTGGAACCGCCTGGTCTGGCAGGCGGACGGGGATCGGGGGAAGTAGCGATCATGGAGGCCCGCTCCCGGTCCACCGTCGTCGGCGACTCGACGACGTCTGCGATCTGGACCCTGCTGTCTCGGGTGACCGGCTTCGGCCGGGTCATCCTGATCGGCGCGGTGCTCGGGCCGTCGTATTTCGGCAACCTGTTCCAGCTGGCGAACCAGTTCCCCTGGATCGTGTTCGAGCTGGCCATCGGCGCCCTCCTCGGGGCGCTGCTGGTGCCCGGTCTGATGACCCACATCTCCGCCGGTGACCTGGAGGCGACCGAGCGGCTGGCCGGCCGGTTCCTCGGGTTCGTTCTCGCGGTGTTCGGTGCGGTGACGGTCGTGGTGATGGCCGGCTCGTTCCTCATCGTCCGTGGCCTGGCCGCCCCGATCGGGGACCAGGCGGTCCGGGACGACTTCATCGCCGCCGGCGTACCGCTGTTGCTGCTGACCGGGCCCCAGCTGATCGGCTACGGCATCGCGGTCACGGGGCAGGCGGTGCAGCAGGCGCTCGGTCACTTCGCCCTCCCGGCCGCCGCCTCGATCGTCGAGAACCTCGTGGTCATCGTCACCCTGATCGGGTTCGCAGCCCGCTACGGCACCGGGCTCGAAGTCGGAGACGTCGGCCTCGGGCCGATCCTGCTGCTCGGGCTCGGCTCATCGCTCGGGGTGGCCGCCCACGCTGCGCTCCAGTGGTGGGGGGTCCACCGGCTCGGCATCCGACTGGTCCCTCGCCGGGACTGGTCGAGCTCGGACATGCGGTCGATCATCGACCAGGCCCGGACCTCGTCCGGGACGGCGGTGCTGAACGGGCTGCGGATTCTCGTCCTGATCGTGGCCGCCAACACGGTCGCCGGCGGGGTGGTTGCGTTCCAGCTGGCCATCAACCTGCTGAATCTGCCGGTCGCCCTCGGCTCGAAGCCGGTGGCGTTCGCCATCCTGCCCCGGCTGTCCGAAGCCAGGATCGCCGGTGACCTGCGGGCGCTGGTCGACATCTACGCCCGCGGTGTCGGCATGGCGTCGTTCGTCTCGATCCCGGCCGCAGCGGCATCGCTGACCCTGGGGTGGTTCGTCGCCGGTGGGCTCGCGGTCGGGGAGATGGCCGGCGACGACGGGGAACGGCTGATCCTCTACGCCCTGGCCGGGATCGCCGGGGCGGTGATCGGGGAGGGCCTGTTCCAGGTCGCGACCTCTGCGGCCTACGCCTGCACCGATCCCGCCGGCCCCCTCCGGGCCCAGGGGCTGCGGGCCGCCCTGACCGCGCTGGGGGCCGGGATCTGCCTGGTGTTGGTCGACGGTCCGGTCGTCATCCTCTGGCTCGGGCTTGCGATGAGTGCCGCCGACCTGGTCGGGTCCGGTGCCCTCCATCGCCGGGTGATGGACCTGGCGTCCTCGGCCTATGACCTCAACCGCTCCCTGATCCTGACCACGCTTGCCGCCGCCGTGGCGTTCGGCGGTGCCGCCGGCGCCGGCATCGGCTACCGGGCGGTGTGGTCCGAGCCCCAGCACCAGCTCGCAGTGCTCGGCGTGACCGGGGTGATCGCCGCTGCGGCGATGGTGGTCTTCGTGCTGCTTCGTTCCCGGTTCGACGATGAGCTCACTGCGTTGGTGGCCGAGTTCCGCCATCGGGGTTCGGCCCGGCCGACGGCGGGGGCGTCATGACCGCGGTCGGCGTCACGTCACGAGGAGTGGAGCCGATCGAGGCCCGGACGATCCCGCAGTTCGTCGACCACGTCCTCGGCTACTTCGTCGTCCCATCGGCCGGCCGGGTCCGGCGGCTGGCGATCGGGCTCCCGGCGGCGGCCCTGGGGGCCGGGATGTTCGCCACCGCCATCGGCCCGATGATCGGCCTGGCATTCCTCGGCCTGGTCAGCCTGATCGCCCTGACCGCCTTCCGGCCCCACTACGCCGGGTACATCATGATCGCCGTCGCCCCGGCCATCGTCGGGTTCGACCGGGGTCAGATCATCCCGCTGCTGCGGCCGAACGAGGCACTGCTGTTCCTCCTGTGCGTCGTGCTCGCCGCCCGGTGGCTGATCTACTCCCGCCGCATCGTGGTCAAGCTGAACCGGATGGACTTCGTCATCGTCGGTCTCATCCTGACCGGCCTGGTCATCCCGGTCCTGATCCAGTTCGCCAGGCTCCGGCCGGTCGGGGTCGACGACATCTTCTACGGGTTCGTCCTGGTCCGGCTCGGGCTGCTGTACGGCATGATCCGCTACACGATCCGGACCCCCGGTGAGGTCCGGACCGCGGTGGCCCTCAGCCTGACGGTGGCCAGTGGGCTCGGCCTGCTCGGCCTGATGGACTCACTCAACCTGGTCAACACCGCCGAGCGGCTCAACCCCTACTTCCCGAACGCCGGGCCCATCGCAGACGACGGTCGGGGGGCGGCCACGATCGGCAACCCGATCGGGTTCGGTGTGTACTGCGGGATCAACGCCTGCCTGGCCATCGCCATGCTGCTGGGCGGGGAGCGGCCCCGCCCGGTGCTCGCCATCGCAGCGATCTGCTGTGGCATCGGGGTCTTTGGCAGCGGCCAGATCGGGCCGTCGCTCTCGTTCGTCATCGGCCTCGGCGTGCTCGCCCTGCTCACCCGCTCGGTTCGCCAGCTCCTGACCTGGTCACTGCCGTTCGTCCTGG
>JBCCFN010000427.1:0-3171 GCA_039029715.1 Actinomycetota bacterium | reverse complement strand
GTCCGCTCGAGCTCGCCGGCGAAGTGGGACACGTCGGTCGAGGTGCCGCCCATGTCGAACCCGATCAGGCGCTCGAACCCTGCGGCCTGGGCCGTCGCCACCATCCCGACCACCCCGCCGGCCGGGCCGGAGAGCAGCGAGTCCTTGCCCTGGAACCGCCTGGCGTCTGTCAGTCCGCCATTCGACTGCATGAACAGCAGCCTCGGGGCGGTGGCCCCGCCGGCGGCGCCCTGGCCGTTCGGCCGCAGATCCTCGTCGACCTGGTCCACGTAGCGCCGGAGCACGGGGGAGAGATAGGCGTCGACCACCGTGGTGTCGCCGCGGGACACCAGCTTGATCAGCGGGCTGACCTCGTGTCCGACCGAGACCTGCTCGAAGCCGAGGTCCCTGGCGATCCTGGCCACCTGCTCCTCGTGTTTCGTGTGGCGAGACCCGTGGACGAACGAGACCGCAACGGACTGGTAGCCGTCGTCCCGGGCTCGGCCCAGTGCCGCGGTCACCCCCTCGATGTCGAGGGGGATCAGGGTCGTGCCGTCCGCCCCCACTCGCTCGTCGACCTCGATCACCCGGTCGTACAGCATCTCCGGCAGGACGATGTCGAGGGCGAACAGGTCCGGTCTGGCCTGGTACCCGATCCGGAGGGCATCGGCGAACCCGGCGGTCGTGACCAGCACCGTCGGCTCGCCGGCCCGCTCCAGCAGCGCATTGGTCGCCACCGTGGTCCCCATCTTCACCGATTCGATTCGGTCGGTCGGCAGCGGGGCGCCGTCCGGGACGTCGAGCAGCTCACGGATGGCCTGGATCGCCGCATCCCGGTACCGGCGGGGGTTCTCGGACAGCAGCTTGTGGGTGACGGTCCGGCCCTCCGGCGAGCGAGCAACGACGTCGGTGAAGGTCCCGCCCCGATCGATCCAGAACTCCCAGCGACCAGCCATGACGCCTCCTCGATCGGTCGTCCTGGCATGTTCGCGCGGGCCCCCGGGTCGCGCTAGCACGGCTCGGGCGCGAACTTGGCGGACATCACGGGTTCGGGGCCGGTCTGAAAGTAGCGTGGAGGGATGGCTGGTGGATCGTCAAACGACGCTGGCCGCCGTCCCGGCGGAGCGAACGGCGAGATCACGGACGCGGTCGGGCTCGTCATCGGGGTCGATGATGCGACCCCGCTCGAGTTCTGGGTCGCGGTCGCTCCCGGGCACACGCTGCAGCTGGACGACGTGGTGGCCCTGGAACGGACCCTGCCCGACGGCGAGGTCCTGTCGATCTATGGCGTTGTCAGCCAGGTCCGGGCCCGCCACGAGGGGGCGGCGTTCCAGAGCGACGTGTTCCTGATCAGCGACGGCGTGCTCCCGGCCCAGGTGTCCGAAGCGGCCCTGATCCAGCCGACCCGGTTCGAGCCGGAGGTCCTCCTGCCGCCGATCCCCGGCAGCCCGGTCCGCCTGGCCACCGCCGAGGAGCGCGACACCGCCCTGTCGTTCGACACGGTCGAGCGGCGACTGCCGGCCGGGCTGTCACGAGCCGACGAGCCGGTCGTGCTCGACCTCGACTTCATCGACGGGACCAAGGGTGCCCACATCAACATCTCTGGCATCTCCGGCGTGGCGACCAAGACCAGCTATGCCACGTTCCTGCTGTACTCGATGTTCAACTCCGGGGCCCTCGGCGCCGAGGCGGCCAACACCCGGGCCCTGATCTTCAACGTCAAGGGCGAGGATCTGCTGTTACTCGACCACGACAACCGGTCCCTGGACGCCGATGGGGCCCGCCGCTACCACCGGCTCGGCCTGAGCCCGGCCCCGTTCCGCGACGTCGGCATCCTGGCCCCGCCCCGAAAGGGCGACCGAAACGCCACACCGGCCACCGGTTCCCGCAAGCTGGGCGTGTCCCCGTTCTTCTGGACGATCGCAGACTTCTGTCACCAGCGGCTGCTGCCGTTCCTGTTCGCAGACGCCGAGGACGAGCGCCAGCAGTACACCATCGTCGTCCAGTCGGTGACGGCCCAACTGGCGGCCCTGGAGGCCACCCCTGAGGGTGCGGTCCGGTTGGAGACCGCCGATGGCGGGTCCCGGCTGATCCGGACCTTCGCCGAACTGGTCGACGGTCTGGAGGAGAAACTCAGCCCGGTCGACCCGGACGAGCCGCCGGACCCCCGCTGGACCGGTCGGGCGGTCGGCTCGGGGACGATCAACGCCTTCATTCGCCGGCTGGCATCGGCCAGGCGACACGTCGAGCACCTGGTCCGGGCCGATGTGGCCGATGCCCAGCAGCACGCCCTGAACCTCGATCGGCATCAGGTCACCGTTGTCGACATCCACTCGCTCCACGACCGGGCCAAGCGGTTCGTCGTCGGCGTCGTGCTCCGCCAGGCGTTCGAGGCCAAGGAGGCCAGCGGGGTGGCAAAGCCGCTGCAGTTCGTGGTGCTCGACGAGCTGAACAAGTACGCCCCCCGGGACTCGTCGAGCCCGATCAAGGAGATCCTCCTCGACGTCGCAGAGCGGGGCCGCTCGCTCGGGATCATCCTGATCGGGGCCCAGCAGACCGCATCCGAGGTGGAGCGGCGGGTCGTCGCCAACTCGGCCATCCGGGTGGTCGGCCGGCTCGACCCGGCCGAGGCCAGGCGGGACGAGTACGGTTTCCTGCCGCCGGTGGCCAGGCAGCGGTCGACCATCCTGAAGCCCGGCTCGATGTACCTGGCCCAACCCCGGCTGCCGGTCCCGTTGCTGGTCGAGTTCCCGTTCCCGTCCTGGGCCACCCGCCCGGCGGAGGCCGTCCCGGCGGCAAGCCAGGGCGACGCAGCCATCGATCTGGCGTCACCGGCGGCCACCGAGGATCCGTTCGCCGGGCTGACCTCATGATCGTTCGTCCGAGCCGGCCGTCATGAAGCTGCTCCACACCGCCGACTGGCACGTCGGCAAGGCGATCCGGGGCCACAGCCGGGCCGACGAGCACCGGGCGGTATTGGCCGAGATCGTCGACATCGCAGCCGACGAGGCGGTCGACCTGATCATCGTCGCCGGCGACCAGTACGAGACCGCGGCCCCGAGCGCCGAGAGCGAGGGCATCGTCAACCGGGCGTTGCTTGCCCTGGCCGAGGTTGCACCGGTGGGTGGCGGGGCGGGCAACCACCTCAAACCCCCGCGCCGGGCCCCGGGCGAACCGCGGCGGGCGCGCGGG
>JBCCFN010000426.1:0-3178 GCA_039029715.1 Actinomycetota bacterium | reverse complement strand
GAGGGATTGTACTGCCTCATCCACATAGCACTCGCGCCTACCCTGTTTGAGAGGTAGCATTATTGGTTGTTGTATGGATTTGCATCGCAATGATATTGCAGGGTCTATTTGTCAGGTGAGTGTATCGGTAGCAGGTTATAGGGCTACCCGTATGACGACTGATAGCACCGGCTAGCGCACAGCGGTCTGTGCGGGGAATGTCTCGCCGTAGGGAAAAGTATGCCTTGGTGAATAGGGGAAGACTGGGGAAAGTGGAATGATTGGAAATGTAAATGGGTCAATGTCCTGTCACTGTAGTTCTGGGTCTAAGTGTTTTGTCAACGCTGGCCCTGTTGATTGGTCAGTGCATTGATCTGGTGAATATAAAGCACGAGTGTTTTATCAACGCTGGCTTGGTTAAATGGTGCATAGGGTGGTCTTGTGATTGGAAAGGCACGGCGTGTTGCTGGGATAGGTCCCTCACTCGCTTGTGTTCCCGGGACAGGGATTGGGCGGTGAGATCGTCGACGAGTACGACGTCGAGGAGTCGCTGCTGGAGCGGCTGATCGACGGTTCCCTCCGGGTCGACGCCCGAATCCTGATCGACGAGTTGAACGAGGTGGCATCCATCGAACTGCCTGAGGGCGACTGGGACACCGTCGGCGGCCTGGTGTTCGATGTCTTCGGTCGGGTCCCGCACCGGGGCGAGGAGTGCGAGGTCGACGGCTATCGGCTCCGGGTCGAGCAGGTCCATGGCCGCCGGATCACCAAGGTGTTGATCAGCCGCCGGGAGCCGGTGCCGGCACCGGAGCAGGCATGACCGAGCCGACCCCCACCGACCCGACCCCGGCCGAGCCAGACCAGGAGTACCGATCGGGGTTCGTGGCAATCGTCGGCCGGCCGAACGTCGGGAAGTCGACCCTGCTCAACCAGATCCTCGATCGGAAGGTCACGATCGTCTCAGACAAGGCCCAGACCACCAGGCATCAGATCCGGGGCGTCCACACCACCGAGGAACGCCAGATCGTCTTCGTCGACACGCCCGGCATCTCCAAGCCTCGTACCGCGCTCGGGGACCGGCTGAACGAGACGGCGGATGCGGCGCTGGCCGACGTCGACGCCATCTGCTTCGTCGTCGACGGTCGGTCTGGCTACGGCCGGGGCGACCGCTTCCTGGCCGAGCGGCTCAACCCCGATCGGACGGTGGTCGTCGTCAACAAGATCGACGGACTCGGCGTCGAGGACGTCCTGGCCCAGCTGTCCGCGGTGGCCGACCTCCAATTCTCCGCCTACTTCCCGGTCTCGGCCTGGACCGGCAAGGGGGTCCCGGCCCTGGTCGATCACCTCGGTGGGCTGATGCCGCCGGGGCCGTTGTGGTACCCGGCCGAGATGGTGACCGACGTGCCGGAGGCCTTCACGGTCGCCGAGCTGGTTCGGGAGCAGCTGCTCCACCTACTCCACCAGGAGCTGCCCCACTCGGTCGCAACCAGGGTGGTGGAGTGGGAGTGGCCCCGGATCAGGGTCGAGATCCTGGTCGAGCGGGAGTCGCAGAAGGGCATCGTGATCGGCAAGGGTGGTGCGACCCTGAAGGCTGTCGGCACCAGGGTTCGCCGCCAGCTACCGGACGGTGCCTTCCTGGAACTGGTGGTCAACGTCGACCGGAACTGGCAACAGGACCGGGAGGCGATCGAGCGCCTCGGTTACTGAGGGAGGCTCAACCGTCCCCGCCGGTCTCCTCGCCGCGGGCCGCAGCATCGAGGGCGGCCAGGAACGCCACCACCTCGCTTCGTTCCTTGGTCCGCTTGAACGGCGGCAGGGCGTTGATCAGGTCCCACCGGTAGGACTTCTTGTTCGCCAGGCGAGGATCGAGGACCGCCACGACGCCCCGATCGTCTGTCCGCCGGATCAGCCGCCCGGCGGCCTGGGCCAGCAGGGTCTGGGCCCGGGGAAGGTCGACCTCCCGAAACGCCAGTCGGCCCGCCCGGTCCCGGCGAGCCTGGGCGATCGGCTCGTCCGGCCGGGGGAACGGTAACCGATCGATCGTCACCAGCGTCAGCGTCGAGCCCGGCAGGTCGATGCCCTGCCAGAACGAGAGGGTGGCCAACAGAATGGCGGTCGGATCGGCCTTGAACCGTTCGATCAGCACCCCCTTCGGGGCCTCGCCCTGGACCAGGACCGGCAGGTCCAGCTCATCCTCGAACCGCTCGGCCGCCGCCGTCATCGCCCCGTAGCTGGTGAATAGGCACAGCGCCCGGCCTCCCGAGGCGTCGACCAGGGTCAGGATCTCGTCCTGGACCGCGGTCCGGTGCCGCTCGCTCCGGGGCTCTGGCAGGTCGATGGGGCAGTACAGCAACCCGGCGGTCTGGTAGTCGAACGGGGAGCCGACCCGGACGACCTCCCGATCCCGGTCGAGCCCGAGTTGCCCGGCGACGCCGTCTGACAGGGTGGCGCTGGTCAGGATGACCGTCCGGTCGCCGAACAGGTTGGTGGCCAGGAGGTCTGCCATCTCCAGCGGGGTCCGGCGCAGCACCGGGGCGTGCTGGTTGCCATCGACCCAGACGACGTCTGCGGGGTCCGCCTCAAGCACGGCGTCGATGTCGGCCACCAGGCGGGTCGCCGCCAGCTGGGTCCGCTCGATACGGGCCGCGATGTCTGTGCCCTCACCGGGGGTCAGCTTGCGGAGTGCGGCGATCACCCGGTCCGCCCGGTCCCGGGCCGTGACCAGGGCCCCGACGACGGCGCCGAGATCGTCTAGGGCCGTACCGAGCGCCGGACGCAACAGCCCGTCCAGGTCCGCGGCCGAGGTATCGAGCCCGGCCGGGAGCTCCTCGTCGGTCAGCACCGAAGCGACCCGGCGACCGAGGGCCCGGAACCGACCCCCGGACAACTCGGTCCCGCAGGTCGCCCCCAACACCTCCGGTAGTTGGTGGGCCTCGTCGAACACCACCACGTCGTGCTCCGGGAGCAGTGCCCCGTCCGACGCAATGTTGAGACCGTAGTAGTGGTGGTTGGTGACGATCACGTCTGCGGCCATGGCCCGCTGCCTTGCGACCTCGGCGAAGCACTCCGCCCCCGACGGGCACCGCGACGCCCCGGGACACTCGTCCGATCCCACCGACACTGCGCCCCAGACCTCCGGCGGCGGGGTCGGGTCCAGCTCCTCGCGGTCGCCGTCGACGGTCGACTCGGCCCACTCCAG
>JBCCFN010000425.1:0-3181 GCA_039029715.1 Actinomycetota bacterium | reverse complement strand
GCCACCGCCCTGGCCGGTGCCACCAGCTACTGCTGGGCCGCCGTGTCGTTCGGCCGGACCTTCCAGAACTGCTCGGCCGACCCGGTCGAGGAGATCCCGGGCGGTGCCGCCGGGGTCAACCCCGGCGAGCTGACCATCACCGCCGAGGCTCGCAACGCCGCCGGCGAGGTGATCGAGACCGAGACCATCCGGGTCGCCTTCTACGCCAGGACGTTGCTCCGGACCCCACTCCCCGGTGAGCGGTTCGACCGGGGTGAGCTGATCCGGGTCCGGTTCAATGACATCCCGACCGGCACCGACTACTGCGCCACCCTGCGCCAGGGCGGCGTGGATCGGGACACCCGGTGCGACGGCGACGCCACCGTGACGTTCCGCACCGCGGGGTTGGCCGAGGGCTCGGCAACCATCTCGGCCGAGGTTCGGCGAGGGACGGACGTAATCGGCCGCCAGACCATCCTGGTCGAGATCGAGCGCTGATCAGCGGTCGGCATCGCCGACGGCGAAGAAGTCCCCGGCCCGGGTGCCGACGAAGATCCGCCCGTCCCAGACCGCCGGGGTCGATTCGATGCACCCGTCCAGTTCGACCGTCCACCGAGGGGTGGGTGCCGTCGCCTCGCCGGCGAGGTCGAACGCGTGGAGCGTGCCGTCGCAGTCTCCCTGGATCAGCACGTCGTCGACCACCACGGGCGACGACCACAGCGGTCCAGGCAGATCGATGACCCATCGCTGGCTGCCGTCGTCCCGGTCTAATCCCAGCACCCGGCCGTCATCGGTCGAGACGATCAGCAGCTGGCCGTGGAGTGCCGGGGTGGCCCACACCCCGCCGCCGAGCCCGGTGGCCGCCTCTCGACTCCACACCACCGGGTCGTCCGGCCGGCTCGGGTCCAGCTTGATCACCTGACCGAGCTCCCGGGCCCTGGCGTTGCCCCGCTCGTACTCCGAGGCGACGTACAGCATGCCGGCCTCGTCGATCACGATCGAGGCGTCGGTGTCGTCCCCGGTCCAGAACCGGAAGACCCGCTCCGCCGCCCCGCCGAACCGGAGCCCGGCCATGTCCCACCCCTGGACCAGACCACCGGAGTTGGTGAAGTAGACCACGGTGCCGCTGATCGCCACCGAGTTCTCGATCGAGACCTGACGGTCGCCAAGTGCGTCGAGCAACTCCCGATCCCAGCCGGCAACACTCAACACGACCTCGGGATCGACGGTCACGGCCCCGTCCTCGTCGTAGCCCCGCCGGAGCCGAACCGCATAGAACCGGGAGTTCTCCCCGCCGACGAACAGGTGATCACCGACGACCAGGGCCGAGGAGTCCCAGTCGTTGTTCCACAACGTCGGGTCGTCGCTGGCCGCAGACAGCCGCCACAGTTCCCGAGGTGCGTCACCGTCGATGGCCGCGATGTGGAAGAAGTTGTCCCGGCTGCCGGTGTAGAGCAGCGGGAAGCCGTCGGGGTCGATCGTGATCGTGCCCTTGATGATGTCCCCGGTCTCGAACGCCGGGTACGGGGCGTCGCCGCTTGCCGGGTCGTAGAAGTTGACGCTGCGGTTGTAGCCGCCGACCGCCACCCACCACCGGTCCCCGGCGGACGCACCCTCCCGCTCACCGGGGGCTGGGAACACCGCCGGCTGGCCGGTCCAGCCACTGCCGCACCACGTCTTCGGCTGCCCACCGACCGGGGAGTTGCTGCAACCGATCGTCCGCTGCCACAGGATCTCGGGGTCGTCCGGGATCGGGCCCCGGCCGTGGAAGGTGCGGGTCGGGTTGCCCCGGAACGTCAGCAGCCCGTCGATCGTCCCCAGCGAGGCCCACGGCAACCCGGACGACCGGGGGTTGACCCACAGCGGGTCGTCTTGGCCGTCGATGCCGATCGAACCGCTGCCGGACCCGTCGGCCTGGTCGATCGACAGCGTTGCCGAGGCCGGGGCCTCGGCCGAGATCCGACCGGCCTCGTCGACCACGGCCGGTCCGGCCAGGATGATCACCGGCTGCCTTGCCGCCTCTTCGATCCGGTCGGCGAACCAGAACCGCAGGCCGATGAATCCGAGGACGGCCAGTCCACACAGGATCCAGGGGAGGGGTATCGACAACTCCTCCCGCCAGACCCGCCCGCGCAGCACCACCGACACAGTCTGCCCGACCGGTCGCCTCGGCGGGAGTTTGGCCCGCCGATCGGCGGGTCAGTTCAGTCCGCCCTCGGCGATCATCCGATCCAGGGTCAGCTCCGGGTGGTCGGCCAGGACCCGATCCATCCAGTACTTACTCTCGAACAGGGCCAGTCTGGTCCCGTCGTCCCGGCTCATGACCGACACCCCCTGCATGGCGTTGAGGGTGGCTGCGCTTGCCTCATCGGTTCGCCTGGCGATGGTGTACGGGGTGGCCGACAGCTCGATCGGGGCGCCGAACTCGTTCTCCAGCCGGTACGTGGCCACCTCGAACTGCATGGGGCCGACTGCGGCCAGGATCGGGGCCTGGTCGCCGATGTCGTCCTCCCGAAGGACCTGGATGGCGCCCTCCTCGTCCAGCTGAGCCACGCCCTTGCGGAACTGCTTGAACTTGGAGGTGTCCTTGACCCGGGCCCGCATGAAGTGCTCGGGGGCGAAGGCCGGGAGAGCTGGAAAGCTGGCCGGTTCGTCGACGTACACCGCATCGCCGACCCGAAGGTCGTTGGCGTTGACCAGGCCGAGCACGTCGCCGGGGTAGGCCTCGTCCGCGGTGTCCCGGTCCTGACCGAACATCGCCTGGGCGTACTTGGTCGAGAACTGGCGCTGAGTCCGCTCGGCGATGGCGGTGATGCCCCGCTCGAACCGGCCGGAACAGACCCGGACGAAGGCGATCCGGTCCCGGTGGGCCTTGTCCATCCCGGCCTGGACCTTGAACACCAGCCCGGCGAACGGGGCATCGAGGGCACGACGGGTCCCGTCCGCCAGTTGCCGCGGCGCCGGGGCCGGCACCACGTCGACCACCCCGTCCAACAGGAACCGGACGCCGAAGTTGGTCAGCGCCGAGCCGAAGAACACCGGGGTCGACTCGCCGGCCAGGAACGTCTTGAGGTCCATCGATCGGCCGAGCTCGTCGAGCAGGTCGACCTCCTCGGAGGCCTGGGTCCACCACTCACCCTCGTCGACCGCGGCCTGCTCCGGGGCCACCTCCTCCTCGGGGGCGATCGTCGAACCACGGGCG
>JBCCFN010000424.1:0-3203 GCA_039029715.1 Actinomycetota bacterium | reverse complement strand
GAACGGACGGCCAAGAGGCTGGCCGCCGATCTGTGGTCCGAGCGGGACGGCTTCCTGACCGAGTCGATCCCGCCGCCCGTCGCCGTCGAGTTGGCGATCCGAGCCGCAGAGCGAGGTGGCCCGGTGGTGATCAACGAGACCTCGGACAACCCCGGTGGTGGCACGCCGGGCGACGGTACCCACCTGCTCCGGGCCATGATCGACGCCGGACTGGACGATGCGGCGTGCTTCGGCTTCCTGTTCGATCATCGGGCCGCTGCCGCCGCCAACGAGGCCGGGGTGGGAGCGACCATCGACGTCGCTCTCGGCGGTCACCACGACGACCTCCACGGCGAGACGATCGAGACGACCGCCTACGTGAAGGCGCTGACCGACGGCCGGCTGGTCCTCACCAGCCCGATGGTGGCCGGGACCAGGGCCAATTTCGGGCCGTCGGCCCGTCTGCAGATCGGCGGACGAGGTGGGCTGGACGTGATCGTCACCTCCCGGCGTCGGCAGACCCTCGATCCGGAGATCTTCGTCCTGCACGGCATCGATGTCACCACCCGCAAGATCGTTGCGCTGAAGAGCAGCCAGCACTTCCGGGCCGGCTTCCGGGATCTCGCCAGCGAGATCATCACCGCAGATGGTCCGGGACTCACCACCCTCGACGTCACGGTCTTCGAGCACGAACGGGCACCGGGGCCGCACTGGCCCCACGATCCGGCCATGAGCTGGCATCCCGGGTCGGCCGGCGGCTAGGACTGTTCCTGAGGGTCGGGACCGATGTGGCCTGAAGGTCACCGAGCTCCGCCTGGCACCTTCGACCAAGTCGACCCAGCGATGGAGTGCGAACCGTGACAGCGATCACCCAGGAGACGTTCGAGGCCGAGATGCACGAGTGGTTGCGGGCCAACGCTGAACCCAAAGCCGAGCGTGGCAGGTTTCGGTGGGGCGACGGCGACGATCGGGTGGTCGAGATCTGGACCGAGCACGATGCAGCGCGGGATGCGGCGTTGCTCGAGGAGTCGAGGGCGTGGCGCCGCAAGCGATTCGACGCCGGCTACGGCTGGATCGATGGGCCCGAGGAGCTCGGTGGCCGGGGGCTCCCAACCACCAGTGCTCGGGCCTACGCCAAGGCCGAGGCCGGCTTCGACGTCCCGCCCCAGGACTGGTTCAAGCTCGGCCCGGTCATCGGGCCGATCCTGATGGCCCACGCCAGCCCGCCGATCCAGGAACGCTACGTGCCCGGCCTGCACCGGGGTGATCTGATCGCCTGTGAGCTGTTCAGCGAGCCAGGGGCCGGGTCCGACCTGGCGAGTGCCACCTGCGTCGCCGAGCGGGACGGCGACGACTGGGTGCTGAACGGTCAGAAGGTCTGGACCTCGGACGCCAACATCGCAGACATCGGCCTCGTCCTGGCCCGCACCGATCGAGACCGGGCCCGCCACACCGGCCTGACCACGTTCCTGGTCGACATGCACGATCCCGCCATCGAGGTCAGGCCCCTGCGGCAGATGACGGGCGGCTCCGCCTTCAATGAGGTGTTCATCACCGACGCCCGGGTGCCGGACTCCCACCGGGTCGGCGAGATTCATGGCGGCTGGCCGGTTGCCGTCCACACCCTGATGTTCGAACGGCAGCTGGTCGCCGGTGGGCACGGGCGTGGTGGCGTCGGGATCGCCAACGGGGAACGCCTGCTCGAGCTGGTCAGACACTTCGGCCTCGACGACGACCCGTTGGTCCGCCAGGAGGTGGCCGCTGTCGTCGGCGCATTCCGGGTCGCCGGCTACCTCAACCGTCGACGCGACCTGCCGCCGGACGCCCTGATCATGTCCAAGCTGTCCCTGGCCAGGAACCTCTCTGCGGTCTCCGGGCTGGTCGGCAGCGTGCTCGGGCCCAGGCTCGTCGCAGACTCGGGGGAGTGGGGGACCTACGCATGGGCCAGGTTCGTCCTCGGCGCCCCCGGAAATCACATTGCGGTCGGGACGGACGAGACGATCAAGAACATCATCGGTGAACGCATCCTCGGCCTGCCGAAGGAACCGGTCGCCCAGGATCGATAACCGCCAACGGCTGCGTCAGCTCAGCATTGGGAGCCGGGGACCAGCCGAGGTGCGTCGGCGGTCTCCTCGTCCGCAGTTGCTGACTGGGTCCGGCCGGCCATCGGGACGAACCGGCAGGTGAAGCTGCCGGTGTTGCCGGTGACCTCGACCGTGTCGTCAGCGACGCCGCGGCCTTCGAAGCTCATCCGGGCCCTCCCGGAGAACGAGTTGTTGGACACCGTGGTTCGCATCGGCCCGGTCTGGCCGTTGACCTGATCCTTCGGCGTCGGGCACTTCGGGACGTAGAGTGTGCCGTCGTCACCGGATCGCCCGAACGGGTACTTGGCCCAGTAGGGCCAGGTCTGGACCGCCCAGCCGGCCACGTCGATGAACTGGTTGTCCTCGACGACCAGCGTGCAGAGGGCCCGTTGGGTTATGGCATTGATCAGGGGCCGCTCGAACACGTTGCCACGCACGATGGCCACGCCACTGGTACTCGGCCGGGTCCGGATGTTCCCGTTCTGCCCGAGTTCCAGGCAGTGGCGGGTGCATTCGACGAAGGTGTTGTTCAGGATTTCGGTGTAGCCCACCAGGTTCTTCAACGAGATGTCATGGCCGTTGCTCGCGTTGATGAACCGGTTGTTCCTGACCAGGAGGCGCTCGGTCTCGTACACCATGATCCCGTAGTCGTGCCCGCCGGTGAATCGCAGCCCCTCGACGATCAGCTGCTCGACCCGGGAGACGACGATCCGGGAGACGGCGCAGCCATCGGCCTCGGCGCAGGTCATCGTGACCTGGGCCAGCCCGGTCACCGAGATCGAGGGATAGCTGCCGGGCTGCATCTCGATCAGGACGCAGTCCTGACCCGCCGCCTGCCCCAGTGCCGAGCCGATCGACGACGGGGCCATGGTGATCCGGACCGGGTCCGGGCAGGGCTGGATGGATCCACCTGGTGACGGGGTGGCAGCCGGCGGCTCGGTCGTCGGGGCTTGGGTTGCTGCGGGCTGGGTTGTCGGGGCCGCGGGGACCGTCGGTTCGGCGGTCACCGTGTCGGGGGTGGCCGTATCGGGGGTGGTGGGCTCGGTGGTCGTCGGGTCTGTCCCCGCTGGCGCCGAGCCGGGCGCCGACGTGGCCGGGATCGAGGTCTCCGCCGAGCCAGGCGAACCGGCGGCCGGGGTG
>JBCCFN010000423.1:0-3216 GCA_039029715.1 Actinomycetota bacterium | reverse complement strand
GCGCCGAGAGCGTGGGCATCGACAACGGGGCGTTGGTGGCCCGGGCCGCGGTTGCACGGGTGGTGGCCGTCGCCGCCAACCACGACAACCCCCGGCGCCTGGCCGCGGTCGAACCGCTGCTGGCGCTCGGGCGAATCTCGATGGTGGCCGAACCGGCCGCACCGGACCAGGGCGGCGTCCGGACGATCCGGACCGATGGCGGCGAGGAGGCGATGGTCGCGTTCCTCCCGTTCGTCTCCAAGCGAGCGATCGTCCGGGCGGACGAGTTGATGGCCAATGCCGGGTTCGAGAACGCCCAGACCTACGCCGACCGGATGCAGCGGGTCGTCGCCGCCCTCTGCGCCGGCTTCGAACCCGACCGGGTCAACCTGGTTGTCGGTCACGCCTTCGTCCACGGAGGCCAGGTCGGGGGCGGGGAGCGGGCGGCCCACCTGGTCGACGAGTACGCCCTGTCCGCCGTCGACTTCCCGCCAAGTGCGACCTACGTGGCCCTCGGCCATCTGCACCGGCCCCAGCAGATGCTCGGGGCCACCGCCATCCACTACTGCGGCTCACCGCTGCAGCTGGACTTCGGCGAGGAGGCCCAGACCAAACAGGTCAACGTGGTCGACGCCGCCCCCGGGATCCCGGCGAAGGTCCGGGGGGTCCCGCTCCGCTCCGGTCGGCCACTGCGGACGCTGACCGGCACGGTCAACAGCCTCCGGGCACTTGCCGAGGACCAGACAACGGCGGCCGAACTGGACGGGGCGTGGCTCCGGGTCCGGGTGACCGAGCCGGGCCGGGCCGGGTTGGCCGATGAGGTCCGGGCCGCCCTCGGCTCGTCGGTGGTCGACGTTCGGGTCGAGCATCGAGCCGAGACCAGGCCTCGCCGTGACCGCGACGGGCGTGCGCCTGGGGAGCTGTTCGCCGACTACCTGGCCGAACAAGGCGTGGCCGATTGGGCGCTGGAACGGCGGTTCGCCGAGCTCCACGAGGAGGCCGGGGCCGCAGCCGAGGACGCGGTCCTCGAGCTGGACCTGACGACGGTCGAGGACGGGCCGGCGGTGGTCGAACACCGCACCGGGTCGGCCGAGGAGACGGTGGCGTGAGACCGAGGCGCCTGGAGGTCGATGGGTTCTCCACGTTCCGGGAGCGGACCGTGCTGGACTTCGACGGGCTCGACCTGGTGGCCTTCACCGGCGCCACCGGGGCCGGCAAGTCGACCCTGATCGACGCCATCACCTTCGCCCTCTACGGCTCGGTCGCCCGGTACGACAACGCGTCCCGGGTCGCCCCGGTCATCCACCAGCTGTCCAACCAGGCCCGGGTCCGGCTGGACTTCGAGGCCGGGGGTCGGACCTACCCCGCCCCCGGGGTGGTCGGTCGGGGGGGGAGGGGCGCCACCACCGCCGAGGCCAGGCTGGAGGTGGCCGACGGGGACGGGCAGACCACGGTGCTTGCCGGCGAGGTCGGCGAACTCAACGATGCGGTCGAGCAGCTGCTCGGCCTGGACTTCAAGCAGTTCACCCGGACGATCGTCCTGCCCCAGGGCGAGTTCGCCGCATTCCTGCGGGACGATCCGGCCAACCGGGACAAGCTGCTGCAGCGGCTCCTCGATCTCGGGGTCTACGAGCGCATGGGCCAGCTGGCCAGGGCCAGGGCCAAGAAGTCGGCCAACCAGATCGAGATCCTGGCCGAGCAGCGCCGGGCATCCGCGCCGCCGACCGACGAGGAGTTGGCCGATCTCGGCCGGCGGGTCGAGCTGGTCGAGGCGGTCCGGTCAACGGTCGAGCAGGCACTCGACGAACTGGCAACCCTCGACGCCGCCCTCGACCCCCTCCGGGCTCGGGTCACCGAGATCGACCGGACCGCCGAGCGCCTGGCCGAGGTCGAGATGCCGGCCGGCGTCGCAGACCTCGACGACGATCGGGTGGCGGCCGAAGCTGCGGTGAGCGAGGCGGCAGCGGCACTGGCCACCGCCCGGACAACCCGTGACCGGGCGCTTGTTGCGCTCGAGGCCGCCCCCGACCGGGCCGAACTGGTACGGGCCGCATCCCAGATCGAGCAGCTGGCGGAGGCCAGGGTCAAGATCGATGGTCTCCGGGCCTCGGCCGGCGACGCCGACCGGTTGGTCGCCGAGCTGACGACCGAGCAGGCGGATGTCGATTCGGCGCTGAGCCGGGCCGAGGATGCGGTCCGGACCGCTCGGCTGGCCGCGGACGCCGCTGGGTGGACCGCTGCCCTGGTGGTCGGGGAGCCGTGCCCGGTCTGCCACCGGGAGGTCGAGACGATCCCGGATCATGATGCTGCCGGCGAGGCCGAAGCGGCCGCGGCCGAGCAGCAGCGGCTGCGGGCCGAATCCAAGACGGTGGCAACCAGGTTGGCCCGGGCCGTCGGCGGCCGGGAGGCGGCAGCCGAGGAGATCGAGCGGCAGGGCGAGCGGATCGACCTGTTGGAGCTGCAGCTGTCCGGCTTCGATGGTGATCGCGACCTGGAGTCCCTTGCGTCGACGGTCGAGACGGTCGAGGCGCTCGAGCAGGCCCATCGGGCGGCCGGTGCCGCAGCCGCCGAGGCCGAGCAGGTCGCGGCAGAGGCCGAGGACCGGAGGCGTCGGCTCGACCAGTCGCTCGCCGCCATGCGGGCCGCCCTGTCCTCCCGCCGAGATGCCCTGGCCGACCTGGAGCCGCCGACCCTCGACCACCGATCCCTCCTCGCCGATCACGAACTGCTGCAGAGCTGGGCGGCGGAGCGGGCCGAGTCCCTGGCCGCCGAGCGGATCGAGCTGGCAACCGAAGGGAAGCGGATGGCGGCCGACCGGGGTCGGCTGGCCGGCACCTTGGCCGACGCCGTGGCCTCGGTCGGTATCGATGATGGCGCTGCGGTCGGGAGCCCGGGTGTCGACCCCGGCCTGGTCCGTAGCCGGCTGGCCGACGCCCTGGCCGACGCCCGGACCGCAGTGGCGACGGCGGCCGATCGTCGGGATCGGGACGCCGAGCTCGCAGCCAGGATCGACCAGCTCGACGGCGACCGGCTGCTCAACGATGCCCTTGGTCGTCACCTTCGGTCCGGCGGGTTCGGCAGCTGGCTCCTGGCCGAGGCATTGGACGCCATCGTGGCCAAGGCCACCGTCTGGCTGCTGCAACTGTCGAACGACCAGTACTCGCTGGTGGCGGGGGACAAGCACTTTGCCATCATCGACCACACCAACGCAGACGAGACCCGCGACGTCCGGACGCT
>JBCCFN010000422.1:0-3219 GCA_039029715.1 Actinomycetota bacterium | reverse complement strand
CGATGACGTCGAGGGTCGGGTTGCCCAGATCCGGGCCGAGATCGACAACACCGACTCCGACTACGACCGGGAGAAGCTGCAGGAGCGGCTGGCCAAGCTGGCCGGCGGTGTTGCGGTGCTCAAGGTCGGTGCCGCCACCGAGGTGGAACTGAAGGAGAAGAAGCACCGCATCGAGGATGCGGTCTCCACCACCAAGGCCGCCATCGAGGAGGGCATCGTCGCCGGTGGCGGCGTGACCCTGCTCCGGGCCCAGACTGCGGTCCGGGATGCGGCGAACGACCTGGACGGCGACGAGGCCACCGGTGCCCGCATCGTGGCTCGGGCCCTCGAGCAGCCGCTCCACCAGATCGCAGTGAACGCCGGCGA
Source organism: Actinomycetota bacterium (assembly GCA_039029715.1). GTDB lineage: Bacteria > Actinomycetota > Acidimicrobiia > Acidimicrobiales > SZUA-35 > JAHELU01. The sequence continues at coordinate 2,853 of JBCCFN010000422.1, read as the reverse complement.
AGAGGGCGGCGTCGTGGTCGACCAGGTCCGCAACCTCGAAGGCCCGAACGGCTTCAACGCCGCAACCGGCGAGTACGGCGACCTCAAGGCCGCCGGTGTGATCGACGCCTGCAAGGTCACCCGGTCCGGGGTCCAGAACGCTGCGTCCATCGCCGGGTTGTTCCTCACCACCGAGGCGGTCATCACCGACCACGTCGACGACGATGACGAGGACCACTAGGTGACACCGGCTCCCGCCGGACCGTTACATCACGAACATGGCTGACACCGGCCCCCCGCTCCACGAGGCAGTGGAACCGCTGCGGTTCCTGCTCGGCACGTGGCGGGGGGCCGGCGTCGGTTCCTACCCAACCATCGACGACTTCCGCTACGTCGAGGAGATCACGTTCGGCCACGTCGGGAAGCCGTTCCTGGCCTACGGCCAGAAGACCCGCCACGCCGAGACCGACCTCCCGCTCCACGCCGAGTCTGGCTACTGGCGGCCCGTCGGCGGTGGCCTCGCACCCGGGGTCGAAGTGGTCCTGGCCCACCCGACCGGCCTGCTGGAGTCGCTGGCCGGCTCGTTCCAGCCCGGAGATGGTGGCGGCACCCTCGATCTGCGATGCCAGACGGTCGTCGGGACCGCCACGGCGGTCGAGGTGGTCGAGACCACCCGCCGATTCGTCGTGCATGGCGACACGCTGACCTACGACGTGGCCATGGCCGCAGCCGGCCAGCCACTGACCCACCACCTCTCGGCCGAGCTCCACCGGGTCGAGTGAGCTCGGCTCCCTGCCCGGCGCTCGGTGTCGGTAGCCTGAGAGGGTGGTCCGTTCCCGCACCACCTCCATCCTGACCCGGCGGTATGCCGGCAGCCTCGGGGGTCGCGCCCCGGACGATCTGGTGGTCGAGGAACCGCTGACCATCCACCTCGACGACCACACCGTCTCGTCGACCATGCGGACTCCCGGTCACGACTTCGAACTGGCGGTTGGCTTCCTCCACGCCGAAGGGGTGCTGGAGCCCGACTGGGTCACCGGGATCCGCTACTGCGGGACCGGCTCACCGGTGGACAGCGAGTTCAACGTGGTCACGGTCGAGACCGGTGGTCGAGCCCCGGCGCCGGCCGCCCGCCTCGGATCGATCTCGTCGTCGTGTGGCGTCTGCGGCACCGAGGCCATCGAGGCGCTGACCGAACGGCTCCGGGTGCTGCCGCTATACGAACCGTGGGATCCGGAGCTACTGGTCGGTCTGCCTCAGGCGCTGCGGGCCCACCAGCCGCTGTTCGACCAGACCGGGGCGGTCCATGCGGCCGCTGCGGTAGACCGAGCCGGCGATGTGGTGGTGGCCCGGGAGGACATCGGTCGGCACAATGCGGTCGACAAGGTGACCGGTCGGCTCCTCCTCGACGGGCGGTTGCCGGTCAACGATCTGGCCCTCGTCGTCAGCGGACGGGCCTCGTTCGAGATGGCCCAGAAGGCGTGGGCTGCCGGGTTCACGGCGCTGGTCGCCGTCTCGGCACCATCGGCGCTTGCGGTCACCACGGCCAAGCGGGCCGGCCTGACCATGGTCGGGTTCACCCGGGATGCAACCGCAACGTTCTACAGCCCGGACGAGCTGGTCTAGTGCGCCACGAGCTGTGGTCTGCCGAGGAGGTCATCCTCGGCCCCGGCGGCGAAACGGTCCTCCAGCCCTGAAAATGGGGCCTCGGGCGGCGTCCGGGTCTCACCGTGAGAAGTTCAGATTTTTTCAAGGAGGCGGGCTGAACCCCTAGGCATACGCGCGCAAAGTGACTAGTCTGCCGAGTGGCGGCGGGCTACCGAGGCGGCGGAAAACCTCGGGGTCACACAAAAAGGCGGAAAACGTGGACCGGATACCCAGTCCCCTTCATTTGCGCGTCGTCGTCTCGGCGATGGCGCTATTGGCGGCAGCGTTGAGCTGGATGGCAACCTCCTCGGGGTCTCCGGGCGACGCCGTCGATGCCACGACGGCCAGCCCGCTCGTCGGTGCCCAGGCCACGACGGCGGGGTCGGGGTCGGTGGCGATTCCGATTCTCCAGGTCGACGGGGCCACCGGTGCCGAGACCTATGCGCTCCCCGAGACCGAGGCGGTGTCCGTCGCCGGTGCCAGGTCCACCACAGCGCAGCCCGAGGAGGCGGCGCCCGCACCGACCGACGCCCCGTCGACGACGTCGCAACCGGAGGAGACGGCCCCGGCCGAGGAGACCACCTCGACCGAGCAGACCGAGTCCACCCCGGCACCGGATCCGGAACCGGCCCCCGCGCCGGCAGATGACCCGGCGCCGGACCCGGCCCCGAGTTCCGGTGACGCGCCGGCCCTCGGCTCGATCAAGAGCAAGGCCGATGACAAGGGCTACGACGTGCATGGTCACGTCGAGCACTCGGTCTTCCTGCTCGGCCAGCAGGTGCTGATCCCCGGTCAGGCGGCGACCGGTGGCTTCATCCAGACCAGCGACAACAACTACATGGCGTACTCGCCGATCACGGCGATGCTCCCGGTTGCGATCCAGGACAACAAAGAGGTGCTCAAGAAGAAGCCGAACCTCGAGGGCGAGAAGCTCTACCGTCGCCTGGCTCAGGAGTACACGGGTTCGAACGACTACAAGAACCTCGATCGTGACGCCCAGCGGGCGATCAACATCCTGACCTGCACGGATTGGAGCCTGGTCAAGAAGAAGGTGCGGGAGAACACGATCAACCACCTCCTGCACTCCCCGATCTCGTTCGGCACCATCGGTTCGGTCGAGAACCCGATCTCCACCGATGTGACGATCGATCTTGGCTACACCCACACCCGGGACAAGAACTGGACCGAGGTCGAGTACATGGGCAACAACGTGTACAAGATCACGGT
>JBCCFN010000421.1:0-3236 GCA_039029715.1 Actinomycetota bacterium | reverse complement strand
CCCGTCGTGCCTGTCTGTCGACTACACCAAGTACCTGTCGTTCGTCCCCGCCGCCCCGACCGAGGCCGCGGTGCTGTTCGACCTGGTGGTCGGGGCGTTCTCGATCTACGGCGGCTCCTGGATCGAAGGGTCCGGGGCCGCCCACGCCGAGAACGAGGCCCTCCGGTGGTTGTCGGACCTGGTCGGCTTCGGACCGGAGGCCGGCGGGGTGTTCGTGCCGGGCGGGACCGTCGGGAACCTGTCTGCCATGGCCGGTGCTCGGGGCGCCGCCACGGCCGCCCTTGACGCCGCCGGGCGGTCTCGACCGGACCGGTGGGCGTTCGTCGTCTCGAAGACGGCCCACAGTTCCGTGCCGTCGGCGGCCGCGATCATGGACGCAGACGTCATCAAGGTCGACACCGACCGGGACCGGCGGATGACCGGTGCGGCGGTGGCCGAGGCCCTGGACCAGCACGGCGACCGGGTGGCCGGCGTCGTGGCAACCGCCGGGACCACCAACCTGGGGATCGTCGACGATCTCCGGTCGGTCGGTGAGGTCTGCCGGGATCGGGGCGTCTTCCTCCACGTGGACGCCGCCTACGGCGGCGCGGCCCTGGCCGCCCCGTCCGCTCGTCCGACCTTCGACGGCATCGAGCTGGCCGACTCGTTCATCGTCGACCCCCACAAGTGGCTGTTCGCTCCGTTCGACTGTTGCGCCCTGATCTGGCGTGACCCGGACCAGGCCCGGGCCGTCCATGCCCAATCCGCCGGCTACCTGGAATTCCTCGACGCCTACGGCGACTGGAACCCAAGCGATTTCGCCATCCACCTGACCCGGCGGTCCCGGGGCCTCCCGTTCTGGTTCTCGCTCGCAACCTACGGGACCGACGCCTACGCCGAGGCCATCGAGGCCACGCTGCAGCTGGCGGCCGAGGCCGCTCGTCGCATCGAGGCCGCCGACCACCTGCGGCTGGCGTTCCCGCCCGGCTTGAGCGTGGTGGTGTTCGAACGGATCGGGTGGGATGCAGCCCAGTACCAGGCCCGGACCGAGGAGATGATGGCAGACGGCTCGGCGTTCGTCGTGCCAAGTCGCCACGACGGGGCGCCGGTGTTCCGGTTCTGCTTCGTCAACCCGAAGACCACGGTGGCCCAGATCGACGAGATCATCGACGCCCTCCGCTGAGGGCGGACCGGTCGCATCGATCCCCCGGTTCGGCGGCGGCAGCCGTCCGCCCCCATACTGGCCAACACCCCCCATGCGTCGACTGCTCGCCACGCCCCGGGTCCGCCGGGCCGCTTCCGTGACGATCGGGCTGGCGATGGTTGCCGCCGTCGTCGTCCAACGTCACACGATCGCCGAGGCGTTCGGTCATCTCCGGACGCTCTCCGGCCCGGTGGTGGCCGCGCTGGTTGCGCTGGCGGTGACCGACCGGTTGCTGCGAGCCGAGCTGATCCGGTCCCTGCTCCCCCAGCTGTCGCTGATCCGGGCCGAGTGCGTCAGTGATGTCGGGGCCGCCGCAAGCAAGGGCCTGCCGGCCGGCGGTCCGGTCGGCACCGTGTTGCGGTGGCAGATCGCGTCTGGCGGTGGCGTCGAGGCCGTCCGATTCGCCACCATGCTGATCGCCACCGGCGTGGCAACGGCCTTCGTCACCTGGACACTCCCGCTGGTCGCCACCGTGGTCGACACCCGGAGCCGCTCGACCGACCTGGTCGACCTCTCGATCATCGTCGTCTCGCTGCTCGTCGTTACCGGCTCGCTCGGGTTCTGGCTCATTGTGCTCCGCAGTGACGCCGTCCATCGCTGGTTGGTCGGCCGGAGCTGGTGGATCATGGGTCGGCTCGGGCGATTCGTCCCCGCCCTCTCCGAGACCGACCCCGAGGCGGTCCTGACCAGACTCCGCCTCGAGCTCCGGCGCATCGGTGCCAGACCGGCGCCGCTGCTGTTGCGGACCACGGTGGCCCACCTGAACGGCGCCCTGATCCTCTGGCTCGCCCTCCAGGGCCTCGGCGTCGGGCCCGACCTCGGAGCGGCCGAGTTCGCCCGGGTCTTCTTCGTCGCCCACCTCATCGTGTCCTTCGCGCCGACACCGGGTGGTATCGGACTGGTCGAGTTCGGGCTGTCCGCCGCCCTGGTCGCGGCCGGCGTCGACGACGGCATCGCCGTTGCCGGGGTGGTCATCTACCGGCTGGCCACGTTCGTGACCCCGATCGTCGTCGGCACGGTCCTCTACGTCCTGTGGCAGCGGTCCCGGCGGGTCGACCGGCGGGGTGCCGGACCGATCCCGGTCAGTGACTCGGCGGCCGGACGTCCCGTTGCGACACCTCGACCAGCTCCCCCCGCTTGACCACGAACGACACGACCCGGTCGACCTGATGCTGGCCCTGGCGGGCCCGACCGCTGACCACGTCGACCGTCATCCCGTCCAGGGCCGGGACCAGGGCCACGGCCCGGAACCCATCCCGGGCCCCGGGGCTCGACCGCTTGTCCTCCCGGATCAGCTCGTGGGCATCCCAGACCCAGGTGTCGTTGACGTTGACGAAGCGACAGGTGTGGCTGGTCCGGCTGGAGCGGACCAACTCTCCAGGGCAGACCACGACGTTTCCCTCGATCCACGGGAGCACCGCAGCCGGGTTCCGACCACCCTCACCGGCGAAGCCGGCCTCGAACGCCTGGGCGATGATTTCGTCCAGATCGCCTCTGGCCACGGCCCGGGTCGACTGCTCCTGTTGGGCCGCAGCCGAGATATTCGACAGCTCGTCATCCGACAGCTTGCCGAGGACCCGCATCACCTCGTCCGGGTCCCGCAGCAGGGCGGCGGCGGCGTTGAGTCTCCTGGTCGAGGCCGGGCCGTCCGCCCCGGAGCCGCTCACCGGAGTCCGGGAAGATCGTCGAGCAACCTGGCGCTGGCCGCCGCCGGGGACAGCGCTCCCGCCTCGACCTTGGTCACCAGTTCCGATCCCATCTCCGACTGCATAGCCTCGTCGATCGCATTCGCCAACGTCTGCCCCATCCGGGCCCGGAGCTCCACCCCGATCCGGTGGCGTCTGCGGACCGCCCGCCGCCCGGTCCGATTCAGGAAGCTCAGATGGTCCTCGACCGTCTGCCAGACCTCGCCAGACCCGTCACCCTCCAGGGCCGAGGCCATCACGATCGGGGGTCGGTAGCCGTCTGCGTCCTCCTGCCCGGTGACGTGGCTGAGCTCGAGCATCAGCTCCAGATCCCGGCGGACATCGTTGGCCCCCGGCCGGTCGGCCTT
>JBCCFN010000420.1:0-3241 GCA_039029715.1 Actinomycetota bacterium | reverse complement strand
GGCAACCTCGGCCTGGAGCACGCAGTCGACAAGTTCGACTGGCGGAAGGGCTTCAAGTTCTCCACCTATGCCACCTTCTGGATCCGCCAGGCCATCGGCCGGGCCCTCGACCAGAAGGCCAGCCTGGTCCGCCTCCCCGGCGACCGCTCGGCCAGCCTCCGGGCCGCCCTTCGGCAGGTCTCCGGCGACGGTGATGAGCTTGACGACGAGCACGCACGGCTCCACCGCCTGACCACCCCGACCTCCCTCGACCGGACCATCGGCGACGATGACTCCAACGAGCTGGTCGACCTCCTGCCGGACGCCACCCCCGGCCCAGAGTTCGAGGTCATGGCCAAGGCCGAGGAGACGATGGTCACCGGCCTGCTCGAGGTGCTCGACCCCCGGGCCAAGTATGCGGTCGAGCAGCGGTTCGGCCTCAATGACGGCCGCAAGCGCAGCTACCGCGAAGTCGGCGAGGAACTCGGCGTGACCGCCGAGGCCGCCCGCCGTCTGGTGAAGCGGGCCGTCAGTGCGGTCCGTGACCAGGCCGGCGACGTCATGAGCGACTTCGACGCCGCCTAGCGTCGACACAACTCCAGACAACGTCCCGAACCGGAGTCGACCCGATGGCGGCTCCGGTTCGTGCTTTTCGTAGAATCGTTGATGGACCGACAACCGCGGGGCCGGAAATTCGATTGCCGACCCCCCGCCCGAAGGTGACACTACTGCCGTGACTTGGAACCCAGGAACGTGGCGCTCGAAGCAGGCGGCTCAACAGCCGACCTGGCCGGACCAGGCCGAGCTCGAGCGGGTCGAGAAGGAACTGTCCTCCGTACCGCCGTTGGTGTTCGCCGGTGAGGCCCGTGAACTCAAGGCCCGGCTCGGCGCGGTGGCCCGGGGTGAGGCGTTCCTCCTCCAGGCCGGCGACTGCGCCGAGTCGTTCGACGGGTTCAGCGCCGACGCCATCCGGGAGAAGCTCCGGGTCATCCTCCAGATGGCCGTCGTACTGACCTACTCCTCCGGGGTCCCGGCGGTGAAGGTCGGGCGGATCGCCGGTCAGTTCGCAAAGCCTCGCTCCAATCCGACCGAGACCGTTGACGGCACCGAGCTCCCCTCGTTCCTCGGACACATGGTCAACGACCTGCCATTCTCCGAGCGTGACCGCCGCCCCAACCCCGACCGCCTGGTCCAGGCCTACAACCAGTCGGCGTCGACGCTCAACCTGCTCCGGGCGTTCACCAAGGGCGGCTTTGCCGACCTCCACCGGGTCCAGGCCTGGAACCAGGAGTTCGTGGCCAGTTCCCGGGAGGGCAAGCGATACGCCAAGCTGGCGTCCGAGATCGACCGGGCCCTCCGGTTCATGGAGGCCACCGGCCTGTCCTCGTCCCACCCGGAGATCCATGAGGCCGAGCTGTTCACCAGCCACGAGGCCCTGATCCTCCAGTACGAGGAAGCGCTGACCCGCCGGGACAGCCTGACGGACGAGTGGTACGACTGCTCGGCCCACATGCTGTGGATCGGCGAGCGAACCCGCCAACTCGATGGGGCCCACGTGGAGTTCCTCCGGGGCGTCAAGAACCCGATCGGCTGCAAGATCGGGCCGAAGACCACGCCGGAGCAGGTCCTCGGGCTCTGCGAGCAGCTGAACCCCGACCGCGAGGAGGGCAGGCTGACCCTCATCTCCCGGATGGGCGCGTCGACCGTCGGGACGAACCTGCCGCCGCTGCTGGCCGCCGTTCGAGACGCCGGCCACCCGGTGGTGTGGACCTGTGACCCGATGCACGGCAACACCTTCACCTCCGAGACCGGGCACAAGACCCGCCACTTCGATGATGTCCTGGCCGAGGTCACGGCCTTCTTCGAGGCCCATCGTCAGGCCGGCACCTGGGCCGGTGGCATCCACGTCGAGCTGACCGGTGAGGATGTCACCGAGTGCCTCGGCGGCTCGGAGGAGGTCCAGACCCAGGACCTCGGGAAGCGCTACGAGACGATGTGCGACCCCAGGCTCAACGCCAGGCAGGGACTCGACCTCGCGTTCCGGGTTGCCGAGCTGCTCGGCCCGGTCACCGACTGATCAGACGTCTGTCAGGCCGCCCCGCAGCACGCTGTTGCCGCTGTGGGTCGGGTCACCGTCATCGGGCTCGATCGAGACGTCGACCACCGAATACTCGCTCAGGTCGATGCCGGCCGGCACCGTGAAGGTGCCGTCCTCGCTCTGGACCAGGCCGAGGGACTCGAGCGCTTCGACCTCATCACCTTCGAGGTCGAGGAGCCACAGCTCGTAGCTGGCCCCCTCGAGCGGCGCCAGGCCGTCCAGATCGAGGACGAGTTGCCGGTCGGTCAGCTCCGCGGTGCCGGACGCAACGCCGACGCCCTCACCGAGGGCCAGTAGCTCGGCCCGCTGATCCAGTCCATCACCGCGGAGGGCGAGCGTCAGCGGCACGGCGACCAGCAGGAAGGCGGCCGCCATGGCGGTCACCACCGCGAACCGGCGAGCGACCGGTGACCGGCCACCGTCGGCAGCGCCGTCGATCCGGCGGAGTTCGTGGACGTTGCCTGCAGCGTGATCGAAGCCGCCATTGATCGCCGGATCGGCGTGGCCGGCAGGGGGTGGGACAGCGGCCAGCGCTGGTCCGCCTTCCAGAATCTCGCCAACGGTGGAGCGGGGTCCGCCGCCGGTGTGCTGGCTCCGGTCGGCACCGCCGCCTGACAGCTCGTCGCCGAGGCCGGCGCTGATGGCGGCCCAGACATCTTCGCCCGGATGCTCGGTCAACTCGGGAAGCGGACCATCACTGAGGAGGTCCATGACATCACCGAACTCCGACTCCAGGTGAGAAAAATCAGGATGCATTGCGACTACCTCCCAACTCTCGTTGTAGGGCTTCGAGCCCTCGTCGCATGTGGCTCTTCACCGTGCCGAGCGGGAGATCGAGCCGTTCGGCGATCTCCGGATGACTCAACTCGTGGAAGAAACCGAGTTCCACCACCTGCCGACGAGCCGCCGGCAGGGATCCAAGTGCCGCAGAGAGCACCATGCGGTCGACGACACGGTCGACGACCGGTTCCACAGACTCCAGTTCGCCGGCATCCGCCGACGGTACCGAGGGCCGGCGGCCCTTGGCCCGGAGATGGTCGATCGCCTTGAAGCGGGTGATGCCGCTCAGCCAGGCAGCAAGGCTGCCCTTCGACGGATCGAACCGATCCCGACCCCGCCACGCGGCCATGAAGACCTGCTGCACCAGGTCTTCTGCGTCATCGC
>JBCCFN010000419.1:0-3261 GCA_039029715.1 Actinomycetota bacterium | reverse complement strand
GGGGGGGTGTCGGGGGACCCGGGGGGCGCCCCGCCCCCCCCCCCCGCCCGGGCCGGCCCCCCCCCCCCCGGCCCGGCGGGGGGCGCCCCGACGCAGCGCCGCCGGGCTCCCACCGCCGATCCAGATCGGAGGCCCACCGTCCTGGACCGGTTTCGGTTCCATCGCAACGGCATTGGCCACATACCACTCACCGTCGAAGTCGATTCGCTCGTCCTGCCAGTAAGTCCGCAGGAGCCTGATCGCCTCGTCCATCCGCCGGCCGCGGGTCGTGAAGTCCTGGCCGAGGGCCTCGTACTCGGCGGCCTGCCACCCGACCCCGACCCCCAGCCGGACCCGGCCGCCGGACAGGGTGTCGATCGTCGAGATCTGCTTGGCAACCAGCGTCGGCTCCCGCTGGGGGAGGACGAGGACCTCGCTGCCGATCCCGATCCGTTCGGTGACCGCGGCCAGCTGGGCCATCAGCACGACCGCTTCGAGGATCGGCATCCGTGGCGGATACCGAGGCCCCTCCCGATCGGGTGACGGATAGCCCATGACGACGTGATCGAATACCGCGATCTCGTCGTACCCCTGGGCCTCGATCGACCGGGCGAGGGCCAGCACCTTGTCCGGCCCGTCCCGGAACGCCACGCTCGGGAAGTCGACGGTCAGCTTCATAGCGGCCTCCAACTCACTGCACCGGGTTCGATCATGCGGTCGGGTCCAGGACGACCCGACCGGTCGTCCGGCGCTCGGCCAGATCCCGGAGCGCCTCGGGCAGTGCTTCCATGTCGACGGTCCGTCCGATCAGCGGATCGATCCGCCCGGCGGTCAGCAGGTCGTAGATCTCGTCGTAGCACTGCTGGAACGGTGACGGATCCGCCTCCCGGTAGCCGCCCATGTGGACCCCGACCAGCGAGTAGTTCTTGACCAGCGCGTGGTTGGCCGGCGCCTGCGGGATCCGGCCACTGGCGAACCCGACGATCAGCAGCCGCCCCTCCCACGCCAGCAGGCGCCTGGCCACGTCGAAGTAGTCCCCACCGACCGGGTCATACACCACGTCGACCCCGCGACCGCTGGTCTCCTCCATCACCCGCTGGTAGAGGTCCTCACCGTCGTAGTCGATGGCCACGTCTGCGCCGAGCTCCAGACAGACCTGCCGCTTTGCCGGTCCGCCGGCCGCAGCAAGGACCCAGCAGCCGTGGGCCTTGGCCATCTGGACCGCGGACGAGCCGACACCGCCGGCTGCGGCAAGGACCAGGACCGTCTCACCCGGTTGCAGCGCGCCGCGGCGATGGAGGGCGAACCACGAGGTGCCGTAGGTGACGTGCATGGCGACCGCCGTCACCGGGTCGACCGCGTCCGGGAGCACCGTGCAACCATCGGCGCCCATCAGAGCCTGCTCGGCGAAGCCGCCGTTGCCGAGCACGGTCCAGCCGACGACCCGCTGGCCGACCGCCAGGTCGGTCACGTCCGGTCCGACCGCAGCGATCGTCCCGGCGGTGTTCATGCCGGGGACGAACGGCGTCGGCACCCGGACCTGATACTGCCCCTGGCACTGCAGCACGTCTGCGAAGTTGAGATCGGTCCCGGCCACCGTGGTCAGCACCTCGCCGGGGCCCGGGGTCGGTGGGTCGATCTCGACCGAATGGAGGTTGGTCCACGGATCGCCCGCCTCGGTCAATTGCCACGCTCGCATCACGGTTCCCTTCGTCAGAGCCCGAGCAGGCTCGCCGCCCGCTCGACCCGTCGATCGACGCTCTCCCGGTACAGGTCGAGATCCAGCTCCTCGTCCTGTGCCCCCTGCTGCCCGTTGAGGTAGCGGGCGTAGACCCCCTCACCGATCGATGCCAGCCGCCACGAGGCGAAGGCCCGGTAGTAGTCGACCAGGTCGAGCGACACGCCGGTGGCCGCCGCATAGCGTTCGGCCAACTGGGCCTGACTCCAGAACCCTGGAAGGCCGGTGGTCTCGTTGTCGCCCCCGACGTCCGGCTCCGCCGGGTCGTGCCAGTAGCCGAGCAGCCCGGCCAGATCGGCCATCGGGTCACCGAGGGTGCACAGTTCCCAGTCCAACACCCCGTTGACCGGCCCGGCCGGATCCATCATGCAGTTCGACAGCCGGTAGTCGCCGTGGGCGATCGTGGTCCTTGCGCCGGCCGGCAGCCGGGCCGTCAACGCATCCCGGACCCGTTCGAACAGTGGAAGCTCTCTGGTCCTCGACTGGTCCCACTGACCGGACCAGCGCCGGATCTGCCGCTCGATGTAGCCGCTCCGCTTGGCCAGGTCGCCCAACCCGACCGCATCGATGTCGACGTCGTGGAGGGCGACCAGCGTGTCGATCAGCGCCTCGCACATCCGGGATCGGGCCCCCTCGTCGATCGTCCGGCCGATCTCGACATCTCGGACGATGACCCCGTCGAGGAAGTGCATCACGTAGAAGTCCCGCTCGTTGACCGTCGGATCCTGACACAGCCCGATCAGCGTGGGTACCGGGACCGGGGAGTCGGCAAGCGCGGCCATCAGCCGATGCTCCCGAGCCACGTCATGGGCGGACGGCAACAGCGGGCCGAGCGGCGGCCGACGGAGCACGAACCGGCCACCGGCGCCGTCGGTCACCTCGTAGGTCATGTTCGACCGGCCCCCAGCGATCAGGGCGAACCGGAGGGGGCCACCGAGATCGACCCGCTCGGCCAACCAATCGGTAACCGCTTCGACATCGATTCCCTGGACCGAAGACGGCTGGTCGTCCGCGTGTTTGGGTGCCCCTGACATGGGGCCCAATACTGGCACCTGCCGGTCCCCGGGCGACAACTGGCGCTTCCAGCGCAGTCCTGGCCAGCAACCGCTCCGCCGAATCGAGGCACCAGATGGGCCGATCTGTGCTGGTTGTTGCTGATTGTCGTGTAATCAGTCCGTAACGTGACTACTCTGCTGAGTGGCGAGTTTCGGCTCGTCATGTGTGGACGAATGTGTGTGGACAAAACGGCGGAATCGAAGCGGGAGCTGAGCTTCGCCGTGCCGCGGGCCGACAGGCCCCTCCGGCAGGAGTAGCCCGGATTGATGGTTGGACAGCTGTACCCACCGGTCGCTGAGCGACAGGGGGAGGATGACAACACGGCGGAGCGGCCCATGGCCGCCATCCCGACCGTTGGCCGTCCCGGTCAGACCACCTCCATCTCGCCGCTCGGCCGCCGCCAGCCCGGATCGACCGACGGCAGGGTCGATGACCCTCACGTTGCGCCCCGCCCCCGTCCGGCCCCACCGAGTCACCGGGCCCCCCGC
>JBCCFN010000418.1:0-3271 GCA_039029715.1 Actinomycetota bacterium | reverse complement strand
CCCGTCGATCTCCCGGCCGGGCCCCATGGTGGTGACGCGGTCGCGCTCGCCCGAGCCCTCGATGTGGCACCGGATTCGATCCTCGACCTGTCGGCCAGCCTCAATCCGCTGGCCCCTGCGCTGGACCCCGTGGTGGTCGCGGCCGCAGCCGACCTGGGGCGCTACCCGGACGATCATGCGGCCACCGAGCTGCTGGCGGCAGCGATCGACGTGGACCCCGGTCAGCTGGTCCTGACCAACGGCGGGGCCGAGGCGATCGCCCTCGTCGCCAGGCTTGAGCCGATCGGCGAGGTCATCGATCCGGAGTTCTCCCTCTACGCAAGGCACCTGACCGAGGTCCGGGCCGGTGCACCACGGTGGCGATCGAACCCGTCGAACCCGCTCGGGGTCCTGGCCGAACCGGCCGACCGGGCCCGGGTCTGGGACGAGGCGTTCTGGCCGCTGGCCTCCGGGACCTGGACCCGAGGTGACGCAGACGCCTGGCGGCTGGGGTCGCTGACCAAGCTGTGGGCCTGCCCCGGGCTCCGAATCGGCTACGCCATCGCTCCCGATCGAGCGGCCGCCGAACGGCTCCGGGCCCGCCGGCCACGGTGGTCGGTCAACGGCGTCGCCCTCCGGGCCATCGTCGAACTCCTCCCGCAGACCGATCTGGCTGGCTGGCGCAGCGGCATCGCCGAGCTTCGGCGCCGGATGACCCTGGCCCTGGCGGCCCGGGGCCTCGACGTGACCGAAACTGCGGCCAACTGGGTGCTGGTCGATCGGCCCGGTCTCCGGGCCGAGCTGTTGGCGCACGGGATCCTCGTCCGCGACTGCGGATCGTTCGGTCTGGCCGGCGTCCACCGGATCGCCGTCTGCGACGATCGGTCGCTCGACCGGCTGCTGGTGGCGCTCGACCTGCTCGGCGGGCCGGGTCGATGAGTCGGCCGGTAGCCGAGCTGGTGGCCAGACGGGCGGGTGGCGTCGCCCTCGGGTTGCTGCTGTCCCGGGTCGTGCCGGACCTACCGGACCGGTTCCACCCGGTCGCCTGGTTCGGCTCGGCGATGGCCGGGGTCGAGCGGCGGCTGTGGGCGGACCGCCGTCTCGCCGGTGTGGCCCATACCGGCATCGGGGTTGCGGTCGGGGTGGCGGCCGGCACCCTGGCCGGTCGGCTGGCACCGGTCGTCGGGGTCTGTGCCGCCGGCCCCCAGCTTCGGCGGGTGGCGATGGACGTCGGCCTGCAGCTGGAGGCCGGTCGTCTCGACGAGGGTCGAGCCGCGGTTCGGTCCCTGGTCGGCCGCGACCCCAGCGAACTGGACGAGCACGGGGTGTCGGCGGCCGTGGTCGAGTCGGTGGCGGAGAACATGGTCGATGCGGTGATGGGGCCCGCGGTCTGGGGCCTGGTCGGCGGGGCTCCCGGTGCCGCCGCCCATCGGGCGATCAACACGATGGACGCCATGGTCGGGCACCGGTCCGACCGATACCGGCGCTACGGCTGGGCCTCGGCCCGTCTCGATGACGCGGTCGCCTATGTACCGGCCCGGCTGTTCGCCGTCCTGGTCGCGCTCGACCGTCCGGGCCGGGCCGGTGCGGTCGTCCGGGTGGTCCGCCGAGACGCTGGAGCCCACCCGTCGCCGAACGCCGGAGTCGCCGAGGCCGCCGTCGCCGGTGCCCTCGGCCGTTCGCTCGGCGGCACCCTCCGGTACGGCGACCGGGTCGAGCACCGTCCGGTGCTCGGCGACGGCGGCCGGCCCGGTCCTGACGACATCCGGGCCGTGGTCGCCCTGACCGACCGGATCGAGCTGGCCATGGCCGCCACCCTCGGGGCGGTCTGGGCCGTCGGGGCGTACCGCCGCAGCCGGGCCTAGCCGAACAGGTCCAGGGGCTCGGGTTCGGTCGACAGGACCGAACCGGCCTCGATCCCGAGCCAGCCCTCGGCCAACGTCGCCAGGTACCGGTCGGAGCCGATGGCGGTCTGGAGGTTGTCCTCGGCGTCGAGCATTGTCAGATCCGAGCGCTCACCGAACTGGCCGGCCAACCCGGCTCCGGCCTCCAGCATCGTTGACGCCGAGTCGTGATCGAGCCCGCTCCCGTTCTCGGGAACCAGCGTCGGCAAGTTGACGCTGACCACTGCCCTCGACGCCAGGGAGGCCGTGATCGAGGTGGCGGATGACGGTCCGGGGTTCGACCCCGGGGTGATCGACCACGTCTTCGAGCGGTTCCGGCGGGGCGACCGGTCCGGTTCGGTCGGGCTCGGCATGGCGATCGCCAGGACGGTCGTCGACCTCCACGGCGGCCGCTGCCTGGCCGCCAACCGCTCGGATGGTGACGGCGGCGGGGCACTGGTGACGATCCGCCTCCCGTACAAGCCGGCGCTGCGCCAGGCCCGTCGTTCGGCGGCCCGGCGGCTGGGCTACGATCTGGCCGGGCGGCGCAGAAATCTTCATCCGCTGCGAACCATCCGCCGCCGGTGCGACGTACGGTCCATGTGGAGGGTGCGGTGAGCGAAGAGCTTGAGGGACTGAGGGGACTGACCGAGATCGGTCGGGGCGGCTTCGGCGTGGTGTTCAAGGCGGTCGAGACCGACCTCGGGCGGACGGTTGCGGTGAAGTTGCTACCGACGCTGGTCGACGAGGCGGCGACCCGTCGGTTCGAGCGGGAACGGCTGGCCCTCGGCGCGATGTCGACCCATCCCCACATCATCACCATCCATCGCAGCGGCCGGGCGCCGGACGGTCGTCCGTACCTGGTGATGGAGTTCTGCGAGCAGGGTTCGATCGCCGACGAACTCGAGCGGACCGGTCCGTTGCCGTGGCCCCGGGCCACCGAGCTCGGGGTCAAGCTTGCCGGCGCACTCGAGACCGCCCACCGGGCCGGCATCGTCCATCGGGACATCAAACCGGCGAACGTGCTGGTGTCGAACCTCGGCGAGCCGAAGCTTGCCGACTTCGGCATCGCCAGGATGGATGGCGCCCCCGAGACCCAGAGCGCAACGATCACGGCCAGCCTGGCCCATGCCGCGCCGGAGATCATCGCCGGGCGGCGCCCGGACGCCCGATCCGACGTCTACGGCCTGGGGTCGACCCTGTATGAGTTCCTGGCCGGCGTGCCGGCGTTCGTCGACGCAACAGACGAGTCGATGCTGCCGATCCTCAACCGGATCGCCAGGGACCCGATGCCTCCGTTCCCGCCCCAGGTCGCCGTCCCGCCGGCGGTCGAGGCGGTGATCCGCCAGGCGATGGCGAAGGAACCGGCCGATCGCCCGGCGTCTGCCGCCGAGTTCGGCCACCTGCTG
>JBCCFN010000417.1:0-3276 GCA_039029715.1 Actinomycetota bacterium | reverse complement strand
TCGGCGGTGACCGTGCTCAGCGGGGCTCCCTCGTGCAGTCGTGCCGTCCGGTACAGGTGGGTCCCGAGGTCCCGGTCGCCGAGGCTGAACCAGTCGGCACCGCCGTAGTGGCCGACCATGGCCATCGCCTGCCAGGTCTCGCCATCCAGCCCCCAACCCCGCTCCTTTGAGACCGCATCGGCAACGGTGTAGACCACGGTGTCGAGGTCCGGTGAGATGTAGAGCCCATGGAGCTCCATGTCGTCTGCGACGTTGACGATGGCGGTCAGCCGATCCGGCGGGACCTCCTGGGCCAGGCCGGTCAACAGCCTGGCCGCCCCGACCCCGCCACAGATGACGGCGATCGGGCCGTCCGGCTCGCCCCCGGGTCCGGTCAGCGGGCCAGTTGGCGTTGTTGGCGGGCCACCAGTTCCATGTCGGCCTCCACCATCATCGTCACCAGTTCCTTGAAGCTGGTCCGCGGCTCCCACTTGAGGACCTCCTTGGCATGGGACGCGTCGCCGATCAGCAGGTCGACCTCGGCCGGACGCATGAACGCCTGATCCTGGACGACGTAGTCCTGCCACGCCAAATCCACATGGCCGAAGGCCAGCTCGCAGAAGTCCTGGACCGAGTGGGTCTCGCCGGTGGCGATCACGAAGTCCTGGGGCCGATCGAGTTGCAGCATCATCCACATCGCCTCGACGTAGTCCCCGGCGAACCCCCAGTCCCGCTGCGGGTCGAGGTCGCCGAGGCGGAGCTCGTTGGTCAGCCCGTGCTTGATCTTGGCCACGTGGTTCGTGATCTTGCGGGTCACGAACTCCAGGCCCCGACGGGGGCTCTCGTGGTTGAACAGGATGCCGCTGGTTGCGTGGAGGTTGTAGCTCTCCCGGTAGTTGACCGTGATCCAGTGGCCGTACAGCTTTGCCACCCCGTAGGGGCTCCGGGGGTAGAAGGGGGTCCGCTCGGTCTGGGGGACCTCGACCACCTTGCCGAACATCTCTGACGAGGACGCCTGGTAGCAGCGGATGTCCCGGTCGGCGTCGCGGATGGCGTTGAGCAGCCGGGTGACCCCAAGGGCGGTGGTCTCGCCGGTCAGCACCGCCTGCTGCCACGAGGTCTGGACGAACGACTGGGCCGCCAGGTTGTAGACCTCGTCCGGCTGATGGTCCTTGATGATGCTCATCAGCGACATCTCGTCGAGGAGGTCGCCCTGGATGATCTGGACGTCGTCCTGGATGTGGGCGATCCGCTCGAAGTTGATCGTGCTGGTCCGGCGGACCATCCCGACCACCTCGTAGCCCTTCTCCAGTAGCAACTCCGCAAGGTAGGAGCCGTCCTGGCCGGTCAGGCCGGTGATGAGCGCTCGCTTGGTCATGGATTCTCCAGTCGGGGCCCGCCGCCACGGCGGGTGGGGGGTAACGCTAGACCGTGCCGGCGGCGGGCAGGGGTCGACGACGGCGGGCGTCGGCGAGCACGGCGGTCAAGGAATCGGTGAGAGAGATGGTCGGCTCCCAGCCGGTTGCGGCCCGGAGCTTGTCGTAGGAGCCCTGGAGGACCGGGAGGTCGACCGGGCGGAACAGTGCCGGATCGGGCGTCGGCTGCACGTCGGCATCGCTGAGGGTGAGCATCGAGTCGAGCAGGGTCTGCATCGTCACCGTCTCGCCCCGGCAAATGTTGTAGACCTCGCCGCCTCGGCCGCGCTCCGCCAGCAGGCGGTAGGCCCGGACGACGTCCCGGACGTCCGTCAGGTCCCGGCGAGGGGTCAGATCACCGTGGCGGATCGGCGCCGGTCCGGTGCCGTCGCCGGCGCTCACCGTCGCCTCGGCGGCCGCGATCTGGGCTGCGAACGACGGCGCGATGAACTTCGGGCTCTGGCCGGGCCCGATGTGGTTGAACGGCCGGGCGATGACGGTGGTCATGCCGTGGCCCCGCCAGTACTGGATGGCCGCCGCCTCCGCCGCCTGCTTGCTTGCCCCGTACGGCGACCGGGGCTTGACCGGCGCCGCCTCGGTCAGCGGCAGGGTGGCGGCGTCGACGGTGCCGTACACGTCGGCGCTGCTGATCACCACCACCCGCTCGGTCCCGGCCCGCCTCGCCGCCTCGAGGACCGAGATCGTGCCCATGAGGTTGACCTGGAACGTGGCGACCGGCTCCTGCCACGAGCCGCCGACGTCGCTCCATCCCGCCAGGTGGTAGATGACGTCCGGCGCCTCGTCCACCATCCGGTCCACCCAACCGTCTGCGTCCCGGAGGTCCGGCCCGTTGTCCAGATCGAGGCCGACCACCACGTCGCCACAGGCGGTCAGGTGGTCGCGGAGGTGGGGGCCGACGAAGCCGCCGACCCCGGTGATCACGGCTTTCATCGCGTCGTTCGGCGGGGGTAGTGACGCACGAGAAGTGATCATAACAACGGGGCCGGTCGATGTCGGGGTCCCTCGCCCGGCGGTCGACGTTCGGCGGTGCTGGCGAAGCGCCAAGGGGTTGCGAAGCGAGTAGCATCGGGGGCTCGTGAGCGAGATCGACCCCACCGCAACGAGTCGCCCGGCGTCGGTCGATCCCGCCGCAGCGCCGAGCCCGGGCGGCATGATCGATGCGCCCGCCGTCGTGGCGGTCGTCGTCGCCTGCAACCCCGGCGAGCAGTTCGCCGAGACGTTGGCCTCCCTCGGCGACCAGGACTACGAGAACCTCTCGGTGCTCGTGGTCGATGCCGGAAGCGATGCCCCGATCGCCGACCGGGTGGCCCAGGTGCTGCCGGAGGCCTACCTCCACCGCCTGGCCGGTGATCCCGGGTTCAGCGTGGCCGCGAACCAGTCGATCGAGCTGGTCTCCGGCTCGCCGTTCCTGCTGTTCTGCCACGACGATGTCGCCCTGGCCCCGGACTGTGTGTCCCAGCTGATGGGGGAGCTGTACCGCAACAACGGCGGCATCGCCGGGCCGAAGCTGGTCCGGTGGTCGGACGAACGGCAGCTGCTCCAGCTCGGCATGGGCTCGGACCGGTTCGGCGTGATGGTCGACCAGGTCGAGATCGGGGAGGTCGACCCGGACCAGTACGACTCGGTCCGTGATGTCTTCGTGGCGCCGGGCGGTGTGCAACTGGTCCGGGCCGACCTGTTCGCCGCCCTCGGTGGCTTCGATCCGTATGGACCACACTGCTGATTCGTAGTGGTGGCTCTTACTCAAGCGGTGTTATTCAAGGAGCCACCTCATCCCAAATTGGTATATGACCTTGCTTCCATTCAAGTGGTATCATTCAAGGAGCCACCTCATCCCAAATTGGAATTGGTATATGACCTT
>JBCCFN010000416.1:0-3291 GCA_039029715.1 Actinomycetota bacterium | reverse complement strand
CGGTCCCGGCCTTCGGCCCGCGGCTCCTGCTCGGCGCAGACCGGGCAGACGCACTGCTCTTCGACAGCATGCGGGTCCTGCCAAAGGTCCTGGAGGGTGCCGGGTATGGATTCTCCAGCCGCACGCTGGAGGACGGCCTTCGGGCCGTGCTCGACCGGCCGGCGTGACGGCCAGGTCGACCGATGATCAGGAAGGGGCAACGGGATGGCTGCCGACGAGGGTGAGAAGATGGTCTCGGTCACACGGGAGATCCCGGCCACGCCGGAGGTGATCTTCGAGCTGCTGGCCGACCCGGCCAAGCATCGGACCTTCGACGGCTCCGACACCGTGGTCGAAGGCCACCCGGACAACCCCGATCGGTTGTCGCTCGGGGATCGGTTCGGCATGAAGATGCGCCTCGGCGTGCCGTACCGGATCTCGAACGAGGTGGTGGCGTTCGAGGAGGGCCGGGTCATCGCCTGGCGGCACCTCGGCCATCATGTCTGGCGCTACGAGCTCGAGCCGACGGACCGGGGGACCACCATCGTCACCGAGTCGTTCAACTGGGGTGTCGCCAGGTTCCCGCCGATGTACGAGTGGGTCGGGTACCCGGCGCGCCACACCAAGAACATGGCCCGGACCCTGGAGCGGCTGGAGGCCGTCGTCACCGGCGAGGGCTGACCCGCCGGGTGGTCGACCTCAAGCCTCGACGGTCACCTGCGGATAGAACGCCACGTGGTCCTTGATCTCGGACGCCGCGTCCTTCGGGTCGTGGTAGGTCCACGCCACGTTGTCCAACGTGCCTGACGGTGCAGCGATCGAGTAGTAGCTCGCCGTGCCCTTCCACGGACAGACCGTGGTCCGGTCGGTCTCGGTAAGCAGCGACCAGTCGGCGATCGAGTCCGGCGGGAAGTAGTGGTTGCCCTCGACGACGACGGTCGAGTCAGACTCTGCGATGACGGTTCCGTCCACAACAGCTTTGGCCATGACGTCATCAACCGCGCCGTGGCGCCGGTCATTCCCACCGATCGCGTCGTCGGTCGCCGACTCGGCCCCGAACTGTAACCCAATTGCCAGGAGGCGTTCGTAAACGGCGCGCGGCGGTGGGGCATACTTGGCCCCGGGCCGGTGGGTGCCGTTCGCACGGGGACTCACGGCAGGGCGATTCGACTTCTTATCACGGTGAGGCGCAGTGCTTTTCTTCGGGCGAACCAGGGACGACAGGCGGACCACGATGACCGGCGAGCTGCCGGCCGGCGCCTTCGTTCCCGATCGCAAACCGGATGAGGCCGCCCGCCATCTCCGGGTGCTCGGGCTCGGTCCCGGAGCGTCCTGGGACGAGATCTGTGACGCCCACCGCCGCCTGGTCGCCGACCTGACGCCGGGGGCCGGGGCCTCCCACCCCAACGTCGCGCTCGCCGAGTCCTTCCTTCGCGAAGTGAACGACGCCTTCTCCTCGCTGCGGATCCATTCGGTCGTCTGACCGATGCCGGGCCGGCGAACGGCCGGCCCTCGTCAGTCGATGGCGATCACCCCGAGGCCCAGTTCGTCGAGTCGGGCAACCAGGGCATCCTCACCGACGATGATCGCCCCGACCGCAGCCCGCCACTGCCACTCGTTCCTGGCCGCCACTGCGGTACCCGGCGCAGCCGGATCGCCGGTCAGTGTGACCACCCAGTCCGCAGCGGCGACGCAGGCCTCGAAGCGGGCGAGGGTCGGCTTCGGCCACCGGGCGGCCGGATCTGGGAACGGCAGCACGACGGCGAGCGAGACGCCGTGGCGAACCGCCAGCTCGGCCGCCGCCAGCTCCACCCCGCGCCGGAGCCCGCTGACGACGATGTCGTAGCCGGGGTCGAGGCCGCCGATGGCGTCGACCAGGGCCCCGGTCTGGTCGTCGTCCGGATCGGCGACGCCGGTGACCGCAATCGCCTGGTCGACCGGCCACGGCGGCTGGGGCACCAGTGGGCCGTCCAGCACCGATCCACCAGGCGTCGACGGGTCGCCGCCGGTGGTCGCCCCGACTGCGGCGGCCTCCTTCCGCATGGTCGATTCCTCGACCGCGAGCGCGTCGACCAACTCGTTCATCGGGTCGCCGGCGTGACCCTTCACCCACCGGAACTCCAGTTCATCGCGCCGGGGAAGGTAGAGGTCGATCAAGGGCTCCCACAGATCGCGGTTGGCCACCGGCTTGCGCTGGGCGTTCTTCCACCCCCGCTGCTTCCACCCCTCGTACCAGCGGTCGTTGAAGCAGTTGACGACATAGGTCGAGTCGCTGTGGACCACGGCCGGTCCACGCACGACAAGCAACGCCTCGAGCACGGCCTGGAGTTCCATCCGCTGGTTGGTCGTCGTGTCCGCCCCACCCTGACCCTGCCGACCGTCGGTCGTGGCCCAGGCCCAGCCACCGGGGCCCGGGTTCCCCGAGCACGCGCCGTCGGTGTAGATCACCGTCGGCTCGGCGGTGGCTGGCTCGGCGGTTGCGCTGCGGGAGGAGTCCGGGGTCGTTGACACCGTCCAAGCTTGCCATCGCCGACGCCGCTTCCCGCCACCGAACCGGTCCGGCGATCCGACCGCAACCAAGCGAGCAAAACCCCCGGCGACCGACCAGAATGGTGGCCATGAGCGACGGTTTCCTTAGTCAGTTGCCAGACATCGATCCCGAGGAAACGACGGAGTGGCTGGAGTCGCTGGAAGCGGTCACCTCGGCCGCCGGCAAGACCCGGGCCCGCTATCTGCTCGGCCGGCTCAACCAGTACGCCCGGGAGCTCCAGCTCGGCAACTCGGCACCGGTCCAGACCGACTACGTCAACACCATCCCCACTGAGCAGCAGCCGTTCTTTCCCGGGGACGAGCACCTGGAACGGCGGATCCGGGCCTTCATCCGGTGGAACGCCGCCGCCATGGTGATCCGGGCCAACAAACGGGCGGACGGCATCGGCGGCCACCTGTCGACGTTCGCCTCCTCCGCCACCCTGTACGAGGTCGGGTTCAACTGGTTCTTCCGCGGCAAGGAGGACGGCCTCCCCGGTGACGCCGTCTACTTCCAGGGCCACGCCGCCCCCGGTGTGTACGCCCGAGCGTTCATGGAGGGCCGCCTCGACGAGGCCCAACTGGACAACTTCCGGTTCGAGGTGGCTGGGAACGGCCTCAGCAGCTATCCCCATCCCCGGCTCATGCCGGAGTTCTGGGAGTACCCGACCGTGTCGATGGGCCTCGGTCCGATCAACTCGATCTACCACGCCCGGTTCCTCCGCTACCTCGAGGGCCGTCGCCTCGACGACACCGCGGCCAGCCGGGTCTGGTGTTTCGTCG
>JBCCFN010000415.1:0-3338 GCA_039029715.1 Actinomycetota bacterium | reverse complement strand
CGAGACCCGGTCGATGGCGTCGAGCGACGGATCAGCAAGGGTCGGGTCCTGGGCCAGTAGCAGGTTGGCCGTGGTGCCGAGCACCGCGGCCAGCTCCTCGGCGGTGACCACGACCAGCGGACCGATCGGCTCGCCGGTGGTCGGGTCGATGGCCGGCCGGGCCGGGGAGGGGTGGAAGGTCGGCGTGGCGTCGTCCGGGAGGCGGAGCGGATCGCCGGGCTGGATCAGGTCCGGGTCCTCCAGCTGGGGGTTGAGGGCGATCAGCTCGTCGACGTCCACGCCGTAGTACCGGGCGATCTCGGTCAGGGTCTGGCCGGGTTCGACCGTCGTGATCGGGAACGCCGGGAGTTCGGTGACGACGATCTCGCCGTTCTCGTTGGTGCTGGCGGCCAGGATGACCTGCTGGTCCGGTCCGATGTCCGGGTTGGCGACGAAGATCGGAGCCGGCGCCGGCTCCGGCGGGAACAGGGCCTGGTCGATGGTGTCGATCAGGGCGTCGACCGCCTGGAACTGGGCGGTGTCTGCGAACAGCGGGAGCGGTTCGTCCCGGGACTCCAGCGCGGTCCCGAGCGCATTCAGGTCCGGAATCAGCGCCTCGAAGAACGCGGTCTGGTCCAGGTCGTCGATCCGGGTCAGCGTCTCGGCCAGGGCGGTCAGCTTCGACAGCTGGTCGGCGTAGTGGCCGACCAGCGAGTCATCCGGGCCCTGGTTCTCGGCGATCCGGGCGGTCAGGATCTCGATGGCGGCGAACACGTCGTCCCGCTCGATGGCCGAGGCGACCTCGGCGCCGGCGGCGACGTCCTCGGCGGTGGTGATGATGGCCTCGACCGCCAGGATGGCGTCCTCGTCGAGGCCGAGCAGGTCGGCGCCGAGGCCGCCGGCCTGGAACACCGAGGCGCCGGCGGCGATGGCCTGGCCGACGGCGGTGATGCCGGCCGAGATGTCACCGTCCTCGAACGCCTGGACCGCCACATCGACGGTCTGGGTCGTCGTCGCTGCGGTGTCGAGCGCTTCGGCAACCTTGTCGCCGAAGGCCACCCCGTCCTCGCCGAGGCCGAAGACCCGGTCACCGACCAGGCCGTCCGAGGCCAGATCGGTCGCTGCGCTCCCGGTCTGGAGGATCCCGACCGCAGCACCGACGATGTCGTCGTCCTCGATGGCGTCGATCGTCCGGTCGACCCCACCGATCGTCCGACCGGTTGCGTCGAAGGTCTCGGAGACGTCTTCGAGGAGCTCGGTGGTTTCCGGTCCGAAGAGGTTGGAGCTCGACCCGAGCTTGGCGCCAGCCGCCACCGCACCCGCCGACGCTGCGGCGGCCAGGAGGATGTCGTCGTTCTCGATCGCCTCGACCGCGGTGTCGACCGACTCGATGAGGGTCGCAACGGTGGCCAGGTTGTCTGCGGTGTCTGCGTAGTCGAACACCTCGGCACCGCTGGCCAGCGCTCGGGTGCTGTTGACGATGATGCCGACCGTGTCGTTGTCTGCGATCGAGGTCGCAAGCCCGATACCGATCGACACGGTCTTCGCCACTTCGATCGCGGTCTGGAAGCCGGCAACCGAGGAGCCGGCGATGGCGGTGCTGACGCCGAGGTTGCCGGCCACCTGCCCCAGGCCGTCGACCAGGAGGATCGTCGACGCTGCGGCGGCGAATGCGCCGAGCCAGTCCCCGTCCAGGGCGGCCCGGGCGAACTGGGTGGCGGCCAGGGCGTAGGACGCATACACGTTGCCGGAGAAGGCGGCACCGATGGCGAAGACCAGGGTGAACGCCGTCCCGACCCAGCTCTTCTTCGGGATCTTCTCGACCACGAACGCTGCGGTGTCGCCGTTGCCGTCGACCGCCAGGTGGAGCCGGCGCCGCCGGAACTTCTTCTTGTGGTAGCCGGGGACCCCGATGTGTTCGAAAATGAACCGGGTCTGCTCGTTCTGGAGCTCCAGGTTGGTCTTCGAGTTCGAGTGGTCGGTCAACCAGTCGTCGCCATCCTTGTAGCGCCGACCTCGCTCGCTCCGGGCCCGGGAGTTCAGGTAGTTCCAGGTGTCGTTGCCGAGGACCTGGCGGTACTGGCCCTCGGTCAGGGTCGGCGGGCCGATGGCGGCGGTGGTCTGGAAGCCGATGACCGCATTGGCGATGCGGCGGGCCTGGTCCCCGGCGGTCGTCGCACCATCGATGTAGACGAGGGCGGCGATCAGCTGGTTCTCGGTCAACAGGTCGAGATCGACCGTCGACGCCAGGAGCTGGATGAAGATCTCCTGGCTGAACTCGAGCGGCTCACCGCCGAGTTCGGCGTCGCTCAGGGTGGCGAACCGGTCGAACTCGCCGGTTCCGGAGGCCAGCAACGCCTCGGCGAAGGCGTTGACCGCATCGACGTCGCCATCGGTCAGGATCCCGGCCCGGGTCGCCACGTCGTCGATCCCGTCCAGCGCGACGTCATCGAACAGGATGATGCCGCCGGTCGGATTGCCGAGCACCACCTCGCCCTGGAGGATCCGCTCACCCCGGAGGATCTTGAGCGCCTGGTCGAAGGTGACCGCCCGGGGGACGAGGCCAACCGCCTGGACGAAGCCGATCAACAGCTCCTGGGATGCTGGATCCGTCGGCGGTAGTGCTCGGCCGGCCAGGACGGCCGGTAGCCAGGTCAGCTCGCCGAACTCGGCGAGTATGGCCTCCACATCGAGCCCGGGGTTGTTGCGCCGGAACGCCTCGACCATCCGGTCGTCCCGCTCGTCGCCCACGTAGCGCAGCTCGGAGAAGAGCCGGTCGATCTCCTCCTTCGTCAGCCGGGCCAGGATGCCGACCAGCTGCCCGAAGGACGGCACCGACGGGAGACGCTGGAGGGCCAGGTCCTCGGCGAAGGCCTGGGCCACGAAGTCCTGGAGTGCCTCGCCACCGAGCTCGGCAACGGTGTAGGTGACCTCCACCGTCCGGTACTCGGTCTCGCCGTTGTCCCGGTACTGCTCCCGCTCCGACCGGATCACCGTGGCCTGATCCGATCCGATCAGCAGGCCGAACTCGGCCAGTTGCGCGGCCTGGGCTGCGGTGAGATCGGCATCGGCCAGGGAACCGTCGAGCAGCATCGGCAGGAGCCAGGCGTCCAGTTCCTGGAGCAGCAGGTCGAGGGCCGGATCCTCACCGGCCGCAGGCAGGTCGACGAAGACCTGGCGGAGCGACTGGGGCTGACCGAGGTCTGGATCCCAGAACAGCAGCGGGAGGATGCCGGCGTCGAGACCGTTGACCTGATCCTCGATCAGCTCGAGCTGCTCGGCCAGTTCGTCCGGGTCGACGTCCATCGCCTCGGCGAAGGTGTCGATGTCGATCTCGAGGCCGTCGGCCAGGTCGGCCT
>JBCCFN010000414.1:0-3340 GCA_039029715.1 Actinomycetota bacterium | reverse complement strand
GTAGTGGGGGACGGCGGCGTCGTGACGGCCAAGGCCCTCAAGGTGGGCGGCAAGCTCGAAGTGGGCCTGGCCTTGGGCCGCGTCCGCATCCCGGGGCTGCGACCGGGCGATCACCTGGTCGGGGGTCATGGCGAAGGGGCTGGCCGACCCGTTGGCCACCCAGTCCCGGATCGCCGCCTCGTACTCGGCCGGCGTGGCCTGGATCTTCATCGCCTCGCCCATGATCTCGATCAGCCGCTGCGGCGGCTCAAGCCCGGCGAACGGGTTGCCCCTGGCACCGGCATGCGACGGTGGGGCCGGTGCCGCCTCGGCCGGCCGGACGATCATGCCGTCCTCGTCGATCCAGACCGCATTCGGGATGTTGATGAAGCCGAACAGCTCGGCGGTCCGGTGGCGCTGGTCGATCAGGCTCGGGTGCTCGGGCGCCGCCGCCTCGATGTAGGGCCGGCACGGCTCCGGCCCGGCGGTCTCCAGGGCCACGGTCACGAGCTCCAGCCCCTGGGGGTGCAGTTCGTTGCGGAAACGCTGCCACACGGGCAGGTCATTGGAGCAACCTCAATACGGGCTCCACGCCACCATCAGGACCTTGCGGCCCCGCAGCGATGACAGCTCGAACGGGTTGCCGTCGAGGTCGGGGAGGGTCAGCGGCGGGGCCTCGGCGGTGACCAGGGTCCGGGAGCCGACGCTGTCCGGCCCGATCGACCAGATACCGTTTGCCTCGTCGGCGACGATGGCCAACCCCATCTGATCGGCCAGGGCGTCGACCTGGACCCGGTCGCCGCTCGGCGGTTCGGCCAGCGGGATGCAGATGTCGCCCTTACAGGCGCCCTCCGGTTTCAGCTCCCAACCGGTGCCGGCCTCGAAGGCGGCCCGATCGATGGTGAGTGAGTCCACGATCATGGAGCCGAACCTAGTCGCTTCGGTCGATCGGTCCGTCATTGACCGGGGGATGCGCCCCCGGGTGCGGTCAGTCCAACAGCTGGTCCCGCAGCACCGCCACCCGGTCCGGACCGAACCCCAGCGCCTGTTCGAGGTAGGCGTCCCGATTGGGCCAACCGTCGTCGATGGCGGCCAGCCCGGCCGCCAGGTAGTCACGGTGCACCGACAGGAAGGGCCGCAGCACCTCGGCATCGATCCCGAGCGTCCGGTAGTGGGCGATCCGGGACTCGACCGGCCGGTGGATGTTGCTTGCCAGGTAGTGCTCCATCAACGCCTCGTCAGGAACGCCGAGGGCGATGCCGAGCAGGGTGGCCGCCCAACCGGCCCGGTCCTTTCCGGCGGAGCAGTGCCAGAGCACCGGCCGCCGGTCGGCGTCGGCCACGGTGGCCAGGAACCGCCCGAAGACCGCCTGCTTGGTCTGGTCTGTCGCCATGTCGACCACCCCGTCTGTGGCCAGCCGATGGGCTTGACCGTCGCCGAAGCGGGCATCGACCAGCCCCTGGTCGCCGCTCATCAACGTGGACCGGATCTCGTGGCTCATCCCGCTCTCGTCGACCATCTCCAGGGCCAGGTACCGCAGGTCCGGTGGCAACCGGTCCGGTCCGCCGTCGGCCGTCCGGTCGATCTCGGTCCGGAAGTCGATCACGGTGGTCAGCCCGACCTCGGCCAGGGTGTCGACGTCGTCGTCGGTTGCCTTGCTCCAGTGCCCGCTCCGGAACAGTTGCCCCGGCCGGATCGTCGAGCCGGCCGCGGCCGGTAGCCCACCCATCTCCCGGAAATTGAGGACCTCGTCGAACTGCGGTCCGTCACCGTCCATCAGGCATCCCCCGTCTCGTGTCGAGCGGCCAGTATCGCGGTCCCGACCATGACCGTCACACACGACAACCCGATGCTGGCGGCCAGGAACAGGTTGGCCCGCTCGAACGTCTGCAGCGTGGCAGACCGGATCGGGCCGGTCTCGGTCCCGGCGTCGCCGATGATGGCCACCACCGCAGAGACCCCGATGGCCCCGCCAAGGTTGCGTATCGTGTTAAATGTTGCGTTGACCTCGCCGTACACGGCGGCCGGGACCCGGCTGAGGGCCCAGGAGTTCATGCTCGGGTTGGACAGGCCCCAGCCGAGGCCGAAGCCGGCGATCGTCGGGATGAACTCCGAGACGTAGTCCGGTTCGGCCCCGAACCGGAACACGCTGTTGAGGACGGCGGCGGTTGCGATGGCCGAGCCGATGATCATCAGCCACCGCTGCCCGTAGCGATCGGCCAGGCGGCCCCCGATCAGCGTTGCCAGCCCGGCGAACACCGGGCCGACCGTGATGGCCAGTCCGATTCGGCTGGTCGAGTAGTCCCAGACCCGGCCGAGCCACAGTGGCCAGACCAGCCAGATCGACAGTGACGTTGTCGACATCAACAGGTTGGCCAGGTTGCCGAACCCGACCTCCGGATTGCGGAATAGCGAGAGGTCGAGCAGCGGCGTCGGATGGCGGCTGGAACGGACCAGGAACGCGGCACCGAGGACGAATGAGGCGACCACTGCGGTCACGGTCGGCACCGATCCCCAGCCCCAGGTCGAGCCCTGGCCGATGCCGAGGATCAGCGCGGCGATGGCAGCGGTGGCCAGGACGGTGCCGAGCAGGTCCAGGCGACCAGGCGCGTCCTCGGCCCGGGACCGGGGGACGTGGAGGAAGCTGGCGGCCAGTACGCCGGCCGCCAGCGGCGCGGTCAGGGCGTAGACCCAGCGCCAGTCGCTGACCTCGAGCAGGGCGGCGGCGATGCTCGGCGCCAGGGCGGCGGACAGGGGGCCGGCGGCGGCCCAGGTCGCGACCGCGGAGGACCGACGGTTGGCCGGGAACGCCGGCAGGGCCATGGCCAGCGAGGCCGGGATCACCGCCGCGGCCGCCATCGCCTGGCCGATCCGGGCGGCGATCAGGATCCAGATCGTCGGGGCCAGCGCCGATACCGCGGCGAACAGTCCCATGCCGGCAAGCCCGAGGTTGAACACTCGCCGTCTGCCGACCCGGTCCGCCAGTCTCCCGCCGAGCGGGAGGAAGGCGGCGGAGGCGATGAAGTAGCCGGACGCGACCCAGGAGACCACGGTCTCGGACACGTCTGGAAAACTGTCTGCGATCGACCCGAACGCCAGGTTGGTCGCGGTCATGTTGAACCCGAACAGGACCAGACCCGCCGCCCCGACCGCAAGGGCCCGCCAGGCTTGGGCCGGGACGGCGCCCGGTTGCTCCCCGGGTTCGTCGGCGACCGGGGAGACCGCCTGGGACGTCACCGGGTCGAGGGTATCCGCTGCTCCAACCGGGGGTGAAAACTGGCGGTGGGCCGGCCCGCAGGCCCCGCCACCCCGGGCATTCCGGGGTGGGGCCACGGCCCGGCGAACGGCGCCACGGCGGGGG
>JBCCFN010000413.1:0-3350 GCA_039029715.1 Actinomycetota bacterium | reverse complement strand
CGGTGGTCGATGCGGTCGGCCGGTAGCGGAGGTGCCAGTCGTGGTCGTGGAGCGAGTTCCGATGTCCGTCGATCAGATCGTCTGGGACGGTCGACGGCGCCTCGTAGTCCGGGCCGGCCTCGACCAGGAGGACCTGACGCCGCTGGTCCTCGCTTGCCCTGGCGGCCACGACGGCTCCGGCGGCCCCGGCGCCGATGACCACGACGTCCCAAATCGGGCCGGCCGGGTCCGATTGCTGCCGGTTCGTCGACGCATCGTCCATCGGGTCACCGTAGTCAGTGGCCGGTCGCGCTC
The DNA here is from genome assembly GCA_039029715.1 of Actinomycetota bacterium. Lineage (GTDB taxonomy): Bacteria > Actinomycetota > Acidimicrobiia > Acidimicrobiales > SZUA-35 > JAHELU01. Next base: position 3,056 of record JBCCFN010000413.1, on the reverse strand, counting down.
ACCTACCGCCGATCGCACCGCCATCCTAAGCTCGGTCTGTGACCTTGGACCTGGCCATCCGCAACGTCCGCATCCTCGACGGGACCGGCGGGCCGGCCGTCGAAGGGGAGGTCGGCGTTGCCGGGGATCGGATCGTGGCCGCCGGGCCCGAACCGGTCGGCGATGCAACCACCGCGATCGACGGCGGCGGCAAGGTCTTGGCCCCGGGATTCGTCGATGTCCACACCCACGACGACGGGGCCCTGCTCCGGCACCCGGACATGGCGTTCAAACTGGCGCAGGGGTGTACCTCGGTCGTGATCGGCAACTGCGGGTTCAGCGCGGCGCCGGCAGTGCCGGGGGAGCGGGAACCGAGCGGCCTCATCGGGGTCCGGCCGACGTGGACCGACCTTGCCGGATTCGCCGATGCGGTCGCCAAGGCGGCGCCGGCGGTCAATGCGGTCGCACTGATGGGCCACAACAGCATCCGGTTCCTGGTGATGGGGAACGACCGGCGGGATCCGACCCCAGCCGAGCTGGACCGGATGCGGGGTCACGTTGCCGAGGGGATGGCGCAGGGTGCGTGCGGGTTCTCGACTGGCCTGGTCTACCAGCCGGGTCGCTACGCCGGGACCGAGGAGATCGTCGAGTTGGCCCGGGAGTCGGCGGCCACCGGTGGCCTGTATGCCAGCCACATCCGCAACGAGGGCGACCGGCTGCTCGAGGCGGTCGACGAGGCGATCCACATCGGTGCCGAGGCCGGCCTGCCGGTCCAGCTGTCCCACCACAAGGCGGCCGGTCGCAACAACTGGGGCAAGGTGGTCCAGTCGCTGGCCAGGGTCGACGAGGCGAACGCCGCCGGGGCGGACGTGACCCTCGACGTCTACCCCTACGTGGCCGGCAGCGGCCCGATGGCCCAGTACTTCGACCTGGACCGTCTCGACCCGGACCTGGCCGAGGTGATCCGGTTCGCCAGCTGCCCGGCGTTCCGAGCCTACGAGGGCCGGATGGCGGTCGACGTTGCGGCGGAGCAGGGAATCACGCCGAGTGATGTCATCCGCCAGGTCCTCACCGCGCCCGAGGGCGACAAGACGATCTGCATCCAGTTCCTGATGGACGAGGCGGACGTCGAGACCAACCTCCGCCATCCGTTGATGATGGTCGGCTCGGACGGGGTGGTCGACCTCCGGGGCCGGCCCCATCCCAGACTGTTCGGGACCTTTCCCCGGGTCCTGGCCCACTACGTCCGGGATCGGGCGGTGCTCGACCTGCCGGAGGCGGTCCGGCGGATGACCAAGCTGTCCGCCGACCGGTTCGGGCTTGTCGACCGGGGGGAGATCGGCGAGGGCCGGTTCGCCGACCTGGTGCTGTTCGACCCGGACGAGGTCCGGGACACGGCCACCTACGACGACCCGAAGCAGGAGCCGGAGGGTGTCGGTCTGGTGGTGGTAAACGGCCGGATCGCCTACCGGGACGGGACCCACACCGCCGTCGGCGCCGGCCGGTTCCTCCGCTACCGGCGCTGAGCCCGCCGGCAGAGCCGACCGGCCCGGCCCCCGGGGGTCGCCTACCGTCCGGCCAGTCGTCGCAGGGCGGCGATCGACCGGGTGATGTCGTCGTCGGTGGTGGCCCAGCCGGACACGCTGAGCCGGATGACCCGGCGGCCGTGCCAAATCGAGCCACCGGCCCACAGCGTGCCGTCGCCCGGGATGGCGACCAGGAGGGCGTCGGTGGCCCCATCCTCTTCGAGCGACACCAGGACCTGGTTGAGCACCACCTCGTTGTGGATGGTGAAGCCGGCCGAGCCCAGCTCGTCCGCCAGGCGACCGGCATGGCGACAGGACCGCTCGACCAGGTCGGCAACCCCGTCCCGGCCGAGGTGGGCAAGCACCGCCCAGGTCTCGACCGCCCGGGCCCGTTGCGACATGTCCAGTCCGCGGTGGACCGGGTCGAGCGTGGCCTCGTTCGCCAGGTAGGCGGCGCCGACGGTGAACGTCCGGGTCAGGTCCTGCGCGTCCCGGACGATCGCCACCGCCGAGTCGTAGGTCACGTTCAACCACTTGTGGAGGTCGGTGGCCCAGCTGTGGGCCCGCTGGACACCGGCCACAAGCACCTGGCGTTCAGGAGCGGCCGCCGCCCACAGCCCGAACGCCCCGTCGACATGGATCCAGTGAGGGGAACCGGCGAAGTGGTCTGCGATCCGGTCGAACGGGTCGCTCGACCCGGTGTTGACGTTTCCGGCCTGGGTGACGATCAGGGTCGGCTCGCCGGGGGCCGGCAGCTCGTCGGCCACGATGCGACCCTGACGGTCGGTCGGCACGCGGACCACCCGGTCACGACCGAGGCCGAGGAGCCCGAGTGCCTTGGTCACGCTGGAATGGGCGTCGCCGACCACGACCCGCAGCGGTGGCGCCCCGAACAGCCCGTCGGCAACCACGTCGTGGCCGGCCTCGGTCAGTAGCCGGTCCCGGGCCACGGCCATGGCGGTGGCGTTCGCCGATGACGTCCCGGCGGTGAAGGTCGGCGTCGCTCCGACCGGCAGGCCGAGCAGCTCGGTGATCCACCGGCCGGCGACCCGATCCAGTGCTGCCGCCACCGGCGACATCGCGGCCATGGCCGCATTCTGATCCCACGCCGAGGCCAGCCACGCCGCCCCGACCCCGACGGGGTGGGCACCACCGGTGACGAACCCGAAGTAGCGACCACCGGGGCTGGCGACGGTGGCCGGGCCCCCGAGGCGGTCCAGCTCGGCCAGCACGTCGTGGGGGTCCCGCCCGACGGTCGGCAGTGCGACGTCCAGTTCGGCAAGCGCAGCGACCGCCTCCGGCGGCGGGAAGACGGCCCGGTCGTCCAGTCCGGCCAGGTGGGCGGCGGCCCTTGCCGCGGCGTCCGCCAGGAGGAGGCGGGGGTCGGTCACTCGCCCTGGACCACGCCCTGGCTCTCCAGGTAGGAGATCGGCGGGTAGCGGGGCGGGTTGTCCTCGTCCCAGCAGGTCGGCAGGCAGGTCATCGGGTAGTCGGCGGTCGCGTTGTAGAACAGCGGGATCGAGTACCGGGAGTGGGACCCGTCGCCGTCCG
>JBCCFN010000412.1:0-3351 GCA_039029715.1 Actinomycetota bacterium | reverse complement strand
GCAAACGCCTACCTGGGCTGGGGGGGCTTCGGCGAGGCCCTGACCCCGGGAGCGGACATCGTCATCACGGGCGGGGTCACCGTTGCCGCGGTGGTGTGGGGGCCGGCGGCGTGGCGGCACGGCTGGGCCCGCACCGACCTGGACCGACTGGCCGGGGCAGTGGTCGCCGGCCATGTCATCGAGTGCAGCGGCCAGGCCACCGGCGGCAACTATTCCTTCTTCCACGAGATCGACGGGTTCGACGACCCGACCGGTACCCGGTTCGGGTTCCCGTGGGCCGAGGTAGCGGCCGACGGGTCCTCGATCATCGGCAAGCACGACGGGACCGGCGGGGCGGTGACGGTCGGGACCGTGACCTCCCAGCTGCTGTACGAGATCGGCGGTCCGGCCTACCTCGGACCGGACGTCACCACCCGGTTCGACACGGTGGAGCTGACCCAGGTCGCCCCGGATCGGGTCCGGATCTCCGGCACCAGGGGCGAGGCGCCGCCACAGACCCTCAAGGTCGCCATGAACCAGATGGGTGGCTATCGAAACTCGGTCGGGGTGGCCCTGACCGGACTGGACATCGAGGCCAAGGCCCGATTCGCCGAGACCGCGTTCTGGGAGGCCTGCCCCTTCGGGCCGGAGGACTTCCAGTCGGTCAGCAGCCGACTGGTCCGGACCGACAAGACCGACCCGGCCAGTCAGGAGGAGGCGGCGGCGGTGTGGAAGCTGACCGTCAAGGATCCGGACGAGCGCAAGGTCGGCCGAGCCTTCTCGGACGCCCTGGTCCACACCGGTCTGTCGTCGATCCCCGGGATGTACGGGTTGGGTGGCGGACCGGGGGCCGGCGCCCCGTTCGGGGTCTATCGCCCGGCGACCGTTCCCGCTGCGCTCGTCCCCCAGTACGTCCACCTCGACGGCCGGACCACCATGGTCGACTCCACCAACCCGCCCGGACCGGCCCTCGACGTGGCGATCGAGCCGAGCCGGGCCGCTCCCGGGGGCCAGACCGAAGCCGCCCCGATCGGCCGGGTCGTCGGCACCCGATCCGGAGACAAGGGAGGCGATGCCAACCTCGGGGTCTACGCCCGCAGCGACGCCGGGTGGGCCTGGCTTGACAACACCCTGACCGTCGACCGGTTGCGGGACCTGCTGCCGGAGACCGCCGACCTGCCGATCGAACGACATCGGTTCCCGGCGATCCGCTCGCTCAACTTCGTGGTTCGCGGCCTGCTGGAGGAGGGTGTGGCGGCGTCGACCCGTCAGGATCCGCAGGCCAAGGCGCTCGGCGAGTGGCTTCGGGCCCGGGTGGTCGACATCCCGACCTCGGTCCTGGCCGCCGCCCCGGACGTCGGCTGATCAGTCCCCGGCCGACGCACCGAATCGTTCGGCGATGTCGATCAGCAGCGCAGCCGACCACGAGAATCGCCCGTCCGCGCCACCGAGGGCCAGACCTCGTCTGGGGTCGAAGTACTCGGCGAACCCGGCGGAAGAGACCAACTCCCACACCCCCCGACGGACTCGAGCGGCAACCTCGGCCTCGCCACAGGAGTCGAGGCCCTCGGCCAACAACCACATCATGTTGATCCAACTCGGGCCCCGCCAGTACCGGGTGGCGTCGAAGTCCGGTGCGTCGACCGGGACGGTCAGCACCGCGACCCCGCCGGCTTCGCGGCCAGGACCGGCTCCGGTTCCGGCGACCGGGACGGCGAAGTCGGACAGCAGGGTGTCGATCAGAGCGGCCGTCCGAGCCCGGTTCGTCGATCCGAGCAGGAGCGGCATCAGGCCACCGGAGATCCGCACCGGGATCGGCGCCCCGGCGACCTGATCCCGGTCGAGGTACAGGCCTGCCTCTTCGTCCCACAACTGGGTCTCGATCGCATCGGCGACCCGGTCCGCCAGTCGGGACCGCTCGGCCCCGTTACCGCCGGCCAGCTCGATCAGCACCGCCAGATCCCGCTCGGCCCTGACCAGGGCGCTGTTGAACAGCACGTCGGCCACCCGGAACGGGAGCCCGGCCGGATTCGCCGGTCGATAACCCTCGGCTCGGAGGTTCGCCACCAGGTAGGCGTAGCGGTCGTAGTCGTCATCGGTCGGCCGGTCGGCGGCGTTTGCGTGCTCGGTGTCGACCCGTTGGAAGTCCGGCACGTCGTCCGGGCCGAACCGGAGGGCGGCCAGCGGGGCATCCCAGACCGGGCTGTTGTCCATCCCCGACTCCCATGGGTGCCAGATCTCGACCAGCGGGCCGGCCACGGCCCGGTCCCGGTGGAGATAGTCGTGCCAGGCCGCGAGCCTCGGCACCAGCTCGGCCAGCGCTGCATCGACCCGGCTCCGGTCGATGCCGCCGGCCGATGCGGCATCGATGACCAGCCGAAGCGCGGTGGCGTGGACGGGCGGCTGGCAGATCCCCGAGGTCCGGACCGTTGCCCCCGTCCCGGTGACGACGTCAGCCTGCCAGAACGCCGGGGACGGGAAGTAGTCGCCGTCAACGTCGCTGAACACGATGTGGGGGACCAGGCCGTTCGGCCACTGGGCGTCGAACAGCGACCGGAGCTCGGCGACCGCCCGCTCCCACCGGTGATGGCGGTTGCCGATGGCCACGAACGCCGAGTCCCAACTCCACTGGTGGGGGTACAGGGCCGGGGCCGGCTTGGTCGCCCCGTCGGTCCAATTGCCATCCAGGACCGACCGGGCCTCTGCGACGAGCGGGTTCATGACGCCGCAGGCTACCGTGCGGGACGATCCAGAGCGGCACGTCGCGGAACCGGACGAACCGGCGAGGAGGTCCGTTGCCCAATCCCGGAGTCGAACGACGAACCATCGAGGTCTACGAAACCGGGGCCACGGCCTGGGCCGCAGAACGTGACGTCCAGGACACCGAAGCGGTCCGCTGGGTCGACGAAGCCCGGGCCGGCCGCCCCGTGGTGGACCTCGGGACCGGGCCCGGTTGGCAGCTGGCGGACGTCGCCGCGCCGGCCATCGCCCTCGATGCGGCGGCAGGAATGCTGGCCCTGGTGCCGGACCACGCCCCGCACGCCCTCCGGGTCCGAGCCCTGGTCGAGGACCTGCCGCTCCGGCCGGGAAGCCTGGGCGGGGCGGTATCGAATCGGGTCCATCTCCACCTATCGACGGCGGCGGTGCCGATGGCCCTGGCCGACCTCCACCGAAGCCTCGGCGACGGGGCCCGAGTGTTCCTCCGGCTCTTGGCCAACGACCGGTTCGACGAGGTCCGCCAACTCGACGGGCCGTTCGCCGGTCGCGGAAAGAAGCTCATAGAAGTCATCCGCGGCGCCAGTGTCCGTAACGAGGACGCCTGTGTCCTGGGTACCGCCTCCCAGATAGCTGGGATCCTGGCGCGCAACATCG
>JBCCFN010000411.1:0-3366 GCA_039029715.1 Actinomycetota bacterium | reverse complement strand
GGGCGACCCCGATCTCGTCTGCCAGCACTGCGGCTCGGAGATCGGCCTGCATGTCTGACCGCCGCTCCCGGCGGACCCGCTGGTACGGGTGGAACATCATGGCCGGTTGGAGCTTGTCGCTCTCGGCCAGGGCCAGCCGGGCCCCGTCGACCAGCAGGTCGGCGGACGGGCTCTCCTGGCCGAGCATGGCCGCCCCGATCAACGGGGTGAGATGGTGGTCGAGTCCGTCGGTAGACAGCGGTGCGCTCAGTACCTCGACCAGGTGGTTGACCGCCGCCTCACCGTCCGGTCGGCGGCGGACAGACGGCAGCATCAGCAGCAGCTCTGAGGCGTCGACGATCATCAGCCGGATGTTGTCGTTGACCGATCGAATCCGCTCGAGCAGTTCGTCCGGGAGCCGGCGACCGGTCAGCCGATCGTCGCGCTGGCCGGGGAGCGGCCGGATCTGGACCGCGGCGACCAGGAGGGTCAGATCGTCCTGGACCGCCCGTTCGATCTCGGTCTGGAGTGCGGTCCGGAACTTGGCCCGAGTCAGGATCGTCGAGTCCAGCTCCCGCTGGTCCGACAGGTCACCCCGGCGGAGGCGACGGAGCCCACCGTGGGCCCGGATCGGTTCGATCGTGTGATTGGTCTGGCTCATCGTCGCTTCCCTCTACCCGGCTACAGCCGGTCCAGCAGCTGGCGTCGCTTTGCGTCGTACTCGGCCTTGGTGATCAGCCCGTCCTCGTGCATCTCGGCCAGGCTGGCCAGGGCCTGCTTGATGCGATCGGCTCCGGCGGCCGGCTTCCGGTCGCTCGACCGGCGCTTGCCACCGCCACCGGCGCCACGGAACTGGGACGGCTTCTGGGACGAGGCACCGTGGGCCGTGCTCCGACCTCGCCGGACCGGACGCCCGCGATACATGACGACGTCGTCGCTCCGAGGCTCGGGATCGGCGTCCGTGGCGCGGCGCCCCGGTGATGCCGATCGTTCGTCGGTATCGTCCGACCGCTCCTGTGGAGCGGACTCGGACTCGAGGTCCTGCTGTTCGGCCTCCAGCGCCTTGTAGGACTTCATCAACAGATGGAGGTCCCGCTGTTGGCGATCGTCCTCGCCGCTCATCGGCTCGGTCCCTTCTCTCGTTCGTTCCGCGTCTCGGTCGCCCGGTCTCGGCCCCGGCTCACGCCGAGGTCAGATCGTCGAGCAGATCGTCGAGCTCGTCGGCCTCGGAGCCGTAGTCGACGTAGTCGTCGTTGTAGGCCGGGGTGGCATGCTCGGCCAGGTCGAGACCGGCGGCCTCGACCTCGGGGGAGACCCGGAGGATGTCTGCCGACTTGAGGACCATGAACAGCATCCCGACCGCAACACCGGCGAAGGCGCAGATCGTGATGACGCCGATCAACTGGCTGACCAGCTGGGCGCCGGAGCCGCCGTAGAGGATGCCGGCCGGGCCGTCACCGCCGGGGACGGCGTCCGGATCGGCCAGGAAGCCGAGGGCCAGGGTGCCCCAGATGCCACAGAACAGGTGGACCGGCACCGCGCCGACCGGATCGTCGATCCGCTTACGGTCGAGCAGCAGCACACCGTTGGTCGCGATCACGCCGGACACGATGCCGATCAGGGCGGCACCGAAGATGCTGAGGTTTGCCACGCCGGCGGTGACACCGACCAGGCCGCCGAGGACGCCGTTCCCGATCAGGGTCACGTCCGGCGTCTTCACGGTCAGCCACGAGGCGATGGTTGCGCCGATGCCGCCGGTGCCGGCGCCGATGGCGGTGAGGGCGGCGATCATACCGATCTGGATGTCAGCGGACAGCAGCGAGCCGCTGTTGAACCCGAACCAGCCGATCAGCAGGATGAACACGCCGAGGATGGCGAGCGGCAGGTTGTGGCCGGGGATCGGCAGCGAGTTGCCGTCCTCGTCGAACCGGCCGATGCGGGGGCCGAGGATGGCGGCGCCGACCAGGGCGGCCATGCCGCCGGTTGCGTGGACCACCGTGGAGCCGGCGAAGTCGATGAACGGGGTGCCCATCGAGGACAGCCAGCCGCCGCCCCAGGTCCAGCTGACGATCACCGGGTAGACCAGGGTCGAGATCCCGATGGCGTAGATGAAGTAGGCCCGGAACCGGACCCGCTCGGCGACCGCACCGGACACGATGGTCGCGGTTGCGGCGGCGAAGCCCATGTTGAAGAAGAAATGGACCGGCATGGTCAGGTTGTCCGCACCGGGTGCGGCGTCCAGGGGACCACCCCACTTCCAGTCGTAGCCCAGGTAGCCGGAGCCGCTGAAGGCGATGTGATAGCCGATCAGGGCGAACCCGGTGGAGCCGACGACGAAGTCGAGCAGGTTCTTCAACATCATGTGGGCGGCGTTCTTGGCCCTGGTCAGCCCGGCCTCGACCATGGCGAAGCCGGCCTGCATGAAGATGACCAGGGTGCCGCAGATGACGATGAAGGCGTTGTCGGCGAAGACGCCGATGTCCGGCTGGACCTCGGTCGCCTGGGCCGCGGCGGGTCCGGCAAGCAACGCGCCGGTGCCGGCGGCCATGGCCAGCCCGGCGGTCAGCTTGGAGATGGGTCGATACATGGGAGTAGATGCCTCGCTGCTAGCTGTTCTTCCGCTTGCTTCATCGGCGTCGGGTCGCGAAAGATGAGGCATCGCCCCTGGCCTGTCACGAACCAGGGTCGCCGCCTGGCCGTTCAGCCGCCGATGGTCGGCGTCAGCAGGGACAGGTGGTCGTCCGCCACCCGGCTGGCCAGGTCGGCCCGGTCACCGGCCCGACTGAGCACGATGGCCCCCTCCAGGGCGGTGAGCAGCAGCGTGGCCTGGCGGGCCGGGTCGACGTCAGACCGGAACTCGCCGCCGGCCACGCCGGCCGCCAACTGGCCACGCAGCCAGTCCGCCTGCTCGGCGAAGAAGCCAGTCACCTCGGCCCGGGTCTGCTCACCGACCGCCACCCAGTCGGCGCTGATCGCCCCGCACAGACACTGCAGGTCGGCAGCCGCGGTGGTGGCGAAGAGTCTGGCGTAGGCCCGGATCCGATCGGAGGATGCGGCATCGGCCGCTGGCTCGGCGCTGGCGATCGCCTCGACCGCTTCGGCGAACTCGGCCCGGTAGCGGGCGGCGACCTCGGCCACGAGGTCGTCCTTGCGAGGAAAGTGATGATGGATCGACGGGGCCTTGATCCCGAGGGTCGATGCCAGATCGCCGTAGCTGAACCCGCTGACCCCGGCCTGTTGGATCCGAGTCCGAGCCTCGGCCAACAGCTCGTCCCGCATGGGCCTCCCCGATGGACGGGCCATCGGCCACCTCCTGCTCCCGTTGTGCAGCTACCGTTTCCCCACGCAAAGTCTATCATGTAGTAGACCTTGGCCGGCGGAGGACCG
>JBCCFN010000410.1:0-3387 GCA_039029715.1 Actinomycetota bacterium | reverse complement strand
CCCACCCGGCGGTCCTGGCCGGGTGGGTCAGGACCGACCAGACCGACCGGCTGGCCAGCAGGCCCTCCACGATCTCCTGGACGATGAAGAACCCGGCGACCAGTCCACCGAGCCGTCGGCCGGACAGCGTGGTCCGGAACCCGAGGTTTCGGAGCTGCCAGACGATGAATGCGGCGATGGCGGCGACAGCCAGTGGCGCCACGATGACCCACTGGGCCGAGAGGTGGCCGTGATCGACCGCGGCCGGGACCTCGATCCCGAATCGGGGGAGTCCGGCCGCCGCGGTGTAGGCCACCTGGTGGGTGACCAGGGCCCCGAGGGCGGCGATCAGCCGCTCGACCAGTGGCCGATACACCACCAGGGCGCTCGTCGGAGGTGGGACGGGGGTGTCCACGACTGCAATGGTAGGTGCCGGATCGCCGGTTGTGACCTACCCGGGCGGGGCGGTCAGTCCGCGGCGGTCAGGGCCACCTCGATCCGGTCCTGGCGCCACTCCTTGGCCGAGGTCAGGGCGGCGTCCGCTGCGCCGAGCAACTCGCCGGGGGAGAAGGCATGGGCCGGGTAGCAGGCGACGCCGGCCCACATGGTCAGTTGTGGGTTGCGCTCGGCCAGGTGCCGGCGGATCCGCTCCACCGTCCAGATCGCCCCGTTCTCCGGGGTGTCCTCGAGCAGCAGGGCGAACTCGCCCCGCTGCATCCGGCAGGCGGTGTCCGACTCCCGGAGGGTGGTGGTGACCGCCTCGGCCACCAGGGTGGCGTCCGTCGGCTGGGGCTCGTCGGTCGGGAGGCCCTCGACCACCTCGATCAGGACGACAGCCACCGGACGGAGATGGCGGCGGGCGGCGGCGACCCGGGAGTCGAGGGCGACGCCGAAGAAGCTCTCACTGAACAGGCCGGTGATCTCGTCGGTCAGGGGATCGAGGCCGGCGTCGGCGTACCGGTCGTTGTTCTCGCTGAGTTGCTCGAAGCGGGCCCGGCTGGCCGTCAGTTCCTCCCGCAGGGACGCCTCGGTGGCCTTGGCCGAGCCCCGCACGCTCCGCAGCTCCTCCTCGACCAGGTGCTGGACCTGGCTCTGCTCGTGGAGCCTGGCGGCGAGCCTGGCCGCAACCAGACCGGCACCGGCGGCAAGGACGCCGGCCACGGCACCGAGTACCGGCTGCTGGAGCAACACGCCGGCGACGCCGGCCACCAGACCGGCGATGCCGCAGACGACGGCCGGGAGCGCAGCCGAGCGGGTGGTCACCGCCGGAGCCTCTTGGAGGTGGGATTGAACTGCTGCAACGAACCTTCCCTGGCGGCGGTGTGGCGAACGAGATCGGGCGGGGCACCGAAGCCGAGCACGGCGGTGTGCCCCCTGTCGTCTATCGGTCCGGAACGGCTCGACTAAAGCTCAGTCTAGACCGCCGGCCTCGGCCCAGCGGGGCCCGTCGGCCAACGCCGAGGCCAGCAATCGGGCGTAGTCGGCCCTGGTCAGGGCCTCGGCCCCCAACGAGGCCAGGTGGGGGGTGAGCCACTGGATGTCGATCACCGCTCCCGGTACCGCGCCGACCCGTTCGACCAGGTGGACCAGCGCCACCTTCGAGGCGTCACGTCGCCGGTGGAACATCGACTCGCCGGCGAACAGTCGGCCGATCGCCACCCCGTAGAGCCCGCCGGCCAGGCCCTCGTCGTCCCACACCTCGACCGAGTGGACCCACCCCATCCGGTGGAGCCGGGTGTAGGCCCTCCGGATCCGATGGTCGATCCACCCCATCGGGCGGGCCGGATCGGCGCAGCCGGACAGGACCTCGTCGAACGCCTGGTTGACCGTGACCCGGTACCGCTTGACCGACTGCCGGAGTGAGCGGCTGACCTTGAGCCGATCCGGCAGCAGGACGCCCCGGGGGTCGGGACTGAACCAGCCGATCTGCTTGCGGTTGACCGGCATTGGGAAACAGGTGGCGGCATAGGCCCCCAGCAGGGTGCCCGGTTCCAGGTCGGCGCCGACGGCGACCAGATCCTCGGCGCCGTTCATCTCGGCCAGGGTCGGGAACTGCCACCGGCTTGGCTCGGGGAGCAGGACCTGTTCGACCGGGAAGTCCATCAGCTCGATCGGCGGTCCGCCGCGATCGGCGAGCCGGGAGACGGTCGGCAACTCAAGACAATGAAACTACCGTTCACGGGCGATGACCGACAGTTACCTGGCCCCGGCCGATCTGGCGGCGGCCCGTGCCCGGGCTCACCTGGCCGCCGCCGCCCGCTGCGGTGCCGCCGGCGCCGACCCGGCAGAGCCCGGGGTGGTGGTCGAGCTGTCTGCTGCGCCGTTCGACCGGCAGCGGGAGCGGGTCACCGAGCGGACCGTGGTGCTGATGGCAGATGCGGTCCTCTGGCGGTGGACGGCAGACGACCGGGCGCAGCTGGCCGCCGTCCTGGCCGAGCCGGTGGTCGGCGAGGTGCCGGTCCGGTCCCTGGTCTTCGTTGAGCCGACGGCCGGGCTCGGCTGGCGCCGACTGGCCCAGCGGCTCGGTCGGCCGCTGTGGCGTCGACGCCTCGGTCACGACTTCGAGTGTGATGTCCCGGCAGCGCTGCGGGCCGCCGGGCTGGTTGTCACAACCCAGGACCGCTTCGACCTCGGTCCGACCGGGATCCGCAGTCACGTGTGGGGAGAGGCCCGCCGCTACCGACATCACCCGTGATCGGGCCCTGATCGCTTGGCCGATCAGGCCTCGGTGATCGTGATCGAGTTGACGATGATGTCCTCGGTCGGGGCGTCACGCTCGTCGGTCGGGAGGACCTCGATGGCCTGGACGACCTCCAGCCCCTCGGTGACCTGGCCGAACAGCGAGTACTCCGGCGGGAGGCCCTCACCGGCCGGGCCGGTGACGATGAAGAACTGCGCCCCGGTGGTGCCGGGTGCGGTCCGCTTTGCCATGGCCAGCGAGCCGACCTGGTACTCCCCGGGCTGGGGGACCTCTTCTGCGATCGTGTAGCCCGGGCCGCCGGTGCCTGGCGGATCACCGTTTGGGTCCCCACCCTGGATCATGAAGTCCTCGATGATCCGGTGGAACTGGGTGCCGTCGTAGTAGTGGTACCGGGCCAGGTAGACGAAGTTGTTGACCGTCTCCGGCGCCTTGGCCGCATCCAACTCGGCGGTGATGGTGCCGAGGTTGGTGTCGAACGTTGCGATGTAGGTGGCCGCCGGGTCGGTGCAGCTCGGCGGGGCGGCCGGGAACTCGAGCGTCGCCGGCGAGGAGCCGTCCTCGGCCGGGCACGGCAGCTGCTCGCCCGGGACGACAGGTTCGGCTTCCGCCGTGTCTTCGGCTGCGTCCGCAGCCGCCTGCTGCTCGGCCAGGGCCTCGTCGATCGTCCCGACGTCCGAGGCCTCGGTGTCGTCGGTGTCATCACCGGT
>JBCCFN010000409.1:0-3388 GCA_039029715.1 Actinomycetota bacterium | reverse complement strand
GGCGTCTCCTCGTTGAACGCCTCCAGGATCCGGGGCTGATCGGCGTCTCCGGAATGGCGCTCGAGCATGGCGTCGGCCTCGTCCCGGCCGTCTCGGCCGAAGTAGCCGTGCAGCAGGTAGACCATGGCCCACAGGTGGCGGCCCTCCTCGACGTTGATCTGGAACAGATTCCTGAGGTCATAGAGGCTCGGGGCGGTCAGCCCGAGCTGGCGCTGCTGCTCGACAGACGCCGGCTCGGTGTCACCCTGGACCACGATCAAGCGGCGGAGGTCGGTTCGGAACTCGCCCGGGACCTCCTGCCAGACCGGCGCCCCTTTCATGTCGCCGAAGCCGATCGTCCGATCGGGCTCGGGATCGGACAGGAAGATCCCCCACCGGTACTCCGGCATCCTGACGTGGTCGAAGTGGGCCCACCCTTCCCGGCCGACGTCGACTGCGGTCCGGAGGTAGACCTCGTTGTGCTGGAAGCCGGCGGGACCCATCTCGGACCACCAGTCGGCAAATCTTGGCTGCCAGTTCTCGAGCGCCCGCTGGAGCCGGCGATCGTCTGACAGGTTGACGTTGTTCGGGATGCGCTCGCTGTAGTCGATGCCGGACATGGGTTCCTCCAGGGTCGTTCAGGTTCGGCGGTGGTCGAATTCGGGGCGGCTGCCGGTGCCGTAGCGACGAAGTGCGCCGTCTGGGCCGCTGGCGTTCGGGCGGATGAAGATCCAGTTCTGCCAGGCGCTCAGCCGGGAGAAGATCTTGGTTGCCATGGTCTCCGGGCCGCAGAACCGGTGGTTGGCCTCCATGCCGGTCAGTGCGTCTGCGGAGAAGCTGGCCCGCTCCTCGATCGCCAGCCGGACCTCGTCGTCCCAGTCGAGGTCATCCGGGGTGGAGGTCACCAGCTCCAGCTCGGCGGCGGCCGCCGCATCGAGCCGCTCCCCCAACCGGGCCTCTGCCGCCTCGATCAGGTCGTCGTGGCCCCACAGCCGGGACCGCAGCCGGGTCAGGCCGTTTGCCATCGGCATGGGGCCGGCGTTGACTGCGGTCAGCTGGATCTCCGCCGGCGGCAGCGGATCGTCATCGTCCTCGAAGATCCCGTCGAGCATGAAGGTCCGGTCTGTAGCCAGGGCGACCTCGGCCAGGATCCCGACGAAACACGAGCCCGGAGCGATGGTGGCGATGAGCGACCGCGCGGTGAGATCCAGCCGGGACAGCACCCGGGCCCACAGCAGGGCGGTCTCCCGCTCGGCGTGACCGTCTGGCTCGGCGAGGGCGGGATCATGGACCAGCACATCCGCCGGATCTCCGACCGTGGTCAGCGTCATCGTGCCGAGCAGCGGCTCGTTGAACCGGAGGTGGCACAGCAGATCGTCGAGCTCCCTGGCACATCGGAGCGGCCAGGACGGGGCGGCGTCGGCCCGGATCTCGACGGCCACGCTTCGGCCGGCCCGATCCAGGGTGGCGGTGACGTGGCGGTAGGTCAGGCGGTCGGCCTCGACCACCGGGTCGAGCGGTTCCAGCGTGACCGGCGACGCCGCGACGTCCCGGTCCGAGGTCTCGGCCAGAGCCAGGGCCCGAGCGGTCACCGCCTCGTCGAAGGTGGACGGCGGCGCGATCTCGTCGACCAGCCGCCACCGGACCGCCTCGGCCCCCTGTATGCCTTCGGCCCTGGTGGCGAAGACGTCCGCATGGTCCCGGCGAACGTGGCGCTTGTCTGTCAGTCGGGTCAGGCCGCCGGTGCCTGGCAGGACCCCGAGCAGCGGGACCTCGGGAAGCGAGACCGAACTGGACCGATCGTCGATCAACAGGATGTGGTCGCAGGCCATGGCCAACTCGTACCCACCGCCGGAGCACGCTCCGTTGACCGCAGCCAGGAATCGGAGCCCGGAGTTGGCAGACGCCTCCTCCATCTCCAGCCGGGTCTCGTTGGTGAACTTGCAGAAGTTGACCTTGTGACCATGGTCGGCGGCGGCCAGCATCCGGATGTTGGCGCCGGCACAGAAGACCCCCGAGATTCCGCTGTCGAGTACGACGCACCGGACCTCGGGATGCTCGAACCGGAGCCGGCGGACGATGTCCGCCAACTCGATGTCGACACCGATGTCATAGCTGTTGAGCTTGAGCTCGTAGTCGCCGAGCAGGCCACCCTCGGGGTCGACGGCCATCGACAATCGAGCAAGCGGCGGCTCCACGGACAACCGCCAGTGCCGGTAGCTCCCCGGTTCCCGCTGGAACGTGACCGGAGCGGCGGCCGCCGAGGTTGGAGCATCGGTCACGGTCATCTGGTGCCTCCGACAGTGGGTTGGTCCGGTTCACAGCACTGACTGTTCTGTTGATATACCATGGATCCATTGCTGAGCACAACAAATCCGTAGTACGTGGGCAGGCGACCAGTGAGCTGCCGGGGCCGGGGGATGTCGCCCTGGCGCCGGTCCTGGGCACCACGCGGGCCGGCGCGGTCAGTGCCGAGAGCAGCCGGGATCTACTGATCACCGTTCTGGGCGAGCTGATGGCACCATCGGGCGGGACGGCCTGGACCCAGACGCTGACGGCAACACTCGACCTCCTGGGGATCCAGGACAAGGCGGCCAGACAGGCGATCGGTCGGCTCCATGACCGGGGCTGGCTCCGGCGGGAGCGGGTCGGTCGACAGACCCGGCAGCGCCTGACCGACCACAGCCGGCGGCTCCTGACAGACGGGGCGGCTCGCATCTACGGCTTCGGACACACCGGCGACGGGTGGGACGGGCGGTGGTCGATCGTGCTGGCGAGCGTGCCGGAGGCCAAGCGCAACCTCCGCTACCGGTTGACCGTCGGGCTGACGTGGGCCGGATTCGGCTCGCTCGGCCAGGGGACCTGGATCTCCCCGTGGCCGAGTCGGGAGCCGGAGGCGGCCCGGGTACTGGCCGAGCTCGGGGTCGAGGGGGCGGCGGCGTTTCGGGCCGAACTCGGCCAGGTCGGCACACCGAAGGAGCTGGCGGCCCGAGCCTGGGATCTGGCCGAGATCGATGGTCGCTATCGAGCGTTCCTGGCCGAACTCGCCGCCACGCCGCTTCCGGGTCCAGCGGGTGACGATGATCCGGCAGCAGCGGTCAGACAGCTGGTGCTGCTCGTCCACCGGTGGCGTCGGTTTCCGTTCCTCGACCCCGACCTCCCGGCCGAGCTGCTCCCGGCCGATTGGCCGGGCCACCGGGCCGCCGCGGCCTTCGGCGAGCGTCGAGCGGCGTGGGGTCCGGCGGCCGCAGCGTGGTGGGCCGAGACCGACGCTCGGTTCGACCCGGACGGCTGACTGCGGAGCGGAAGGCTCAGCCCCGCAGCGCTCCCGTCAGCCGGTCGATGAGGGCAGACTCGCCGGCGCTGACCCGGACGCCACCCTCCCGGGCGGAGTCGGCCACCGACCCGG
>JBCCFN010000408.1:0-3427 GCA_039029715.1 Actinomycetota bacterium | reverse complement strand
CGTCATCGACAACGGGTTCGACGACCTGGCAACCTTCAGCGACGGCAACCGGGTCCAGACGATCGACCTCGGCGAAACCAGCGTGCTGAAGAACCTGTGGTCAAGCATCAAGTTGGGCGTCGACCACATCAAGACCGGCCCGGACCACATCCTGTTCGTCCTGGTCCTGTTGCTGCCTTCGGTGCTGGTGTTCCGCAACGGTTGGAAGCCGACCGACACCTTCATGACCTCGCTGTGGCGGGTCCTCAAGGTCGTCACGATGTTCACCATCGCCCACTCGATCACGTTCACCCTGGCCGGGTTGGAGATCGTGCCGCTGCCGTCGCCTCGCATCGTGGAGTCGATCATCGCCATCTCGATCGCTGCCGCGGCGCTCCACAACATCCGCCCGATCGTTCCGAACCAGGAGTGGTGGCTTGCGTTCGTGTTCGGGCTGTTCCATGGGCTGGGCTTCGCCTCGCTGATCTCTGGGCTCGAGGTCTCCCGCTCCACCCAGCTGATCTCGCTGCTCGGCCGGAACATCGGTATCGAGATCGGCCAGGTCATCGTGGTCCTGCTGCTGTTCCCCGGGCTGTTCCTGCTCCGGCGGACCGTCCAGTACCGCCCGTTCTTCGTTGTGGTCTCCGTGGTGCTCGCCGTCCTGGCCGTGGCCTGGATGATCGAGCGGGCCTTCGAGGTCGACCTCAGCACCGACGCCATCGTCGATCCGGTCTTCGACTTCCCCCGCATCCTGTGGTGGGTCGCCGGCTTCACCCTGATCGCCTTCGCCATCCAGCGATACGAGGCGTCGAATGATCGGCTGCTCCCGACCGCCGGCCCCGGGCCGGCCACCGACGATGCGGATCAGGATCTGGAGACGGTCGGTTGATGTCGGCGGAATGGTCTGAGCGGCTCCTGGCCCACATCAACACGGAGATCTCGATCAGTCCCGAGCCGGTGACGATGGAGACCGATCTGCTGTTGAGCGGTGCGGTCGACTCGCTCGGGGTCGTTCGTATCACCCAGTGGTTGGAGGACGAGCTCGGCTTCGAGGTCGACCCGGTCGAGGTCACGCTCGAGAACTTCCAGACCGTGGCCCGGATGGTCGAGTTCGGATCGAGCAAGCTCGGTAGCCCGACGGGCTGAGTCCGGACCGGCCTCAGCCTGCGGCGCGGCCGTCTCCGAACGCCGCCATGACCAGCCGTCGAGCTGTGTCCAGGTGGGCGGCCAGTGCGCTTGCAGCGCCGTCTGCGTCACCGGCAACCAGCCGCTCGACGATCCGGCGATGGTCGCCGGCCGGGTCCTGGATGTCGGTGTCGATGGCGGTCAGGCCGACCAACAGCAACAGGGTCTGGTCAGCCAGCCGTTCCCATGCCTCGAGCAGCCGCCGATTGCGAGCGGCCTCCACGATGCCCCGGTGCAGCGCCATATCGGCCCCGCCGAGCCGGGCCGGGTCGCCGATGGCGTGGGCCTGGACCAGGTCGGCGAGCAGCCCGGTGATCCGGGCCTCGTCGACGCCGGCCGCCACCGCCTGGTGGACGGCCAGTGACTCGAGCGCGGCCCGGAGCCGGTAGATCTCGTCCACGTCGGTTGCGGCCAGGGCGACCACGAAGCTGCCCTTACGGGCCCGGAGCTCGACAAGGCCGGTGTGCTGCAGCTCGGCCAGGGCGTCGCGGATCGGGCCGCGGCTGACCCCGAACTGGGCCGCCAGGTCGGTCTCGACCAGGCGGGCGCCGGGGGACAGCTCCCCGGACACGATGGCCTGGCGGAGTGATTCGGTCACCGCGGTGGCGAGATCGGTGTGCTGGACGGACAGGACCACGGTTCGTACCCTAGCGCAGATTCAGTATCTTGTTGACTGTTAACAATCGTCGACCTTACCATGTCGTCACGTCACCGGCAGCCGGCTACAGGAACGGACACCTGACCAGATGAGCACCGAACGAATCGAACATGCGGGATTGGCCTGGGGGCGGGACCTCCACGAGTTCCTGGTGAACGAGGCCCTTCCCGGCTCCGGGGTGGACCCCGAGCACTTCTTCGAGGGATTCGCCGCACTGCTTGCCGACTTCGCCCCCCGCAACGCCGACCTGCTCGCCAGGCGGGAGGAACTGCAGTCGGCCATCGACGGCTGGCATCGGGCCCGCAACGGCGCCGCCCACGACCACGATGCCTACCGGGCGTTCCTCGAGGAGATCGGCTACCTGGTCCCGGACGGGCCGGACTTCGCCATCGACACGGCCGATGTCGACGCCGAGATCGCAACCACCCCCGGCGCCCAGTTGGTTGTCCCGGTCACCAACGCCCGGTACGCCCTCAATGCTGCCAATGCCCGCTGGGGTTCGCTGTACGACGCCCTCTACGGCACCGACGCCCTCGGGGACCTGCCACCGGCCGGCCCCTACGACCCGGCCCGGGGGACCCGGGTGATCGCCTGGGCCCGTGACTTCCTGGACACCGCCGTTCCGCTCGGTGCCGGGAGCCATGCCGGCGCGACCGCCTACCGGGTGGTCGACGGGGCCCTGATGGTCGACCTCGACCGCGGTGAGGCCGATGGAGGCTCGACCGTCGGCCTGGCAGACGCCGGTGCATTCATCGGCCACACCGGTCCGGCCGAGGCGCCGGCAACCGTGCTACTCGAACACCACGGCCTCGCCATCGAGCTGGTCATCGATCCGACCCATCCGGTCGGCGCCGACGACGGGGCCGGGGTGGCGGACGTCATGGTCGAGGCCGCCCTGACCGCCATCATCGATTGCGAGGACTCGGTCGCCGCCGTCGACGCCGAGGACAAGGCCCTGGCCTACCACAACTGGCTTGGCCTGATGACCGGCACCCTGACCGAGGAGGTGACGAAGGGGGACCAGACCTTCACCCGCCGCCTCAGCGAGGACAAGACCTTCACCGCCCCAGATGGCTCCACCGCAACCCGGCCCGGCCGGTCATTGCTGCTGACCAGGAACGTCGGCCATCTGATGACAACCCAGGCCGTGCTCGACGGCGGCGGCAACGAGATCCCCGAGGGCCTGCTCGACGCGGCGGTGACCGTGCTCTGCGCCCGCCACGACCTGGCGGCGGACAAGGCCGGGCCTCGCAACTCCCGGACCGGGTCGATCTATGTCGTCAAGCCGAAGATGCACGGCCCGGAGGAGGTCGCCTTCGCCGACGAGGTCTTCGCCAGGGTCGAGGAGCTGCTCGGTCTGGGTGCCAACACGGTCAAGATCGGCATCATGGACGAAGAGCGGCGGACCACGGTCAACCTCAAGGAGTGCATCCGGGCCGCCAAGTCCCGGGTCTGCTTCATCAATACCGGCTTCCTCGATCGCACCGGTGATGAGATGCACACCTCGATGCAGGCTGGTCCGATGGTTCGCAAGGGCGACATGAAGGCCCAGCGCTGGATCTCGGCCTACGAGGACTGGAACGTCGACACCGGATTGGCCTGCGG
>JBCCFN010000407.1:0-3445 GCA_039029715.1 Actinomycetota bacterium | reverse complement strand
TCAACGGTGCGGTCTCGGCCGCCGCCCTTACCGACCGCGGCCTCCGGGTCGGGCTGGCCGAACGGGCAGACTTCGCCGCCGTCACCAGTCAGGAGTCCTCAAACCTGGTGTGGGGAGGGTTCAAGTACCTCGAGAACTACGAGCTGCCGCTGGTGTTCAAGCTCTGCCGGTCCCGGAACCACCTGATGAAGGCCTACCCGACCGGGATCAAGGAGATCGGCTTTCTGGCCACCCTGGACGAGACTGCACCGTTCCCGTCCTGGCTGGCCGCCCTCGGATCGCTGGCCTACTGGGGCATCGGGGCGTTCGCCACGGCCCGGCCTCGCTATCACCGGCCAGCGGCGATCAAACGGCTTGAACCGGTGATCGAGACCGGCACCGCCAACGCCGCCATCGACTACGCGGACGCCTACCTGCCGGACAATGACGCCCGGTTCGTGTGGAACTTCATCCGATCGGCCATCGACGGCGGAGCGGATGCGGCCAACTATGTCGAGGTGGCCAACATGGCCCGCCGGGACGACGGGACCTGGGTGGTGGACCTGGTCGACGTCACGGACGGCCGGACCATGACGGCGACGGCGGACTCGATCGTCAACGCCGCCGGCCCGTTCGTCGACGGCCTCAACAAGCTGCTCGGCGTGACCACCGAACACAAGATCGTGTACTCCAAGGGCATCCACCTGATCGTCCCCCGGCTGACCTCCTCGGACCGGGTGCTCGCCTTCTTCGACGACACCCAGCGGCTGTTCTACGTCATCCCGATGGCCCACCGGTCGGTGATCGGCACCACAGACACCCGCACCACCGAACCCCAGGCGCCGGTGACGGACGAGGATCGGGAGTTCCTGCTCGGCCAGATCAATGCCAGGCTGGACCTCGATCAGCCGTTGACGGTCGACGACATCATCGCCGAACGGAGCGGGGTCCGCCCGCTGGTGGTCACCGCCGGCGACGACAGCCATGACGAGGTCGACTGGACCTCGCTGTCCCGCAAGCACGAGATCGAGTTCGACCGGGAGCACGGGGTGGTCTCGATCTTCGGCGGCAAACTGACCGACTGCCTCAACGTCGGTGACGAGGTGGTCGAGGCGGTGTCGAACCTCGGGCTGCGGTTCGGCGACGGGACCGAGGGCTGGTTCGGCGAGCCGCCGACGGTCGACCGGGAGGCGTTCTATCGACGGGCGGCCGCGGTCGGTCTCGACCGTCGACCGGACGTCGAGCTGGCGGACACGCTGGCCGAGGTGCTGTGGCGCCGGCATGGTTCGGCCGCCAACGAGGTGGTCGACGCGGTCGCTGCCGACCCGGCGCTGGCCGAGCCGGTGCTGGCCGACAGCGACGTGCTCCGGGCCGAGCTGCCGCTGTTCACCCGGCGGGAGATGATCGTCCGGGTCGACGACTTCCTCCGTCGCCGGACCAAGCTGTCACTGATCCACCGCCGGGACGACCTGATGAACGACCCCGGCATGCCCGAGGTCATCGCCGCCTTCGACCGGCCCTAACGGCAACGGCCTCTTGGCCGGCCGCCGGCCTCAGAACGGGCGATCGTCCGGGGCCAGCTCGCTCGGGCCGACGTTGGCGTCGAGCCAGGCGTTCATCTCGTCGCCGGCCGTCCAGGCCTCGCGGATCCGGGTCTTGGCCGCCTTAGTGTGCAGCCATTTCGGCGTCCCGAACTCCCGCGAGAGCAGCAGACCCTTGCGGCGGAGCAGCTCGATCCGGGGGTGGTCCTTCGGATACCCCCGCGGGGCGGTCTTGAGGGCGTCGATGGCGGACACCGAGAACTTCCTGGTGTCCACCCGGTCGACGATTGCCTGGATCGCCGGACCGGTCGTCTCGTCGTCGACCGCCTCCCGGAACCGCTGGAGCTGGTCCTTGGCCATGGCGTAGTAGCCGGTGCCGCACATCAGACCCTCGGCCGAGATCTGGAAGTAGAAGCCTCGACCGCCCTCGCCCTCGGTGTAGGCCCCCTGGTGGATCTTGTACGGCGGCCGGTTCTTCGAGAACCGCAGGTCATTGTGGGGCCGGAAGAGGTGGAACGAGCCGTAGTCGGACAGTTCGTCTGTCAGGGCCTCGACCGAGGCCCTGACGACGTCCCGATAGACGTGCTTGTGTTCCTCCCAGAACGACTTGGTGTTGTTCGCCTCGAGCTGCTCGTAGAACGACAGCACCTCGTCCGGAAAGCCACGGAACGTCATGGCACCGAGGTCAGCCCTGGCCGCCGGAGGTCTCCCGGACCGACGCCTTGCCCTGTGAGATCCACGGCATCATGTCCCGCAGCTCCTTGCCGACCTTCTCGATGGGGTGGTCGTGTCCGGCCTCTTCCAGCTTGAGGAAATTCGGCCGCCCGGCCCGGGACTCGGCCACCCACTCCTCGGCGAACTGACCGGACTGGATCTCGCCGAGCATGGTCTTCATCTCGGCCTTGACCGCGTCGTTGATCACCCGGGGGCCGCGGCTGAGATCGCCGTACTCGGCGGTGTCCGACACCGAGTACCGCATGCCGGCGATGCCCTCCTCGTACATGAGGTCCACGATCAGCTTGAGCTCGTGCAGGCACTCGAAGTAGGCGACCTCCGGCTGGTAGCCGGCCTCGATCAGGGTCTCGAACCCGGCCTGGACCAAGGCGGTGGTCCCGCCGCACAGCACCGCCTGCTCGCCGAACAGGTCGGTTTCGGTCTCCTCGGTGAAGGTGGTCTCGATCACGCCGGCCCTGGCGCCGCCGATGGCGTCCGCATAGGCCAGGGCCAGGCCCTTGCCGTTTCCGCTGGCGTCCTGCTCCACTGCGATCAGGGCCGGCACACCGCCACCCTCGAGGTAGGTCCGCCGGACGAGGTGTCCCGGACCCTTCGGGGCCACCATGCACACGTCGATCCCGGGGGCCGGGGTGATCAGGTCGAAGCGGATGTTGAAGCCGTGGGCGAAGAACAGCGCGTCGCCGTCGTTCATGTTTGGTGCCACGTGATCGGCGTAGATGGCGGCCATCTCGGTGTCCGGCATCAGCATCATCACCAGGTCGGCCTCGGCCGCAGCGTCTGCGATCGAGCGGACCTCCAGCCCGGCCTCCCGGGCCTTGGCCGCAGACGACGAGCCGTCCCGAAGGCCGACCCGGACGTCGATGCCGGACTCCTTGAGGTTCAGGGCGTGGGCGTGGCCTTGGGAGCCGTAGCCGAGGATCGCCACCTTGCGATCGGCGATCAGGGACCGATCGACGTCGGCTTCGTAATAGATATTGGCCATGGTTGAACTCCTCGTGGTTTCTCTCCGATGTTCGGCCTCCGGCCGAACTCGACCTGGCCGGGCTTCGCCCGGTCAGGCACTGACAGCGCGCAGGCGCGGAACTTCCCGACCGATCTTCGGCAGGGCGATACGGCCCGAGCGCTGCAGATCGACGATCGAATAGTCCTCCAGCAGGGCCTCGAAGTCGTCGAGCTTCTCCGGTCTGCCG
>JBCCFN010000406.1:0-3475 GCA_039029715.1 Actinomycetota bacterium | reverse complement strand
GTGGGGATCGCCCTCGTTGCGGTCGAGGCGATCCCCACAGGGGGCGGCGGCTACAGCCAAGCGAATGGCTGTTGCAAGAGCGGGGGAGATGTCGGCGGAAACATCTCCCCCGCACACAAGTTTCTAGTCCCGCTTGCGGCAACAGGCAAGGATCATAGGCAACTTAACCAGTACCTTCTGTTCGAGTTATATGTGTTAATTCTTCGCTTTCCTTGTTGTTCCTTCTAGAGCCGACCCCGGTCGGCCTCGGCGACTCCGGTCCGGGCTGGCAGAATGAGGCGGTGATCGACCTCCGTTCCGACACCGTCAGCCGCCCGAGCCCGGACATGCGTCAGGCCATGGCCACCGCCGAAGTCGGCGATGACGTCTGGGGCGACGATCCGACGGTGGCCCGGCTTGAGGCAGCGGCCGCCGAGCTGTTGGGGAAGGATGCAGCGGTCTTCGTCCCGTCCGGCACCCAGAGCAACCTCTGCGCACTGATGGCCCACTGCCAGCGCGGTGACGAGTACATCGTCGGCGAGAACGCCCACACCTACCGGTACGAGGCCGGCGGCGGAGCGGTGCTCGGCAGCATCCAGCCCCAGCCGGTCACCATCCTCCCGGACGGGCGCCTCGACCTGGATCACGTCGCCCGGGTGATCAAGCCGGCCGATCACCACTTCGCGGACAGCAAGCTGCTCTGCCTCGAGAACACCCATGACGGCAAGGTGCTGTCGCTCGAGTACCAGAAGGAGGCGGCAGCGTTGGCCGAGGCCAACGGCCTGGCCCTCCACCTCGACGGGGCGCGGCTGTGGAACGCCGCCGTGGCCCTCGGGGTCTCACCGGGGGACGTGGCCGCCCCGTTCGACAGCGTCTCGGTCTGCCTCTCGAAAGGCCTCGGTGCACCGGTCGGTTCGATCCTGGTCGGCACCGGGCCACTGATCGAGCGGGCCCGGAAGTGGCGGAAGATGCTCGGCGGCGGGATGCGGCAGTCCGGCGTGCTTGCCGCTGCGGGGCTCTACGCCCTGGACCACAACATCGACCGGCTGGCAGACGATCACACCAACGCCGCCCGGTTGGCCGAGGGTCTGGGCGCGATCCCGACGGTCGAGGTGCTCGAGACCTCGACCAACATGGTCTTCCTCCACCTCGGCCAGGACCCGGCCGGCCTGGCCGCAGCCCTGGCCGAGGACGACATCCTGATCCCCGGCGGAGACGGCGACACCCGGCTGGTCACCCACCTCGACGTGTCGGCCGAGGACGTGGAGACCGTGATCGCCTCGGTCGCCCGGCGCATTGGTGCATGACCGGGCCCGTCCCGTCGCCATGATGCGGACCTGGGAGGAGCTGGCGGCGGTGCTCGACACCGACCGGAGCGAACCGCCGGGAGCCGCCCATCCGCGGGCCGCGGTCGCAGCGGTGTTCCGGGACGCCGGCCGGGCCGGGACCGAGCTGCTGTTCATCCAACGGGCCGCCCGCAACGACGACCCCTGGTCCGGCCAGATGGCGTTCCCCGGCGGCCGCCATCAGGACGAGGACCCATCGGCCCGGGCAACCGCCATGCGGGAGACGACCGAGGAGGTCGGCCTGGACCTGGCACCGGCCCGGTTCCTCGGCTCGTTGAGCGACCTCGACGGCGGGCGGGCCAACCGTCGGTTCGTCGCCGTATCGGCCCATGCGTTCTGGCTCGACGGTGACCGCCGACCGGACCTGACCCCAAACCACGAGGTGGCCGAGACGGTCTGGGTCCCGCTCCAGGACCTGGCCGATCCCGGCCGCTACGTCGACTATCACTACCCGCCGGCCGCCACCGACTTCCCCGGGATTCGGCTCGACCGCGACGGGCAGGTAATCTGGGGGCTGACGCTGCGATTCCTGAGCGACTTGTTCCGTCGGCTGGACCACCCGTTCATCATCGACTGACGACGGCCGGCGCTCACGCCAGGCCGAGCCGCACCAGCTGCTCGTCCGGGGCCTCGACCGCCCGGAGCGCCTCCCGCAACAGTTCGGCCAACTCCTCGGCCACCGGCTCGTCCGCCCGGTTCTCCTGCTCGTCCGGATCGACCGTGAGGTCGTAGCAGTGGTGGTTGCCGGCGATCCGGGGGCCACCGACCCAGTACGGCAGGGTGTCCCCCGACTCGAACGGCTGCCGGATCACGGGAATGTCCGACCCCGGCATCGTGTCGAGCCAGGCCCGGCCGTCCGGGTCCGGCATCCCGGCCAGTCCCCGGACCGGAAGCGGCATGGTCGACCATCGGTTGGACCACATCGACAGCGGGAACCCGTCGGCGGCGGGAGCCCTGGCGTATTTCCGGTGGCCGTCGGTGACCTGGACCCAGTTGCCGAACACGCCGCCGATGGCCCAGTCCCGCACCGTGTCCGCCCGATCGGTGAGCAGCGGGACCAGTGACCGACCGTGGGTCCGGTGGGCCGGGGTCACACCGAAGACGTCGGCGATCGTTGCGTGGAGGTCGACGTTGGTGGTCAACGCATCACAGGTGGTCCCACCGGTGGCCCCGGGCCAATGGACGAGCAGCGGGGTGTGGCCGATCGGCTCGAACTGGGGAACCGCCGGCTTGCCCCAGATGTCGTGACCGCCCCGGCGCTCCCCCAGATAGTGCCCGTGGTCGGTGCAGACGACGACCGCGGTCGACGACCACAGGTCCCGGCGGTCCAGGGTGTCCAGGATCCGGCCGAACCAGTGGTCGATCATCGACACCTTGGCCCCGTAGTTGGCCCGGAGGTGGCGGGCTTCGGCCTCGGTCAGATGGCCTCTGCTGACCCCACCGACCACGTACGGGGGCCAGATCAGGAGGTCGTCCGGCACCTCCTCCTGGTAGCGGCTGAGCCATGGCTCCGGCGTGTCGAACGGCTCGTGAGGGTCGAACTCGTCGACGAAGCAGAACCAGCGGTCATGGGCCGGCGCCGACCGGTCGAGCCACTCGGCGGTGGCGGTCATGGTCGCCGGGCCGGGATAGTCGGCCTCGTCCCGGAACCAGGTCCGGGAGTCGTCGTAGTGGCGGCGAAACGGTTCGGTCCCGAACCGACGCTCCCAGAACCACCCGCCGGGCAGCGCCGGTGCCCCGACCCATGACGGGTCCGGCCTCGTCCGCCAGGGATCGCCCTCGTGGCCCCGGAGGTACTCCCAGGCCAGGAAGTCGGTGTGGTAGTTCTCGCCACCGGTCTCGAACAGGTGGGGGTGGTCGGTGACCAGGGCGGTCGGTATGCCGGCAGCGTCGATGTCGGCAACGATCGAGGACTCCCACAGCTCGATCGAGCCCCAGCACCGCCACAGGAAGTCGAGGGCGCCGACGAGGATGTCGTGGCGAGCCGGCATGCAGGGAAGCGAGCCGGTGACGTGGTTGGTGAACCGGGTCGTCGTGGCCCGCGCGGCGAAACGATCGAGGTTGGGCGTGTCGAACTCGGTGCTGCCGTAGCAACCCAGATGGTGTCGGTTCAGCGAGTCGAGCAGGACGACGAGCAGGTTGGCCGGCCG
>JBCCFN010000405.1:0-3483 GCA_039029715.1 Actinomycetota bacterium | reverse complement strand
CCGCAGGCCTCGTGGAACAGCACGCCCCCGGATCCGGGGCCGATCACGACCGGCAGGGTCCCGGACGGAGCCGGTCTGGCCCCCAGCTTGGTCAGGGCCCGCTCGGCGGCCCGGCGGGCCAGCTCCTCGACGTCGTAGCGGTCGAACAGCTCCCAGCCGATCGACAGGCCGATCGACTCGCTCCCAGTCTGCAGCCCGGCATCGCCGGAGGCTACGCAGTTGACCGAGAACAGGGTCCGGGTCTGATCGTCCCCGGACAGGATGCCGTCTGAGTTGGCGACCAGGATCCGACGTCGGTTGTCCGCATACCGGGCGCTGACCTGAGAGATAGCGGCGTCACGGGACCTGGCGACCTCGTCGACCCGCTGCAGCAGCTCGACCTTGGTCGCCTTGTCGATCCCGGCCGGCCGGACCTCGACCGGGCCGGGTTTGGTCGGGGTCTGGTCGAGGGCCACCGACCGGGCCTCACCGCTTGCCGATTGGCGGGCCGCATCGGCTGCAGCCGACGCTGCGGCCAGGAGCCCACGGCGGCTCAGATCGGCGGTATGGGCGAAGCCGGTGGACTCCCCGGCCACCACCCGGATCCCGGCGCCACGGTCCCGGCCCGAGGCCAGACTCTCGATCCGGCCGTCGTCGAGGTGGACCGAGCCACGGCTCACGTCCTCGGCGAACACCTCCGCGAACTCGGCACCACCACCGAGGGCGGCGGTCAACACCTCGTTCAGGACCTCGGTCGGGATCATCTCGGACGCGGATTCGGCAGCCTCGGTAGTCACCGTTTCAGGATACCGACGACCGTGGATTCGCTACGAACCGGACCGATCGGTTCCGCTCCGGCGCCCGCCGGGGTCGACTTCGGGGCGCCCGACACCGCCTGTGGACCCCCCGCCCGCTAGCGTGGAGAAGCGAGTTGAGTGAGGATTTCATGATTCTGGAAACCATCTCCGGCCCGGCCGACCTGCGGGATCTCGACCACAGACAGCTCCCGCAGCTCTGCGAGGAGATCCGGGCCTTCATCGTCGACAAGGTCAACCACTCCAACGCCGGTGGTCACCTGGGGTCGAACCTCGGCATCGTCGAGCTGACGGTCGCCATGCACCGGGTGCTCGACTCACCTCGAGACGTCGTCCTCTTCGACACCGGGCACCAGGCCTACGTCCACAAGATCCTGACCGGGCGGCAAGACGGCTTCGACTCGCTCCGGGAGGCGGATGGCATGTCCGGCTATCCCTGTCAGGAGGAGTCGCCCCACGACTGGATCGAGAACAGCCACGCGTCGACCGTCCTCGGCTATGCCCACGGGCTCGCAACCGCATTCGCCGCCGACCCCGACGGGCAGCGGCGGCGGATCGTTGCGGTGCTCGGCGACGGTTCGATGACCGGCGGCATGGCCTTCGAGGGCCTGAACAACCTCGGGGTGTCCGGGTCGGACGTGACCGTGATCCTCAACGACAACGGCCGCTCCTACGCCCCAACGGTCTCGCTGCTGTCGGAGTCGCTGGTCAAGATCCGGTCCAACCCGGTCTACATGAAGCGACAGCGGCGGATGGAGCGGTTCGTCTCGAAGCTGCCCCTGATCGGCAAGTACTCGAACCTGGGGATCCAGGCCTCGAAAGCGGCGATCCGGGAAGCGCTGGAGCCCCAGGCGTTCTTCGAACAGCTCGGTGTCCGGTACATGGGCCCGTTCGACGGCCACGACATCGGCGAGATCGAGACCGCCCTCCGCAACTCCGGCCAATTCAGCGGTCCGGTGGTACTCCACGTCCAGACCCAGAAGGGGCGGGGCCACGAGCCGGCCGAGAACGACGCCATCAAGCACCTCCACGACATCGGGCCGGTCGAGAAGCCAGGCAGCTACACCGCGGCCTTCACCGACTCGTTGATCAAGCTCGGCGAGGAGCACGAAGACGTCATCGCCATCACCGCCGCCATGCCGGACTCCACCGGTCTCCTCCCGTTCCGGGATCGCTTCCCTGACCGGGTCCTCGACGTCGGCATCGCCGAGCAGCACGCGGTGACTGCGGCCGCCGGCATGGCGATGGGCGGGCTCCGCCCGGTGGTCGCCCTGTACTCCACGTTCCTAACCCGGGCGATCGATCAGGCCAACCTCGACGTCGGCCTCCACGGCCAACCGGTGATCTTCTGCCTCGACCGGGCCGGCATCACCGGCGACGACGGCCCGTCCCATCACGGAATCCTCGACCTGGTCCTGATGTCGAAGATCCCGAATATGACCATCCTGTGCCCGTCGTCGTACCAGGAGCTCCAGCAGATGCTCCACGACGCCTACGACATCACCACCGGGCCGGTCTGCATCCGCTGGCCGAAGACGCCGCCCCCGATCGTCGGAGACGACGAGGTCGGTCACGGCCTGCATGCCCGGATGGACCGGGAAGGCACGGACGTATGCCTGATCGGGGTCGGCAAGATGCTGGCGCCGGCCCAGGACGCAGCCGACCGGCTGGCCGCCGAGGGCATCTCGGCGTCGGTGTGGGACCCCCGCTCGGCCAAACCACTCGATCCGGCGATGCTGGACCATGCGGCCGGCCACCGGCTGGTGGTGACGATCGAGGACGGCCTGGCCGAGGGCGGGATCGGTGCGAACATCGCCACCGCGCTGTTCGGCCGGGGCCCGGCGGTCAAGGTGCTCGGCGTTCCGACCCGCTACCTGGCCCACGGCAAGGCAGACACCATCCTGGCCGACCTCGGGCTGGACGGCGCCGGGGTCGCCGCAACCGTTCAGGACATCATCGCCGGCTGAGCCGGAGATACGGGACCGGGCGCTCAGGCGTCCTTGCCGCCGAGGCCGGCCTCCCCACCACCGCCGTCCCGACGTTCCCGGAGCAGGACCTCCTGCACGACGGTCAGGACCTGGACCCCGTCGTCGGTGAACAGGTTGCCGACCGCCACGCCGCGACCGCCGACCAGGCCGTGGCAGCGGACATCGGCCAGCAGCCAGCCGAAGGCATGGCCGGGCCGCTGGAAGTAGACCGCATGATCGAGGCTGGCCCCGACGAAGGTCTCCCGGATCTTGGCCCGGGGAACCTGGATCGGGTGGGCGGCCCGTACCGCCCCGGTCGGCGTGGCGTCCGAGGCGAAGGCGAGCGAGCAGGCGTCCAGGGCCGGATCACCGGTCGGCTCCCCCTCGAGCCGAATCCAGCCGACGGTCCGACCGAACTCGGTGATCGCCGGCCGCCGGAGCATGAATGCGCCCCACCCGGTCTCTGCCACCTCGTCCGGGGGCGGGATGTCCGGGGGTGGCGCCATCGACTGGACATCCGCCTCGTCCTCCGGCTGCTGGAACGATGCGGACAGGCTGAGGATGGCGCCGCTCGACTGCCGGGCCACCACCCGGCGGGTGACGAACGATCGACCATTCCTGATCCGGTCGACCTCGTAGCGGACCGGCTCGGCGTGGGTCCCGCCCCGGATGAAGTACGAGTGGAGCGAGTGGACCGGAATGCGGTCACTGACGGTCAGCTG
>JBCCFN010000404.1:0-3518 GCA_039029715.1 Actinomycetota bacterium | reverse complement strand
CGACGGCGACTCCGGCCATCGGCTGGTCACCATGAACGCGGTCCGCCGCTTCGGGACCAGGCCGACCGGGGCGACCCCGGCCGCCGCGGCGACGACGTCCCCCCACGCCCCGGCGGCGTTGACCACCAGGTCGGCGACCAGCGGTCCGTCGGTGGTCGACAGCGTCCAGCCCCCACCGGAACGGGGGGCTGCGGCGTCGATCCGGGTCAGCACCGCGATCCGGCCGCCCCGGTCCCGGAAGCCCCGCACGAAGCACTGGTGCAGGCCGGCCACGTCGATGTCGAACGAGCCGTCCTCCAGGATCGCCCGATCGAACCGGTCCGGCCGGAGCGGTGGAAACCGCTCGGCCGCCTCGTCGATCGGGATCTCCCGGACCTCGGGATTGACTGCCGCCCCCGAGGCCAGCGCGGCGTCGAGCACCTCGTCCTGGTCGTTGGTCCCAACCGTGATGACCGACTGGGGGGTCAGCAGTGGGCCGTCGCAGTAGTCGGCCGGTGGGTCGTTGAGAAACCCCAGGCTGGCCGAGGTGAGCGGTCGGACCGGATCGGCGCCGTAGTTGAGGATGAGCTGGGCCGCCGACCGCCCGGTGGTGTGGTGGGCAAGCTGGGCCTCGGCCTCGGCCAGGACCACGGTCGGCTTCGAGGGATGATCGGCAAGGGCGAAGGCGGCCGATGCGCCGGCGATCCCGCCCCCGATGACGACGACCCGCTGCCCGGTGTTGTTGCCCATCGGCCGATCGTATCGACCGGGTCGGAACGGCACCGAACGGACGCCACGCTCGACCGGCGCCGACGACGGGTGGTGGCCGCCGCCGGTCGGTCGGCCCTATGTTTCCTCGGATGGAACTGAACGATCGAGTGGTGGTGGTGACCGGTGGCGGGTCCGGGATCGGGGAGGCCCTGGTCCGGGCTGCTGTGGCGGCCGGTGCTCGCCACGTCGTGGCCGCAGACCTCAACGGTGCGGAAGCGGCCAGGGTGGCGGCCGAGGCCGGACCGATGGTGGCCGGAGTCGAGCTCGACGTGGCGGACGAGGGGGCCGTTCGGGCCCTGGTCGAGACGATCGAGGAGTCGAACGGCCCGATCGATGTGTTCTGCTCGAATGCCGGGTTCGTCACTGCGGCCGGGATCGAGGAGTCGAACGAGACCATCGACGCGATGTGGAACGTCCACGTCCTGTCCCACATCTACGCCGCCCGGGCCGTGCTCCCGTCGATGATCGCCCGCGGCGAGGGGTACCTGCTGAACACCGCCTCGGCGGCGGGGCTGCTGACCCAGATCGGGTCGATGGCCTATTCGGTCACGAAACACGCAGCGGTGGCGCTTGCCGAGTGGCTGGCGGTCACCCATCACCACCAGGGCGTCCGGGTCTCTGTGCTGTGCCCCCAGGCGGTCCGGACCAACATCCTGGCCAACTCTCCTGACCGGCTGGAGCAGGACTTCGGCGACAGCCCGGCGTCGGCCGACGGCGTGATCGAGGCCGATGAGGTTGCCCGGCTGTGTCTCGAGGCGATGGCCGAGGAGCGGTTCTGGGTTCTCCCCCACCCCGAGGTGGCGGAGTATGTGACCCGGAAGGCGACCGACATCGACCGTTGGTTGGCCGGGATGCGCCGATTCCAGGACCGGCTCCACCCGGACGGACCGCTCCCTGGCGACGCCATTGCCCCCTGAGCTCGGCCGGTGTCAGGCGGCCGGGCTGCGAACCCGGAACCCGAGGTCGGCGGCCGCCGGGATCTGCCGACGGTCGAGGGTCAGGTAGTCGACCGGACCCGGGAGTCGATCGGCGGCGGCGAGGTGGACCGCATCGACGACCGACAGGCCGTAGCGGGCGCCGACCTCCGCAGCCCGGGCCATGCACCGACCGTCGAGGGGGACCTCCCAGAACAGCTGCCAGTCGCTACGGACCCGATCCCACATCGCCCGTTGCCCCCGGGACTCACCGGCCGCCTGGTGGAGGGCCAGCAGCACCTCGGTCCGGGCGAGGGCCGATACGACCCACCGCTCCTCGGCCGCCATGACGTCGGCCACGAACCGGCGCCTGGCATCCGGCAGGTAGCGACACAGCAGCGCCGAGGTGTCAGCGACCACCACCATCTCAGCGACCCCGGACCTGGTCGATCAGGCGGTCGAGGCGAACGTCCGCCGGGACGGCGAGCGGTGCCGGCATGGCCGGATCCGGCCGGGCCCCCGGCGGTTCGATCAACCCGGCGGCCGCCAGGTCCTCGAGCGTGAGTCCGGCCGCATCAGCGGTCAGCGGGCCGAGCTGGGCGGTTGGCACCCCGTCGACCGTGATCACGATCCGCTCCCCCGCCCCGGCTCGCCTGACGAGGGCGGAGACGTCGTTGCGGAGTTCCCGGATACCGGCCCGGGCCACCGCCGACCGATCGCCATCGCCTGCTGTGTCGATTCCCATCATCTGACCGTAGCACGCGTGTACACATCTCGGTTTGGCGCCACGATCGCCCGGCCCTATTCTCACCGCCATGAACTTTGCCTTCACCGAGGAGCAGGATCAGCTCCGCCAGTTCGTTCGCTCGTTCCTGGAGGACAAGTCCTCCGAGGAAGCGGTCCGGGAACAGATGGAGACCGAGGCTGGCTACGATGCCGCCGTCTGGTCCCAGATGGCCGAGCAGCTCGGCCTCCAGAGCATGGTGATTCCCGAGGCCCACGGCGGCCAGGGCTACAGCTTCGTCGAACTCGGCGTCGTGCTCGAGGAAATGGGTCGGGCCCTCCTGTGCGCCCCGTTCCTCTCCGGCGTGCTGGCGAGCGCCGCCATCATGCAGAGCGGCGATGAGGCCGCCATGGGCGCCCATCTCCCTGGCATCGCGTCCGGCGAGACCATCGCCACGCTGGCCTTCACCGAGGAGAGCGGCAAGTGGGACGAGGCCGGCATCACCATGGAGGCCAGCGCGGCCGGCGACGGCCACGCCCTGTCTGGCGTGAAGTCGTTCGTCCTCGACGGCCATACCGCCAACCTGATCATCGTTGCGGCAAGGACCGGGGCCGGCGTCAGCCTGTTCGCGGTCGACGGTGACGCCGACGGCCTGACCCGTGAGGCGCTCAGCACCATGGACCAGACCCGCAAGCAGGCCAAGCTGACCTTCGACAACACCCCGGCCACCCTGATCGGGACCGACGGTGCCGGCTGGGCCACGATGTCGACCGTGCTCGACCTCGGCGCGGTGGCTCTGGCCGCCGAGCAGGTCGGCGGCGCCCAGTACGTGTTGGAGATGGCGGTCCAGTACGCCAAGGACCGGGTCCAGTTCGGCCGCCCGATCGGTTCGTTCCAGGCCATCAAGCACAAGTGCGCCGACATGCTGCTCGAGGTCGAGTCTGCGAAGTCAGCTGCGTACTACGCCGGTTGGGCAGCGAGCGAGCTGAACGACGAGCTTCCTTCAGTCGCAAGCCTGGCCAAGGCCTACTGCAGCGAGGCGTACTTCCACGCTGCTGCCGAGAACATTCAGATCCACGGTGGCATCGGCTTCACCTGGGAACACCCCGCACACCTGTACTTCAAGCGGG
>JBCCFN010000403.1:0-3534 GCA_039029715.1 Actinomycetota bacterium | reverse complement strand
GCCGGTTCCGCGGCCAGGACCGTCGACGTCCTGGGCGAGTGGGGGGTCTCGGTCACCGAGCACACAGCCGGCCTCCCCGAGGTCTTCGGCCCCGGCGCCCACCTGGTCATCGGTGGGATGGAGCGGGGGTTCATCCTCCCCGAGGCCGGGATTGCGGTGCTGACCGAGGCCGACCTGACCGGCCGCCGGCGGGCCCATCGCAAGGCCAGGGCCCGGAAACGCCAGAGCGAGGGGTTCTTCGACGATCTCCAGCCCGGCAACCTCGTCGTCCACCATCAGCACGGGGTCGGCAAGTTCGCCGGGATGGTCAAGCGCCGCATCGGCGGCCACGAGCGGGACTACCTGCTGCTCGAGTACAAGGGCGACGACAAGCTCTACCTCCCGTCCGACCAGATCGATCTGATCCGACGGTTCACCGGCTCGGACTCGCCGACCCTCCACCGCCTCGGCGGGGCCGACTTCGCCAAGACCAAGGCCAAGGTCCGCTCGGCGGTGGCCGAGATCGCCCAGGAGCTGGTGGTCCTCTACCAGAAGCGGATGACCACCGAGGGACACCGGTTCGCTGACGACACCCCGTGGCAGGCCGAGGTCGAGGCCGCCTTCCCCTATGAGCTGACCCCGGACCAGGCCGAGGCCATCGTTGCGGTCAAGGAGGACATGGAGCGGACCTCGCCCATGGACCGGCTGGTCGTCGGCGACGTCGGGTTCGGCAAGACCGAGATCGCCCTCCGGGCGGTGTTCAAGGCGGTCCAGGACGGCCGGCAGGCCGCCATCCTGGTGCCGACCACGCTCCTGGCCCACCAGCACCACCAGACCTTCCTCGACCGGTTCGCCCCGTACCCGATCCGGGTCGAGGTCCTCAGCCGGTTCCTGACAACGGCCCAGAGCCGCAAGGTGGTCCAGGCCGCTGCGGCCGGTGAGGTCGACGTGCTGATCGGGACCCACCGCATCCTGTCCGCCGATGTCGAGCTGCCGAAGCTCGGCCTGATCGTGATCGACGAGGAGCAGCGGTTCGGGGTGGCCCACAAGGAGTCGCTCAAGGGCTTCATCGATGCCAAACAGCAAGCCGGAGGTGCCGCCAGCGGGTCGGGCGAGGCCCGGGCTGCGGTAGACGTGTTGACCCTGTCCGCCACCCCGATTCCCCGGACTCTGGAGATGAGCCTGACCGGGATCCGGGACCTGTCGATCCTCAACACGCCGCCCGCAGACCGCCAACCGATCATGACCTACGTCGGCGAATACGACGAGCGGGCCGCGGCCGAGGCCATTCGCCGGGAGCTCCTCCGGGAGGGGCAGGTCTTCTTCGTCCACAACCGGGTCCAGAGCATCGACAAGATCGCAACCGACCTCCGGGAGCTGGTCCCCGAGGCCCGGATCGCGGTGGCCCACGGCCAGATGGACGAGGGCACGCTCGAGAAGACCGTGCTCGACTTCTGGGAGGGCGAGTACGACGTCCTGGTGTGCACCACGATCATCGAGTCGGGGATCGACATGCCGACGGTCAACACCCTGGTGGTCGACCGGGCCGAGCTGCTCGGCCTCGGCCAGCTCCACCAGCTGCGGGGTCGGGTCGGGCGGTCCGGCCAGCGGGCCTATGCCTACCTGTTCACCAGGCGGGACGCCTCGCTGTCCGAAGAGGCCTATGAGCGGCTGAAGACGATCGGCGAGGCGACCGAACTGGGGGCCGGGTTCAAGATCGCCATGCGGGACCTGGAGCTGCGGGGGGCCGGCAACCTGCTCGGGACCGGTCAGTCCGGCCACGTCGCCGCCGTCGGCTATGACCTGTATTGCCAGATGGTCATCGAGGCGGTGGCGGAGCTCAACGGGACCCCGATCGAGGAGCCGACCGAGATCACGGTCGACCTCCCGGTGGCCGCCAACCTGCCGTCGGACTACGTCCCGGCCCAGGGGCAGCGGCTCGAGGCCTACCGCAAGCTGGCCGCCGTCACCGCTGCGGCCGAGGTGGATGAGATCGCCGGTGAGTGGGCCGACCGGTACGGCCCGGTCCCGGACGAGGCGGCAAGACTGCTGGACGTGGCCCGGCTCCGGGCCCACTGCGCCAGGATCGGGGCCACCGAGCTGCTCGTGATCGGCGGGCCGGGCTTCGGCGGCCCGGAGTTCATCGCCAAGCTCGGTCCGGTCAAGCTCAAGGTCAGCGAGGAGGTTCGGTTCGCCAGGCTGTTCGCCAACGGTCTGTGGAAGCCGAACGAGTACGAGGACGGAGGACAACTCCAGGTGGCGATCATGAAGAAGCGGAACCTGGTCGAGGACCTGTTGCTGTTCTTCGACACGATGTTCCCGGTCGAGGATCGGCCGGTCGTCGATTCGAGGACGGCATGAATCCGTTCGGCTCCCGGCCGGCCATCGACCGGTGGCATCGGGCCCTGGTCACCGGCGCCTCGTCCGGCATCGGTGACGCCTTCGCCCGGCTCCTGGCGGCAAACGGAACCGATCTGGTGGTCGTGGCCCGGGACGGTTCCCGGCTGGCGGCGTTGGCCGACTCGCTCCGGGAGGACCCGGCGGTGCCAGACGATGTAGAGGTCGAGATACTGGTCGCCGACCTTTCGGACCGGTCCGAGGTCGGCGCCGTCGCCGAACGGCTCGGCAACACCGACTCGCCGATCGACCTGCTGATCAACAACGCCGGATTCGGCTTCGCCGGTGACTTCGTGTCATTGGACCCGGAGCGGGAGCTGGCCGTGGTCGACGTCAACATCGGCGCAGTCCAGCGGCTGACCCATGCGGCCGGCACCGCCATGTCCGAGCGGGGACGGGGCGGCATCCTCAACGTCTCGTCCGTCGCCGGGTTCGGGCCGTCGCCCCGGACCGCCACCTATGCGGCAAACAAGGCGTTCGTCACCAGCTTCAGCGAGGCGGTCCACGCCGAGCTCGGCCCCCACGGGGTGGTGGTGACGTGCCTG
Source organism: Actinomycetota bacterium (assembly GCA_039029715.1). GTDB lineage: Bacteria > Actinomycetota > Acidimicrobiia > Acidimicrobiales > SZUA-35 > JAHELU01. Next base: position 613 of record JBCCFN010000403.1, on the reverse strand, counting down.
TGTCCGGGGCTGACCCGGACCGAGTTCCAGGACCGGGCCGAGTACGACGCCTCCGGCATCCCGGACGCCCTGTGGCAGTCGGCCGAGGAGGTGGCCGAGGCCGGGCTCCGCGGGTTGGCGGCGGGCAAGGCCATCGTGGTCCCCGGATCCCACAACAAGGCACTCCGGGCGGCGATGCAGGCCGCGCCGTCGTCGCTGGTCCGCCGAATCGGCGATGCCAGCTCGTCCCGGCTCGGCAAGCCGGGCGGCTGAGCGTCCGCCGGTCCCCACCGGCCCCCACCGTCTGGTCCCCACCGGTCCCCACGGTCCGGTCGTTGGCCTGGGCGGGGTGGGCTGGGCCATAGTTGGGCGCACGGCGCCACGCGGTGCCGGGGGAGGTCAACGTCGTGTCAGCCACCGAGCAACCGGTCCATCTCGACGGCGCCCCGATCGACTGGGGCGCCCTGGTCGGGGACCTGAACCGTCTGCTGCGGCTCCGGACGACCCCGATCGGGATGAAACTGTTCGAGACGGTGGAGGAGATGGAGGCGGTCCCTCGGATCCGCCGGCCCGGGGCCATCCACACCACCGACCAGATCGTCGGGATGGCGTCACGGCTGAACTGGACCGTCGG
>JBCCFN010000402.1:0-3561 GCA_039029715.1 Actinomycetota bacterium | reverse complement strand
GGTCAGGTGGTCGAGCGTGAGCACCTCCTTGGCCGTCAGCAGCACCGGTCGCTGGGGCAGGATGAGGACGCCGGTGCAGAACCGCAGCTCGGTGGTGACGCCGGCGGCGGCCTGGAACACGAACAGCGGGTCGTAGAGCCCGGTGTCCGGGCCCCAAGCCGCCGAGCCGTCCTCGGTGTAGGGGTAGGCGGAGTCGTAGCTGGCGAAGAAGACGACGTGCTCCGGTGCGACCAGCGATCGGAAGCCGAGCTCCTCGCTCAGGGTGGCGAAGGCCCGGACGAACCCGAGGTCCCGCCGCGGTGTCGTCCCGAACATGCCGGCGATGCTGATGTCCATCCGCTGCTCCGTTCCCCGCCCGGCCCCGTCGGCCCCGCCGCCGGGTCAGGTAGCCGGCGGTCGGATCTCCCCCGAACCCCGGGGGATCAGCTGCGGTTCCAGGATGGTACGCCCCGGAGGGTCGGTGTCGCCTGCCAGGCGGGCGAACAGCCGCTCGCCGGCCAGGCGGCCGATGCGGCGGGGGTCCTGGGGGATCACGGTCGGGCGGGGATGGATCAGCTCGGCGGCGTCGATCTCGTCGAAACCGACCAGGGCCACCCGGTCGGCAAGGCCGTGTCTGTGGAGTGCGATCAGTGCGCCGACCGTTATCAGGTTCTGGGCCGTGAACAGCGCGGTCGGCGGCTCCGGGAGGTCGAGCAGCCGCTCGGTGGTGGCTGCGGCGGTTGCGGTGTCGACCACGCCGGTCTCGACGAGCGGAGCCCGCAGACCGGCGGCCGCCATCACGTCCAGGAAGCCGGCCCGGCGCTCGGCGGCAGAGAACAGCTCGGGGTCGTCACCGAGGAACGCGATCCGCCGATGCCCGTGGTCGATCAGGTGGCGGGTGGCGATGGTGGCGCCACCCCGATGGTCGGTCCGGACGACGTCGCCGACCAGCGCCGGCGGTTCCTGGTCGACGAAGACGACCGGGGTGCCGTGGCGGAGCTCACGATCGAGGGTCTCCAGGTCGCCCCGGCGGGTTGCGATCACGAGGCCGTCGACCCGGCGGGCGACGAAGGTGTCGATCAGTTCGTCCTGCCTGACCGGGTCGGCGTCCGACGAGCCGGCCAGGACCAGGGACCCGTTGGCCTTCGCCGCGTCCTCCAGGCCCCGGAACATGGCGGAGAAGAACGGGTTGGCGACGTCCATCTGGACGAATCCGATCGTGGCCGAACGGCGGCTCGTGCCGGCGGTCCGCCTGAGGTATCGGGCCCGGTCGTCTGGCTGGTACCCGAGCCGTTCGACCGCGTCCCGGACCCGCGCCTCGAGGGCCGGGGTCACCCCCGGTTCGTCGTTGACGACCCGGGAAACGGTCTTGATGCTGACCCCTGCGGTCTGGGCCACGTCTCGCATCGTCGGGCGTCTCGTGGACTCGATGCTTGGTTTTGAGATTGACAACGTCGTTATGGTGACTAGGGTTGACAACGTTGTCAAACAGACAATGGGGAATCGGGATGCCTTCTGACAGGCTCCCACCATCACCAAAGGGGAGAACATGAAGACACGTACGTTGTGGCGGCTGCTTGCCGCCATGATCGGCCTGGCCATGCTCGCCGCCGCCTGTGGCGACGATGATGATTCGGCCGGCGGTGAGGGCGAGGTCACGGTCTCGCTGATCACCAAGGACTCGACCAACCCGTTCTTCGTGGCCATGCAGGAAGGCGCACGGGAGAAGGCGGAGGAGCTCGGGATCGAGATCGTGGTCGGCTCCGGCGAGGCCGAGGGTGACGACCAGGGCCAGATCGATCTGATCGAGACCGCCATCGCCGGTGGGCACGACGGCATCCTGATCACGCCGATGTCTGTCAACGTCAACGACGCCATCCAGCGGGCCCGAGACGCCGGTCTGTACGTGATCGCCCTCGACACCCCGACCGATCCGCCGGAGGTGGTGGACATCACCTTCGCCACCGACAACTGCAAGGCCGGCGAGGCCATCGGGCAGTGGGCGGCCGGCAAGCTGAACGGCGAGAAGGCCGTGATCGCCCGCCTGGTCATCTTCGACGATCGGGTCGTCTCCGTCGACTACTGCCGGGACAACGGCTTCCTCCGGGGCATGGGCATCGAGATCGGTGACCTGACCGTGATGGGTGACGAGGCAACCACCGGGACCTACTCCGGCGGTGCCGGCGGCGACTACGAGATCGCCTGCCTCGAGGCCACCGGTGCAAACGAGGAGGGTGGCCGGACCGGCATGGAGACCTGCCTGGCCGGCAACCCGGACATCAACGTGGTCTACACCATCAACGAGCCGACCGCCTTCGGTGCGGCCGCCGCCCTCGAGGCTGCGGGCAAGACCGTCGGTGAGGACGTGATCATCGTCTCGGTCGACGGCGGCCTGGCCGGCGTCGAGGCCGTCCGTGACGGCTCGATCCAGGCCACCTCCCAGCAGTACCCGCTGCGGATGGCCAGCCTCGGTGTGGAGGCGATCACCGAGATCGCAAACGGCGGTGACGCTCCGGAGAACACCTCGGACGACGGCACCTTCTTCGACACCGGCGTCGCCCTCTGCACCGACGAGCCCTACGACACGGTCACTGTGGCCGATACCGAGGACTCGCAGTACTGCATCGACAACGCCTGGGGTTGATGCCCCCGGTGTTGCCAGCGAGAACATGACGTCACAGGGGCGGCGGTCGACCGGGCCGTCGCCCCTGCGGCATGATGCACAGGAATTCGGTCCATCGAGATCTGGGAGAGACGACGAGAGATGACGAGGCGCAGGTGACGACGACGACGGCCGCCGATCTGGCGGAGGAGTTCGGCACGAACCGGGGGACCATCGCCCGGATCCAGTCGACGCTCCACAAGTACCCCTATCTCAGCCCGCTGATCGTGCTGCTGGTTGCCATGGTGGTGTTCACCATCCTCAACAGCCGATTCATCCTGCCGAGCAACCTGTCGCTGATGACCCAGCAGACGGTCATCGTCGGCACGTTGGCCATCGCCCAGACGTTGATCATCCTCACCGCCGGGATCGACCTCAGCATCGGGGCGATCATGGTGGTCGGGCAGATGATGATGGCCAACTTCGCCGTGTCGGACTCGGCATCGAACGTGCAGTTCGCCCTCGGCTGGCCGTGGTGGGCGGCGGTTGCCGCCGGGGTCCTGATGGCGGTGGCGGCCGGGGCGGTCAACGGGCTGCTGATCACCAGGCTGAAGCTGCCGCCGTTCATCGTCACCCTCGGGACGCTTGGCATCTTCACCGCCCTGTCGCTGATCCTGTTCAAGGCCAGGACCATCCAGGGCCCCGAGCTCCCGAGCGGGATGAAGGTGATGGGCGAGGCGGTCAGCATCGGGTCGTTTCGGCTGATGCTGGGGGTCGGGGTGATGCTCGGCCTCTACGCTCTGTTCGCCTACGTGCTCCGAAACACCGCCTGGGGCACCCACGTCTATGCGGTCGGCGATGACCCGGAGGCGGCCGAGCTGTCCGGTATCAACGTCAACCGCACCCTCCTCGGGGTGTACGCCGTGGCCGGGTTCATCATCGGCATCGCCGGAGTGTTTGACCGCGGTGATAGAAGAAGG
>JBCCFN010000401.1:0-3585 GCA_039029715.1 Actinomycetota bacterium | reverse complement strand
GGGTGGGGGGCGGCCCCATCCCCCCCCGGGGGGTCCCCTGGATGTGGGCCCGCCCCAAACCCCCCCCGGGCGCGTTCTTGCGGGGCCGGGCCCCGCCCCGGCCTCGACGCTACCTCTGGTGCGCCACCGAGCCGTACCGGGAACGGCACGGCCCCCGTTGGTCCCTGGCCACCCGGTACCTGGTGGCCGGCGTCGCCTACGGGCTGTCGGCAACCGCGTTGCTGTTCGTCGCCGGCGGCATCGAGTTCCTGCCCATCCGATTCGTGACCGTCGCGCTGCTCCTGGTCTGGCCGGCGATCACCTTTGCCCTCTACGCCACCGGGATCAGCCGGGCCTTCGTGCTCGCCGGCACCATCGCCTGGGCCATCCTCCCGATCGTGGCCGCCGCAACCGCCGGCGTCAGCAGCGTCGAGATCCTGGTGGTCGGGGCCGTCCTGGTGCTCCCGGCCGCCATCGTCGCCCTGCTGGTTGCCAACCGGGTCTTACGCACCACGGCCCTCAGCCTCTACCTGGTCGCATTGGCCGTGGTGATGCCGACGCTGTTCGCCCTCGACATCGCCCTGCTGTTCGCCCGGTCGCCGGATGGCCCGACCACGGTGACCGGCGCGGTCCTGGTCGGCGTGGTTGCAGCCTTGGTACTCGGCAGTGTGCTCGGCCTGCTGACGACGATCGCGGTCACCAGGCTGACTCGACGGGCCAGTGACCTGATGCTCCAGGCCGACGCCATGTGGCTGATCCTGGGGTTCTGGCACGTCACGTTGACCATCGGCGCCTCCGGGGTCGGCGCCCTGCTCCTGCTGGTGCCGTTCGTGGTCTACCGGCTGACCCTGGCGCTCGCCGGGCGGGTCGGGCGGGCGGCCACCGATCCCGGTCGAGCACCGGTCCTCCTGGTGCTCCGAGTGTTCGGGGACCGGGCGGCCAAACAGCGGCTGGCCGCCGGCTTGCTGGGTCACTGGCGCCGGTACGGGCCGGTCGTGCTCCTGGGGGCCGCCGACCTGGCGACCGAGACCCTCGACCCGCAGGAGCTCTCCGCCTTCCTGACCGCCAACACCCGAACGATCTTCATCGAGTCCCCGGCCGACCTGCGGGCCCGGCTGGCTGCGGTCAGGGAGCCGATGGCCGACGGGTTGTACCCGGTCGACGACTTCTACTGCCGCGCCGACACCTGGCAACCGACGGCGACCGCGCTGATGGCGTTGGCCAGCACCGTGGTGCTCGACCTCCGGGGGTTCGGGCCGACCAACACCGGCGTCCAGTGGGAGATCGGCGAGTTGGTCCGCCGGGTGCCGATGGAGCGGGTCACGATCCTGGCAGACCACACCACCGACCAGGCGCTGGCCGAGCAGTTCTTCCACCACGCCTGGCAGCAGCACACCGGCATCGGCCCGGCCCCGCCGACCGGCCCCGGACCCGGCCAGGCCGCGACCCTGACCTTCAACCTCCTGTCGACCTGAACCGGGATGCCACCCGGATTTCCCTCCGGATCGGGAACCACCTGCCGATTGGCGACGTTTGATCGACACGAAACAGATCGAGGACGGCCGGACGGCCGAGCTGGAGGAGGAGGAACGGTGTTCGTGATCATCGGCGTGATCGGCGCCATCCTGCTGCTGATCTTCCTGGTCTTCGGGGACGTCCTCGACGGCCTCATCCCGGAGAGCGACTGGCTGTCCCCGGCAGCGATCGCCACGTTCCTGGTCGCCTTCGGCTTCGGCGCCTACCTGGTCGACACCGGGACCGGCCTGCCGACCCCGGTGGCCGCCGCCGTCGGGCTGGCCGCCGGTATCGGCCTCGGTCTGGTCGCCCTCCGCTGGACCCGGGCCCTGTCCGACATGTCGACAGACGCAACGCCGACGGCAAACGATCTGGTCGGCCGAGAGGGTCGGGTGGTGACGGCGGTTCCCGCCGGCTCGACCGGGGAGATCCTGGTTCGGTTGGCCGGCCAGCAGGTCAAGCTGACCGCCGTCGCCGGACCGGATCAGGCCGGGACCCTGGAGCAGGGCACCGAGGTCGTCGTCGTCGAGGTCGTGTCATCGACCCGGGTCCAGGTCCGGACCGCCGCCGACTTCTGGTCGAGCTGACGCCACCCATCACCGATTCGCAACCACACAGAAAGGGCACACAATGGACACCGCGCTCATCGCCATCGGGGGAGCCGTCGTTCTCCTCCTGGTCGTCGGGCTCCTGGTCCTGTCACGGATCAAGGTCGCCGGACCGAACGAGGCATTCATCATCACCGGCCGAAAAGGCAAGTCGGTCACCAACGCCCAGACCGGTGCGATCAGCACCGACCTGTCCGGCCAGAAGGTGGTGATGGGGGCGAGCACCTTCGTGGTCCCGGTGGTCCAGAAGCTGGCCGTGCTCGACCTGTCGTCCCGCCAGATCGCCGTCTCGGTCGGCTCGGCGGTGTCTGCCCACGGCATCAAGTGCTCGCTCGAGGGCGTGGCGGTGGTCAAGGTCGGCGGCACCGAGGACTCGATCCGGGCCGCGGCCCAGCGGTTCCTCGGCCAGCAAGACGAGATCGACCACTTCACCCAGGAGGTGCTGGCCGGTTCGCTGCGGGCCATCGTCGGCCGGTTGTCCGTGGAGGAGATCATCAAGGACCGGGCGGCGTTCGCCAGGGAGGTGGCTGAGGAGGCCGAGTCCTCGCTGACCAACCAGGGCCTGGTGCTCGACACCTTCCAGCTCCAGGACATCCAGACCGAGGGCAACTACCTGCAGGACCTGGGCCGGCCGGAGGCGGCCCGGGCCGAGAAGGAGGCCGCCATCGCCGAGGCGGTCGCCCGCCGGGAGGCGGAGCAGGCCAGGCTGAAGGCCGAGGAGGAGGTGGCGGTCGCCAACCGGGAGCTCGAACTCCGTCAGGCCGCCATCAAGGCCGAGACCGACGCCGCCCGGGCCGAGGCCGAGGCGTCCGGGCCGATCGCCAAGGCGGCCAGGGACCAGGAGGTCATCGCAGCTCAGGAGAAGGTGGCGGAGCGCCAGGCGAATCTGAAGGAGCGGGAGCTCGACACCGAGATCCGCAAGCCGGCAGACGCCGAGCGCTATGCGGTCGAGCAGGAGGCGGAGGCCAACAAGACCCGCTCGATCCGCGAGGCGGAGGCCAAGCGGGCGGCCACGATCGCAGCCGCGGAGGCCAAGGCCGAAGAGTCGCGGCTGGTCGGTGCCGGTGAGCGAAGCCGGCGGGAGGAGCTGGCCCAGGCCACCGAGACCGAAGGTCGGTCCGAGGGTGCGGCCGAGCAGGCCCGCCGGGAGGCGGTGGCCGCTGCCATCCGCACCGAAGGCGAGGCCGAGGCGGCCGCCATCCTGGCCAAGGGCCAGGCCGAGGCGGAAGCCATGACCCGCAAGGCGGACGCCTACGAGCAGTATGGCCAGGCCGCCATCGTCGACATCCTGGCCGGCATGCTGCCCGAGGTGGTCCGGGAGGCGTCGGCCCCGGTCGGTGCCATCGACAAGCTGACCGTGATCTCCACAGACGGAGCGACCGGGGTGACCAAGTCGGTCGCCGGCAACATCGCCCAGGGCATGGAGGTCTCCTCCGACCTGCTCGGGGTCGACCTGGCGGCGATGTTCGGCCGGATGGCCGGC
>JBCCFN010000400.1:0-3589 GCA_039029715.1 Actinomycetota bacterium | reverse complement strand
TCGAACAGGCGCTTGATGAGGCCGGGGTGGGTCCGGCTGACAACGATCTGGGGGCCCTTCGCGGTGCGACGGACCTCGACGATGTAGGCCTTGACCCGATTGCCCCCCTCGGAGCGGGGGCCCATCGAGACCTGTTCGGCCTGCGGCAGGAGGGCCTCGACCCGGCCGAGGTCAAGCAGGGTGTAGCGGGAGTCGGTCTGCTGGACGATGCCGGTGACGATGTCACCCTCACGACCGGCGTACTCCTCGTACTTCATCTCCCGCTCAACCTCACGGATCCCCTGGGTGAGGATCTGCTTGGTGGTCTGGGCCGCGATCCGCCCGAAGCTGTCCGGGGTCACGTCGAGCTCGGGACCGTACGGCTCACCGTCCTCGTCCAGCTCCTGGGCGAACACCCGGATGTCGAAGGTCGCCGGGTCGATGGTGACCCAGGCGTACTCGAACGAGTCCGGCATCCGCTTGTAGGCCGACTCCAGTGCATTGGCCATGATGCCGAACAGCTTGTCGATCGAGATCCCCCGGTCCTCGGCCAGCGCAGCCAGCGCGTCTGTCATCTCGTTACTCATGGTCGGCCTCTTTCCTGTCGTGCACTCTTCGGTTGTCGTCGCCGGCGGGGTCACCGGCGGAGGCGGCATCGGTCACGTCACGGGCCGAGCCGCCCTGCTTCTTCTTTTTCTTCTTCGGCCCCTGACCGCCCTTCTTCGGGGTCGGCCCCCAGTCGAAGACCGTACGGGCCGAGGCGATGTCGGCCAGGGCGACCGTCCGGGCTTCGGTGTCTGCCAGATCCACGCCGTCGATCTCGGTCACGTCGACCGTCAACACGCCGTCGATCACCGACACCAGCGGTCCCTTGACCCGGCGGGGTTCGATCCCCGGCACGGTCTTGACGATCACGGTCTCCCCGACCGCCCGGCGATAGTGGTCGACCCGACGGAGCGGACGTTCCACCCCCGGGCTCGACACCTCCAGGGTGTAACGGCCTGGCACCGGATCGTGCTGATCGAGGATCGGCGAGATCAGCCGGTTGACTGCGGCCAGCCGGTCGATGTCGATCCCGTCGGGATGGTCGATCACGACCTGGAGGGTCCCACCGGTCCAGTCGACGTCGACCAGCTCGGCGTCTGCGGTCGGAATGACCGGGGCCAGCAGGTCCCAGACCCTGGCCGCGACCGGGGACAACGACGCATCGGCGAACCCGCCGTCGGCCGGCGTGTCGTCGGTCGACCCCGTGGATTCGTCTGTCATGCGCACCTCCCTCGATCTGCTCCGGGCCAAGCCGGCCACTGGAAATCAAAAGCGTGGGCCGCGGCCCACGCTCGAGAACCAAGTCTATCTCTGATTGATGGGAAATTGGTTACCCAATTCCGGCCGACGGTCGCCCCACCGCCCGCTTCCTCACCGTTGTCGAAGACCGGATCGAGACCGGAACCTCGCAGGTTGTACGCTCTCTCCATGGGAGTGCTCGACTCATTGAAGGCCTGGTTTCGGACCGAGGCGGCCGAGGCCCGTGACCTCGGGCGTAGCACCCAGAGTCGGCTGGAGGCCGATCTCGACCGGCGGGAGGCCGAGTTGGCGCTGACTCCGGAGGAGCGGCTCGACCAACTCCAACAGCAGATCGAAGACGACGGTGGCCTCGATGCCCTGCGGGACAAGATCGAGGGCCGCCACCTCCGGGCAGACGCAGACGCCGAGCTGGCAGACATCGACGCCGAGGCCCGGGCCGCGGCCGAGGACGTGCTGGATCTGCCATCTGAAGAGGTCGATCTCGGGACCGAGGCCACCGAGGAGGACCAGCCGCCGCAGACCTAGGCCAGGGTGCCCGGTGCCGGTGCCTGGTGCCGGAGGCCGGGTGCCTGGTGCCGGTCAGTCGCCGGTGCGGGCCTTCCGAAGTAGCTCGACCACCTGCTCGGACGCATTTGCGTCATCGCCTCGCTCGTTCAGGTTCCGCTGCCGGTCTTCCTCGGCCGCGCGCCGAGCCTCGTCCTTGGTCTTCAGGGCCCGATCGAGCGCGGCGTCCATCCCCTCGGTGTTGATGAACTCGGCCCACTCCACCAGGGTCGGGACCATCTCGTCCTCGGGGACGACCGCCACGTTCTGACCCCGGATGAACAGGTGGCCCCGCTTGTTCCCGGCGGCGATACCGATGTCTGCGTCACGGGCCTCGCCCGGTCCGTTGACCACGCAACCCATCACCGCGACCTGGAGCGGGATCTTGCGGTCCTCGAATGCATCCTGGGCATCCTGGGCCACCTTGTAGACGTCGATCTCGGCCCGGCCGCAGGACGGGCAGGCGATCAGGTCGACGTTCTTGCGCTCCCGAAGTCCGTAGGACTCAAGCAGGATCCGGCCCATCTTGGCCTCTTCGACCGGGTCGGCGGTCAGCGAGTACCGGATCGTGTCTCCGATGCCCTCGGCCAGGAGGGTGGCGATGCCGGCGGTGGCCTTGACGATCCCCGCCGGGGGCGGTCCGGCCTCGGTCACGCCGAGGTGGAGCGGGTGATCGGTGGCCTCACTGAGCTGGCGGTAGGCCTCGATCATGAGCGGCACGTTCGAGGCCTTGACCGAGATCTTGATCAGGTCGAAGTCGACCTCGTCGAAGTAGGCGATCTCCTGCATCGCAGACTCGACCATGGCCTCGGGTGTCACCGTGTCGCCGTACTTGCGGTAGAGGTCTGGGTGGAGGCTGCCGCCGTTGACCCCGATCCGGATCGGGATCCCCCGATCCTTGGCCTCGGTTGCCACCGCCTTGATCTGGTCCGGCTTGCGGATGTTGCCGGGGTTGAGCCGGAGGCAGTGGACACCGGCCTCCAACGCCTCGAGCGCCCGCCGGTACTGATGGTGGATGTCTGCCACGATCGGGACCGGGCTGCGGGGCACGATCCGGGCCAGCCCCTCGGCCGCCTCGGGCTCGTTGCAGGTGCACCGGACGATGTCCGCCCCGGCCGCCGCCAGCTGGTAGATCTGCTGGAGTGTGCCGTCGACATCGGCGGTCTTGGTGATCGTCATCGACTGCACGGTGATCGGCGCCCCACCGCCGACCGGCACGTCGCCGACCATGATCTGCCGGGTCTTGGCCCGGGGGAACACCACTGCACCACTGTCCATGTCGTTGGCTCCGCTCCGCTGCGGGGTCGTTGGGGGGGGTTGGTTGGGTCGGGGACGGTCCGGCGTCGGCCGGGGTCAGCCGATCGGTCGCACGATGTCCAGGTAGACGGTCGAGACGAAGATGAAGAGGAACAGCGCAACCACTGCGTAGGTCAGCGGCAACAGCTTGGCGATGTCTGCGTGGTATCGCTTGCCGTTGCGGGACCGGATCCGCTCGTAGGTGGCGATGGCGGCGTGACCGCCGTCGAGGGGCAACAGCGGGAGGAGGTTGAGGATCCCAATGAAGATGTTGAGGACGCCGAGGAGGAAGATCGGCTGGGAGATCTCGGCCTCCGGCTCACCGGCGATCCGGACCGCACCGACGAGGGAGATCGGCCGTTCCAGCGCCTCGTCCGAGTCCCGATCGACCTGGGCGGACCCCTCGGTCATCAACTGCCCGAGCTCGGCGAACGTCGATGGCGACAGGAACTGGGGAATCGAGGTC
>JBCCFN010000399.1:0-3596 GCA_039029715.1 Actinomycetota bacterium | reverse complement strand
GCCCGGGGACCGGCTGGGTCGCCGCCCCCCGGCCCTCCCGGTCCCCCGCCCCCGGCCACGGCGCCGCCGCCGCCCGGATCGCCCGGCCGGCCGAGATCGCTGTCGACTGCGCCCAGGTGGGGGCCGAGCTCGGCCTGACCGGCAACGCCGACACCGCCTCGGTCCGGGTGGTCGAGGTCAACAACGTGAACACCGTCCTGGACCCGGTGGTCCCGGTCCAGTTCGCCCCGGACGGCGTCGGGTCCCCCCAGGGCACCCTGCTGATCCAACTCCAGGGCACGCTGCCGGCGGGCGCAACCAGGAGCTACCACGTCTACTTCGACCTGGACGGCGAGGACGTCGACCCGGCGCCGTTCACCCCGCCGGTAACCATCGACACCGCGGCGACCGACGAGGGCGTGGCCACCTATGCCATCACCACCGCCATCGGGACCTACCAGTTCGACACCGCCGGCGGCGGCTTCTCCAGCCTCGACGACGTCGACGGCAACGACTGGATCAACTACTCGACCGCCCCCGGCGGACTCGGCGAGTTCCGGGGCTTCCCGAACCTGATCTTCCCCGAGAACCAGTTCCACCCCGGCGGGACCGGGGTGACCACCACCCTGGTCGAGGCCGGCCCGGTCCGGGTCACCTTCGACGTGTCCGCAGATAGCGGGGCCTGGCAGGGCCGGTGGCACGTCTATTCGACGTTCGCCACGTTCGAACTGACCGCAGCCGGCCACGACTACTGGTTCCTGTACGAGGGCACGCCTGGCGGAACCTTCGATGGTGCCGCAGACGTCTACGTCCGCAGCGACGGCACCTCGGTCCCCGGGGACACCAGCGTCGACACCGACATCACGGGCATCGATGGGGTCGAATGGTCGATGTCCGGCGACCCGGTGCTCGGGCGGTCCTTCTTCATGGTCAACGACAGCGATGACGCCATCGTCGACGGGTACCGATCGTTCAACGGCGACATGACGGTGATGGCCTTTGGGCGGGCGTCGTCCGGGACCGTGCCCTTGCTGACCGACGTGCCCCGGCGGTTCGTGGTCGGCCTGGTCGACACCGTGTCGGCCGCCGAGGCTGCCGGTCCGATCGACTCGGCCCGGCTATCGCTCGGTGGCTCGGTCGGGTCTGCCGAGGCCCAGCCGCCACCGCCGCCGGATCCGTCCGGGTTCTCCAGACTCGCCACCGCCAACGGCCAGCTGCCGACCGCACCGGCGGGCTCCACCCCCCAGCAGACCGCAATGGTCATCGCCGACCTCGACGGTGACGGCGACGACGACGTGGTCATCGCCGGCCGGGACGGGCCGAACAGTGTCCAGTGGTACCGCCGGGACCAGGCCGGGAAATGGGAGCTGTACCTCGTCGACCCGGACGCCCTGACGATCGAGGCCGGCGGGACCAGCGGCGACGTCGACGGCGACGGTGACATCGACCTGATCTTCGGCGGCGACCGCTCCTCAAACAAGATCTGGTGGTGGGAGAACCCCGGCACCGGCTACGACCCGGCCGTCCCCTGGACCCGCCGGGAGATCCTGTCGAGCGGCGGCAATCGCCATCACGACAGCCTGTTCGCAGACGTCGACAACGACGGCCAACCCGAACTGGTCTACTGGACCCAGGGCATCCCGTCGGCCCGCATCGACGACCTCTACGTGGCCGAGGTTCCGGCCGATCCGACGCTTCCGGGTGAGTGGCCGAACACGCTGATCTACGACGCGTCGGTGGCGAGCGAGGGCCTGGCCGCCGCAGACGTCGACCTCGATGGTCAGCTGGAGATCGTGGCCGGCGGCGTCCTGTTCAACTACGACCCCGGCACCGACACCTACCTGGCGGAACCGCTGCCGACGGTGACCTCGGCCCGATTCCAGATCGGGCAGCTGATCGTCGGTGGCCGTCCGGAGATCGCGGTCGCGTCCGGCGACGAGATCGGGCCGCTCGAGGTGCTGTCCTGGGACGGGCTGGCCTGGAACAGCCAGTCGCTACTCGGCGGCGCCGGCGGCCTGTCTGCACCGTGGAACCGAGGCCACTCGCTCGACCTCGGTGACCTGGACGGCGACGGCAACCTCGACGTGTTCTCGGCCGAGATGTACCTCGGTTCGGCATCGGACAGCGCAAAGGAGAACGCCAGGGCCGCCGTCTGGTACGGGGACGGACTCGGCGGGTTCTCGCCCGCCCTGCTGTCGACCGGCGAGGACAACCACGAGTCCCTGCTCGCCGACATCGACGGCGACGGTGACCTCGACATCGTCCGCAAGCCCTTCGACCTCGCGACCCCGGCCTTCGGCATCCTCACCAACCAGCAGATCGGCGGCGCGGCCGGGCTCCGCTCGTTCAACAAGCACGTGATCGACGTCAAGCCGGACCGCGGCATGTTCGTCTACGCCGCGGACCTCGACGAGGACGGCGACCAGGACATCATCACCGGCGGGTGGTGGTACGAGAACACCGGCTCGCTGTCCTCCGGCTGGGTCCGCAATGACATCGGTGCCCCGCTCCTCGACGCCATGGTGGTCGAGGACCTCGACGGCGACGGCCATCTCGACATCTTCGGCGCCCAGGGCCCGGCCGGATCCGGCGCACCGTCACGGGACTTCGCCTGGGCCAAGGGCGACGGCAACGGCGGCTTCACCGTCTACACCAACGTGGATGGCGGCACGGCGTCGTTCATCCAGGGGGCGACCACGGTCCAGTTCACCCCTGGCGGCCCGGTCGAAGTGTGGTTGGCCTGGAACGACCGGAGCAACCTGATCGACAAGTGGGTCGTCCCCGTCGACCCGACGGTCACCCAGTGGACCAAGACGGTCGGTACCGCCATCTCCCAGGGCGAGCAGATCGAGTTCGCAGACATCGACGCCGACGGCGACCTCGACCTGATGGAGGGCCACATCTGGCTCCGGAACGAAGGCGACGACACCACCTTCACCCGCCAGGATCTCCACTCGCCGACCAACTGCTGCTTCCCGGGGAACATCACCACCGACCCGCTCCCGGACCGGGTGGTGGTCGCCGACATGAACGACGACGGCCGGCTCGACGTGGTGGTCTCCTACGAGTTCGACCCGGCAAACCGGGTGGTCTGGTTCGAACAGCCGGCCGGTGACCCGACCCAGTTGTGGACCGAGCACGAGATCGGCGGCGCATCTTTCCCGATCCACAGCCTCGACGTCCACGACCTCGACTACGACGGGGACCTCGACGTGGTGGCCGGTGAGCACCGGTTCGAGGACGAGGTCATCGAAGAGGGTCAGGCCTGGGTGTTCGAGAACAACGGTGCCGGGCTGACCTGGACCCCCCACCTGCTCGACGGGGCGGACGCCCATCACGACGGCCTCCAGTTCGCAGACCTCGACAACGACGGCGACCAGGACATCATCTCCATCGGCTGGGTCCACAACCGGGTGATCGTCTACGAGAACGAGGTCATCCCGCCCAATGCTGCGCCGGTGATCACGTCTGGTGGTGCGGTGTCTGTGGTTGAGAATCAGTTGGTTGCGGTTGATGTTGAGGCGTCTGATGATGCTGGTGGGTTGGTGTTCGGGTTGTCGGGTGGGGTTGATGCGGGGTTGTTCTCGATCGATTCGGTGTCTGGGTTGGTGTCGTTT
>JBCCFN010000398.1:0-3683 GCA_039029715.1 Actinomycetota bacterium | reverse complement strand
CGGGCACGGACCCCGTGGGGTCGTACGCCCGAGTCTAGGCCCGCGCGGGTGTCCGGCAATCTTGCTCGATTGCCCGGTGCCTATCGCCAGGGAGCGCTAGCGTTGGACTGCACATCAGACGCGCCAGGTGGTGTCAGGCGCCATGGCGGTTGCTGCGTCTTGTCCAGGAGCTGAATCCACGCCATGAGAGTCGCGACCGAGCACATCGACGACGGTGCAGAGATCGAACCGGAGCCGGGGCCGCGGCTCGGTGGGACCGACGTGTTCCGCGGCGCCCTGGTCATCCTGACGGCGCTGGTCATCGGTGGGTTCATCATCGGCCGGGGTCTCGACGCTACAGACACCGACGTCGACGAGGTTGATCCGGCCGCCGCCACCATCGAGGGCGAAGCCACCGGCGACGCTGAGCTGACGCCGGCAGACGGCCTGGAGACCTCGACAACCACGATCGCCCCCGCCCCGGCCACCACGGCCACGACCGCAGTGGTCGAATCGACCGAGGTCGTCCCGACCACCCCCGCCCTCCGGCCGCCGGCCGAAGTCAAGGTCCTGGTGTTGAACGGTGCCCAGGTCCAGGGCATCGCCGGCCGGGCAACCGAGGCATTGCAGGCCGCCAGCTACCTGACCGGCGAGCCGAAGAATGCCACATCCCAGCGCCCGTCTGCCGTCTACTACGTCGAGGGCTACGAGGCGGATGCCCGAGCGGTTGCCGAGGTGTTCGGCCCCGATCTCGACACGCTGGTCCAGCCCCTCGACCCGACCGATGTCCCCATCGACGACACCCAGGGCGCCCACGTGCTCGTGGTGATCGGCGGCGATGATCTGATCCCCGTGTTCTGACCTGGACCGACACAGCGGGTCCGGGCGCGGATTGCGCCCCCATCGTGGTAGTACTGCAGGGTGGCTGGCACCGTGGTGTTCGCGTTCGACAAGTTCCGGGGCTCGGCGTCAAGCGCCGAGCTGGCGGCCGCGGCCAAGGCGGCCGCCGACGCCGCCGGGTGGACGGCGATCACGGTCCCGCTCGCCGACGGTGGTGAAGGCTCGTTGGAGGTCCTCGGCGGGGTGAACAAGACCACCACGGTTCCCGGTCCGCTCGGCGAGCCGGTGGAGGCCGGCTGGCGGCTCGAGGGCCAGGAGGCGTTCATCGAGATGGCGGCGGCGTCCGGCCTGGTGCTGGCCGGTGGCATCGACAGCAACGACCCGATGCTTGCGGACACCACCGGCACCGGCCGGCTGATCAGCACCGCCATCGAGCTCGGCGCCCGGACGATCTACGTCATGCTCGGCGGCTCGGCCACCACCGATGGCGGGCTGGGGGCGATCGGAGCCATGCCAACCTCGGCCAGGATGAAGGAGATCGAGCTGGTCATCGCCTGTGACGTCGAGACCCGCTTCACTGACGCCGCCCGGGTGTTCGGCCCCCAGAAGGGGGCCAGCTCGGCCCAGATCGAGCTGCTGACCCGCCGCCTCGAGCGGTTGGCCCAGCGCTACGAGGAAGAGTACGGGGTCGATGTGTCCGACCTGCCGGGCGCCGGGGCCGCCGGCGGGTTGGCCGGTGGTCTGGTCGCCCTCGGTGGGCGGCTGGAGTCCGGATTCGAGATGCTGGCCGAGCGGGCCCGCCTGGACGAGCATCTCGCCGCCGCCGACCTGGTCGTGACCGGCGAGGGCTACCTGGACGACGGCTCGTTCACCGGCAAGGTCGTTGGCGGGGTGCATCGCTGGGCCGGCGAGGTCGGGGTCCCGGCGGCCGCCGTCGTCGGCCACGCAGACGAGACCGCAGACGTACCGGTGACCCTGGAGGTGCGATCGCTGGTCGCCCGCTACGGCGAGGCTCGTTCGTTCGAGGAGACGACGGCCCTGGTCACCGAACAGGTGGCCGAGCTGTTGGCTGCCTACGGCTGAGGATCAGGCCGCGGTCCGGTTGCCCGAACCGCCCTTGCGGAGCAGCCACAGCCCGACCCGGGCCATCAGGTACAGAGCGAACAGGATCAGCACCAGCCGGATGAGGCCGAGCACCAGCCCGACCAGCCACTGGCCGATCAGGATGGCGACCAGGACCAGGGCGATCAGGGCAACGACCGTCAGTCCGATCGGGGGGCGGGAAGCGTCGGTCACCGAAGCCATGACAACAGTCTAGATCGATGGCAGAGCCTCCTGGGTATCGGGTTGCCGGGATCCCGGTCCTCCACCGGGCCGGTGTGGACCGATCGACGCTTCGTCGTGGGCCGATGGCCCCAAAGCCGTCACGCCGGTCGTGCCTGGACCGAAGGAGGGAGGGTCGAGGCGACAGGGTCCAACCGGGCGCTTCGACCGCTAGCAGGTGATCGTCCGGCGGGAGGCTTCGGCCTCGGCGATCAAGCGGGAACCGATGGAACGCCGGTGGCTTCGGCCGCCGGCGCTCCTCGTTTTGGTCGTCGATACGCCCGGTCCCGAGGCCGGCAGGGCCGGGGTGGAATTAGCACTCTCCTCGGTAGAGTGCTAACCGCACAACACCCCTGTTTCCCACCCCCGACACCGGAGGACGCCCCCCGAATGGCGAAGACAATCTCCTTTGACGACGACGCCCGCCGCAAGCTCGAAGCCGGGATGAACACCCTGGCCGATGCGGTTCGTGTCACCCTCGGCCCGAAGGGCCGCAATGTAGTGCTCGACAAGAAGTGGGGCGCCCCGACCATCACCAACGATGGCGTCTCGATCGCCAAGGAGATCGAGCTCGAGGACCCGCTGGAGAGCATCGGCGCAGAGCTGGTGAAGGAGGTGGCGAAGAAGACAGACGACGTCGCCGGCGACGGGACCACCACCGCCACCGTTCTGGCCTGGAGCATGGTCGGCGAGGGCATGCGCAACGTTGCCGCCGGGGCCAATCCGATGTCGCTCAAGCGCGGCATCGAGGCCGGGGCCGCCGCTGCGGTCGAGGCCATCACCGGCTCCGCCTCCGAGGTCGACGACAAGGAGCAGATCGCCCAGGTCGCCGCCATCTCCGCCAACGACCGCCAGATCGGTGAGCTGATCGCCGATGCGATCGACAAGGTCGGCAAGGACGGCGTCGTGACCGTCGAAGAGTCGAACACCTTCGGCATGGAGCTGGAGTTCACCGAGGGCATGCGGTTCGACAAGGGCTACATCTCCCCGTACTTCGTGACCGATCAGGACCGCATGGAGGCCGTCCTCGACGACCCCTACCTCCTGCTGGTCAGCTCGAAGATCTCCGCCGTCCGGGACCTCGTCCCGGTTCTCGAGGCCGTGATGCAGACCGGCAAGCCGCTGCTGATCATCGCCGAGGACGTCGAGGGTGAGGCCCTCGCCACCATGGTGGTCAACCGGATCCGGGGCACGATCAACGCCGCCGCGGTCAAGGCCCCCGGCTTCGGTGATCGCCGCAAGGCGATGCTCCAGGACATGGCCATCCTCACCGGCGGCCAGGTCATCTCCGAGGAGGTCGGCCTCAAGCTGGACGCCGTGACCCTGGACCTGCTCGGGCAGGCCCGCAAGGTCACCATCTCCACGGACGAGACCACCATCGTCGAGGGCTCCGGTGACAAGGGCGACGTCGACGGGCGGGTCAGCCAGATCCGGGCCGAGATCGAGAACACCGACTCCGACTACGACCGGGAGAAGCTGCAGGAGCGGCTGGCCAAGCTGGGTCGCGACTTTCAGGGGCCGAAGTTGTTCCGCTCCGCTCG
>JBCCFN010000397.1:0-3691 GCA_039029715.1 Actinomycetota bacterium | reverse complement strand
CGCGGCCAGTGCGGCGATCAGGCCGATCAGGTCCCACCGGGTGATCGTCCTGGACCGCCGCTGCGCGGCCAGGAAGTCCTCGTCCCCGGACCATGGCCCCTCACCGAACTGGTGGAGGACCCGGCGATCGGCCGTTCCGCCCGCTTCCTGATCGGACATGGCCAAATGCTAGGCCGTCAGCGGTCGGGCGGGGGATCGGGCACGTCCGGATCGGCGCCGGGCTCCGCTCGCCGTCCCGAGATCACCATCGGTTCGAGGCGGAGCCAGCGCCAGCGCTCGGCCTCCACCCAGGGCTGGGGGTCGTTGTCCCACGCCTGGCGGAGGACCGCAGGGTCGTCGATCGGCTCGACCTTGCCGTGAGCCACCACGCTCCACCCGGTCCGCAGCCGCTCGCTGAACCCGTCGACCTCGAAGCAGAACATCTGGCCCCACTCCGCAGCCTGGAGCTTGCCGCCCTCCCGACTGCGTATGAAGATCGTCTCCCCGGCGACCCGATAGTTGACCGGGACGATGATCGGCCAGCCGGCCTCGACGTAGCCGAGCCTGCCGATCGAGTGGTGGGCCAGGTGGTCGTAGCACTGCCGGCGAGGGAGGATCTCCAGGGTCGACCCGGGGAGCGCAGAAGTGTCCGGGCCGGGTCTGGTCACCCGGCGGGCAGGATCGACCCGCTCGAACGCAGTCGCCGGGGCGACCAGGACGTTCACCCCCGAGGCGAGGGCGGCGTCGACCAGGTTCGGTTGGTCCAGCCGGTTCCTGGCCACCACCAGGAACACCGCGCCCCGGGTCCTGGCCACCACGACGGCGGGATGATCGTCGCCACTGCCGGTCACCCGGTCGATCGCTCCGTCGACCCCGATCTCGGCCAGGCGGCGGAGCGCCGGCTCGGTCCGGTCCGAAGCGGCCCCGGCATCCGGCCGATCATCGACGACGAGCCGGACCGGCAACCCGATCCGGTCCGCCGCGGTTGCAGCGACCGCCAGCACGTCCGTCTCGGCGTCGTGCGCCGGTCCGGTCAGGTCGGCGACGATCGCCCCGGACGGCAGTCGACGGTCCAGGCCGTCTGCCACCAGCAGGACCGGTTGGGTCGACTCGGCGGCGACCGCCCGGCCGGTTGCGGTCGGCCGCACCACGATCAGGGCCGGACCGACGGCGTGGGCGTGGGCGGCGAGGGCCGGCGCAATCGGCTCGTCCAGAACGAGGAGCGGCTCGGTCGGGCGCCCAAGGGTGCCGGTCAGCGCCCGGGCGGCCGGGCCGTCCGCCTCGTCGATGCAGATCGGTTGGATCGACGCATCGAACCAGGCGGCCAGCACCGAAGCCGGCATCACCGCCCGATCGTCGTCAGGTTCGAGGCCGAGCGGGAGCAGCACGCGTTTCATGCTTCCATCGGACCGGAACCGGCTGGGATCCGGAAGGGACCTAGGTCCCTGTCCGGCCGCTGGCGGCGATCGTAGGGTCGACTCAACGGATGGACCGCCCGTCCCCGGTCACCTTCGGAGGTCGCCATGTCAGACGCACATCCACGACTGCACGACCTGAGCGAGGACGAGTGTTGGGACCTGGTGGCCGGCAACAGCGTCGGCCGCCTTGCGGTCTCGATCGACAACACGCCGGATGTCTTCCCGGTCAACTACGTCGTCGATCGGACCGGCGAACGGCCGACGATCGTCATCCGCACCGCAGCCGGTTTGAAGCTGGCCGCCGCCGTACTCGGTCGCGGGGTGGCGTTCGAGGTCGACGAGGTCGATGCCGCATCCCGGACCGGGATCAGCGTCGTCATCCGGGGTCGGGCCACCGAGATCGAGCGGCTGGACGACCTCCTCGCAGCCTGGGAACTGGAGGTCGAGCCCTGGGCGTCCGGCCCGAAGAACCGCTACCTCCGGGTCGAACCGGAGGTGATCACCGGTCGGGCCATCGCCGCAACCTCGGGGGCGCCGGCCCGCTGACACCAGCGGCCGCAACGTCGCCGATCGCATCTGTACCTCTCTTTGGGACGAATCCCTGCCGGAGGTGCACGCGTGAGTGGACAGGGTGGTGGACCGGCGGCCGGGGCCTCGAGGCCAGACGTCGGGGACGGTGGAACGATCTGCCTCGACGTCGAGGATCTGGCGGTCGTGATCGAATCGGTCGGTCTCGATCGGTTCGTCGATGACTTGATCGGAGCGCTCCGATCGGGATTCGTCGGCTTCGATCCGATGAAGGTCCAGCATCTACCCCGGGCCGGTTTCAGCTACCGGACGCCGGGGATGGGGCTGGTCGAGTGGATGCCGGCAATGACCCATGGGGACCAGGTGGCGATCAAGACCGTCGGCTATCACCCGGACAACCCGCAGACGGTCGGTCTGCCGAGCGTGCTGGCCACCACCTCCCTGTACGACACGGCGACCGGACGGCTGGTGGCGGTGTGCGAAGGCACCCTGCTGACCGCACTCCGGACCGGCGCCGCCTCGGCGGTCATGACCGATGCGCTGGTTCGACCCGGGCCGATCACGCTCGGTGTCGTCGGCTGCGGCGCCCAGGCCGTCACCCAGATCCACGCCATCAGTCGGGTTCGCTCGATCGAGCGCCTGGTTGTCGCAGACATCGATCCCGAGGTGTCGGCCTCACTGGCCGACCGCCTCCCGACCGGGGCCTACGACCCGGGCCCCGAAGTAGTCGACGTGCTCGGCTTCACCGATGTCGTTCCCGACCTCGACGTGCTGTGCACCGCCACCTCGGTCGAGGTCGACGGCGGCCCCGTCGTCGACCTCCGGGGTGCCCGTCCGGCCCTCCACGTCAACGCCGTCGGCTCGGACTTCCCTGGCAAGGTCGAGCTGCCGGTCGAGTTCTGCCGGAACGCCGTCGTGATCCCAGACGACCGGGCCCAGTGCCAACTGGAGGGCGAGTCTCAGCAGCTGACGCCCGAAGAGGTGGGGCCCGACCTGGTGGCGGTGCTGACCGAGCCGGCCCACCGGGAGCTGGTCAACCAGCGGACGGTGTTCGATTCGACCGGCTGGTCCTACGAGGACCTGATCGCCGCCTCCCTGTTCCTGTCCCGGGCACGGGCACTCGGCCGAGGGACCGTCGTTCGGTTGCAGCACGTGCCGAACGACCCCTACGACCCGTTGGAGATCCTGGCCCGCTGACGGCTCGACGGGCGAGTCCCCACCTGGTGTCGCACTAACCTGGCGGTGTGACCGAGCAGTCGAATCCCCGCAACCCGCAGCCCGCCGGGTCCGTCGTCGCCGTCCACCGCAGCGACGCCCACACCTTCACAAAGCAGACGGTCGAGGCGGTGGAGCTGGTGGCCGGGCTCGGGGTGGAGGGCGATGCCCACCAGGGGGCACAGGTCCGCCACCGATCCCGGCATGGCAATACGGTTTACCTGAACGAACGAGAATGCTCGATCCAACGCCGCAACCAAAAAGTGGTGGAAGAAGCACCGTCACCGTTCCTGGATCCTGAAACTCGCAAAGCTATGGGTGAACAGGCTGTCGCGCTGGCCCAGGCGGTAGACTATTGCTCTGCGGGCACCGTGGAGTTCATCGTCGACGGGGACAAGAATTTCTATTTCCTGGAAATGAACACCCGCCTGCAGGTCGAGCACCCGGTGACCGAACTGATCACAGGGCAGGACCTGGTCGAGCACATGATCCGCGTGGCAGCAGGAGAAAAGTTATCGCTTGCGCAGGACGATGTGAAACTGAACGGCTGG
>JBCCFN010000396.1:0-3700 GCA_039029715.1 Actinomycetota bacterium | reverse complement strand
CCGTTGCGGAGGCGGTCGAGGGCGGCCGGCACCTCCGGATGGGGCTGGATCGACCCGATCGTCGCCGCAACCGACGGCCAGGCGTCGTCCGCCAGCTCGACGCCGGTCGCGTCTGCCACCGCAGTCAGTGCATGGTCGGCCAGCGTGCCGAACTCGACGTGCTCCCCGACCGCCCCGGTCGTCATCGACAGCTGGAGCAGCTTCTGGAACCACACGGTGAACCCGGCGCCGAGCTGGCGGACGACGCCTGGCCGTCGGTTGCGGCGACGATCGGGTCGATCCAGCCCCATCCGGAGGTGCCGGCCGCCCTCGACCGCCTCCGCAACGGTGGCTGGACCCTGGTGGCGCTGACCAATAGCGGTCAGGCCACGGTCGAGGCCCAGTGCGAAGGCGCAGACCTGACCCGTCGGTTCGACCACATCCTCTCGGTCGACCGGGTCCGGACCTTCAAGCCGGCCCCGGCCCCATATCGCCTGGCGGCCGAGACGGTCGGGGCCGACCCGTCCGATTTGTGGATGGTGGCCTGCCACGACTGGGACCTGGCCGGAGCCCGGGCCGTCGGGCTGCGGACTGCCTATGTCCGCCGGACCGGGATGGCCTACGCCCGTACCTATCCGGCGCCCGACCTCGACGTTTGGGACTTCGGGGCCTTGGCCGACCACCTCCTCGGGGGCCGCTGACCCGGCGGTCGGCACGGTTCCTGGGCCGATCGGCCCACCGGTTGGAATACTTCGCACCTCCGGCCGGTTCTCCATTGCAACAACCAGTTCGCCATCGGGGAGTATCCCGCTCGCGTCGTTCTCGTCAGTACGGGCCGCTCGGCCCCGGGGGCGGCGGTCGAGTCACCGACCAGCGGTCGGGGCTCGACGGGAAAGACCGTGGTCTATCCACGTCGAAAGGCTTCGTCATGCGAGACTCCATACGTCTCGGCACCATCTCGGGGATCAGTATCGGTCTCCACTGGTCCATCGTTCTCATCGCTGCGCTGTTCACGGTGTCGCTGGCCGGGACCATCCTTCCCGCCGCAGCCCCCGGCGCGGCCGGCATCGCCTATCTGGCCGTCGCCCTGGCCACCGCCGCCGCATTCTTCGCCTCGATCGGTGCCCACGAGCTCGGCCACTCGATCGTGGCCCGCAACAACGGGGTCGGGATCTTGGGCATCACGCTGTTCGCCCTCGGTGGCGTGGCCAAGCTGGAGTCGGAGCCAGATGACGCCAAGGTCGCAGGGCGGATCGCCTTGGCCGGCCCGGCGGTCAGTGTTGTCATCGGCATCGCCGGTCTGGTCCTCGGCGCCACGGTGACCTCGGTCGGTCTGCCGACCCTGGTGGCCGCCGGCCTGACCTGGCTCGGCATCGTCAACCTGGCCATGGCGGTGTTCAACATGCTCCCCGCCCTGCCGCTCGACGGTGGCCGGGTCCTCCAGGCCTTCCTGTGGAACCGGGGCGGTGACCGCCACGACGCCACCATCCGGGCCGCCCGCCTCGGCCGCTACATCGGCTGGGCCCTGATCATCTTCGGTGTCTGGCAGTTCCTCAACGCCGGCGCCGGTGGTCTCTGGACCGCCCTGATCGGCTGGTTCATCGTTACCAGTGCCCGGGCCGAGAGCTTCCGGGCCCGGGTCCAGCAGCAGCAGGAACGGTGGGCCCGTCAGGGCGCCCCGTTCGGCGGGATGCCGTTCGGTCCCTTCGGCGCCGCCTTCGGGTTCGGACCCCAGGACCCGAACGGCCAACCACCTCCTCCAAACCCGCAGTGGCCGGGTCAATCCGGCCCTGTCGACGGTCACGGCCCGGGGTCGTTCCCCCCTCCGGCCCCGGGCGTGATCGACGTCGACGGGCGCCGGGTCTCCTGATCGGGCCCTCCCCTCCAACCAGCACAGCCGGGTCGATGTCGACCCGGTTGTGTTGTGTCAGAGGTTCTGTCGCAGGAAGTCCCTGACGGTGGCGACCACCTGGTCGTCCCGGTCGATGGTCAACAGCGAGTGGTCGTCGCCGGGTCGCTCGATGATCCGGAGCGTGCCGTAGCGTTCGTCCAGGGTGTCGCCGGTGTCGGCCGGCGGGAGTTGCCCGCCATAGCGCTCGGCCAGGTGGGCCAGTCGGTCCCGCGGGCACAGCGAGTCACCCCGATACCGCATGGCCAGCAGCGGGTTTCCGTCCTCGGCGGCCCCGGCCAGGTCCTCGGGCGGGACGCCGAGGGCCCGGCGGTGGGCGCCGGTCAGCCCGATCGGTAGCGACGGTTGGCTTGCAACCAGAGCCCCGACGCCCGGTTGGCGGACCAGGCCGAACACCAGGCCGCCGGTCAGGCACATGCCGATCACCCCGACCGGGCGACCTCCGGCCTCGCCACCGATCCGGTCGACCAGGCCGGCGATCCATCGGGTGATCGGGCTCGGACCGTCCTTGGCCAGCAGCCGGATCTCGGACCGGATGCACCACATCGACCGGGCCATCGCCAGGTTCCCGTCCGCTTCCTGGCCCGGTTGGCCGAACAGCAGCGGAAGGTGGACATCGAAGCCGGTGTCGTTGGGATCGTCGGTGGCCGGGGCGGCCAGATCTCGGGCCAGGGTCACGGTCTCGGGGACCATGCCCGGCAGCTCGTGCAACACGATGACCGGGGGCCCGCCCGCGGGGCCTCGACGGTAGACGGCCCGCCCGTCCGGTCGGTCCGGCTGGTGGTAGCGCTCGAACCCGTCCAGGTCGGCCTCGTTCATCGTGTCGCCTCGTTCGTCATGTCGTCTCCCCCTTCTGCACCCGGCCGCTCAGTCCGGACGCAGGATCTCGGCCCGTCTGGTACTCCGGGCCACCGGTCGGCCCCGATGGTAGACCCGCCGGGTCATCGGGGCATCGGCCAGGGCGCCCCGGACCGACGGGGCGTCGATGGCCACCAGGTCCGCCGGGTCGCCGGGGGCGAAGGTCACCGGTCCCAGGCCCAGGACCCGGCGACCATTGTTCGACACCAGCTCGTAGGCCCGGTCTGGGAGGACGTGGCCGGCCATGACAAGCAGGGCCGCGGTCTCAAGCGGATCGGACCGGCCGACCAGGTTGAACGGATCCTGGACGTTGTCGGCACCGGCGGCCACCAGCACGCCTGCGGCCTCGAGCGCGGCCAGGGCGGTCAGGCCCCGAGGGGTGGCGGTCTGGTGGTCTCGACCCTGGAGGAACAGGTTGGTCTGGGGCAGCGGGAGCACGGCGATGCCGGCCTCGGCCACCAGGGTTGCCACCTCGTGCTGGACCGCCGATGGCTGCATCCCGAGCGAGACGCAGTGGCTGGCGGCCACCGGGCCGGTGAAGCCCCGGTCGATCACCAGCCGGGCGTAGTCCTGGAGGGTCAGCATCGACGGGTCGAGGGTCTCGTCGACGTGGAGGTCGATCCCGATGCCGGCCTCGGTGGCGGCGGTGATGGCCTGGTCGATGAGGGTCGGCCCGTCGGGATCGAGGTGGGGGCACCCGCCGACGAGGTCCACGCCCTCTGCAAGCGCGGCGGCCAATGCCGCCCGGTTCTCGGCCCCCTCCGGCCCGGTGATCGGCGAGCCGGTCAGGGCCACGATCTGGACGTCGATCAGCTCGTCGAATGCCGCTGCGGCGGCCTTCACCGCACGAAGGGCCCGGACCGGCTCCGGGCCGAGGACGTTGACGTGGGTCCGGACCGCGGTCACCCCGTTGACCAACAGCCGCTCCAGCGCGCCAGTGGCCCTGGCGACCGT
>JBCCFN010000395.1:0-3710 GCA_039029715.1 Actinomycetota bacterium | reverse complement strand
GCATCGCCGCCTTCACCGTGATCGCGGCCCAGGAGCTCCATCGCTATGGCGTGACCGTCAACGCCATCGCCCCCGGGGCCCTGACCCGGATGACCGAGAACCTCGGTATGGGCCAGCTCGACGAGGAGGGCAAGGCCGCCATGCATCCCCGGTGGATCGCCCCGATCTGCACCTGGCTGGCCAGTACCGAGTCGGCCCAGGTGACCGGCCGGGTCTTCGAGGCCAGCGGTCGGGTCTTCGGCATTGCCAACACCTGGCACCGGGGCCCGACCATCGAGCCGCTCGACGATCCGACCGAGATGGGTGCCGCGGTGCAGCAGCTGATGGCTGACGCCCAGCCGAACTCCAGCATGGAGGGCCAGCCGGTCACCGGCCCCGGGTACCCGACCCCGTACTGAGCAAGCGAGCGTGAGCGGTCCGGCTCCGTGGCCGGCCCGGTCGAGAAAAGGAGACACCATGCCCGTCAATCCCGAAGCGGTCGGCAATCGAGGTGAGCCTCGTCGTGCCTCGTGGACCGCAGACGACTGCCTGCTCTACAGCCTGGGGATCGGGGCCGGAGTGGCCGACCCGGTCGGCTACGAGCTGGAGTTCACCACCGAGAACACCCAGGGCGTCGATCAGAAGGTCTTCCCGACCTTTGCCGTGATCGCCGGGTTCAACGCCACCGGTGGTCGCTCCGCCATGTCCGGCGCCGGCACCTGGGACAATCGGATGCTGGTCCATGGCGAGCAGGGGATCACCCTCCACCGGCCGATCCCGACCAGCGGCGAGGTCGAGATGGTCGACGAGATCGTCGGGATCTACGACAAGGGCAAGGGGGCCGTGATCGCAACCAAGGCCACCGCGACCCTGGTCGAGGACGGCCAGCCGCTGTTCGACACCACCTCGTCGGTGTTCATCGTCGGCGAGGGCGGCTTCGGCGGCGACCGTGGCCCGACCGAGAAGCCGAACGTGGCCCCGGATCGGGATCCGGACCACTCGGTGGTCTACCAGACCCGCCCGGACCAGGCGCTGCTGTACCGGCTGTGCGGTGATCGCAACCCACTCCACTCGGACAAGCAGTTCTCAGACGTCGGCGGGTTCCCGAAGCCGATCCTGCACGGCCTGTGCACCTACGGGTTCACCGGCCGAGGCCTGCTCCACGCCCTGTGCGGCTCCGACCCGGCCCGGTTCGGGGCGATGGAGGGCCGGTTCAGCTCGCCGGTCATGCCGGGCGAGGCGCTGACCATCAACATCTGGGACGACGGCGAGACCGATGGCGGCAACCACGCCATCTTCCAGACCCGGGGCGACGACGGCCGGGTCGTCCTCGACAACGGTGGGGTGACCTACCGGTCCTGACCGATGTGGTTCTGACCCCGGCCGATCGTCTGGCCGGTCGGGGTCAGAACAGCTTTTGCTGCGGTCGTTCGATACCCCGGAGTTCGTCATAGTCGACCTCGAGCCAGTCGATCGACCGGTCGGCGGCCAGGGTCTTGGCCTGGGGCTTGATCTCCTGGGCAACGAACAGGCCCCGGACCGGGCTGAGATCCGGCTGGCGGTTGAGGAAGTCGAGGTAGCGGGTCAGCTGCTCGACGCCGTCGATCTCCCCCCGGCGCTTGACCTCGACCGCCACCGCCGCCCCGCCGGCGTCCCGGCACAGCAGGTCGACCGGGCCGATCTCGGTCGGGTACTCCCGGCGGACCAGGGTCATGCCGGACTCCAGCCGCTCCGGGTCGATGGCCAGCAGCTCCTGGAGGTGGGCCTCGACCCCGTCCTTCTGGAGGCTCGGGTCATCCCCGAACTCGTGGGCGACGTCGCTGTGGATCTGGTGGATGGTGATCGTCAGCGTCTCACCCTTCGGGTTGGTCACCGTCCACGCCTCATCGGTCTGGATGAGCAGGTTGGGGGCGGTCATCCAGTTCATCGGCTTGTAGGCCCCGCCGTCGGCGTGGACGGCGACGCAGCCGTCGGCCTTGACCATGATCAGCCGGGTGGCACGGGGAAGATGGGCGGTGAGCCGACCGTCGTAGTCGACGGTGCAATCGGCGATGACGAGACGCACGAGGTACGAAGCTACTCGACCTCACGCCCGCTCAGGCGCTTCTGGATCAGGGCCCGCCGTTCCCGTAGCTCGGCATAGGTCAACCGGTCGGTCTCGTTCGGATCGACCCCGAAGCCGGCCTTGACCCCGTCCAGGTCGAGCTGCCAGTCCTGCTGGGCCATCCCGAGCTGGGCCGCGATGGTCGGGCCATGGGTGGTTGCGAAATGGGTCGCCACGTCGGTCACCGTTGCGAACATGTCGAGCTCCGGCGCCAGGGTGGCGATGGCCCCGTCGATGAAGATCAGGTTCTTGATGTAGAGCATCAGCGACTTCGGCAGACGAGCCCCGTACCCCAGGAGGGCCTTGATGACCCGCTGGATCTCAGCGACCAGCTCATCGGGCGAGAGGGTGGTGGGATCCAGCGGGGGGCCGTCGAGCTTGAGGTCGACGATGACCGCCTCCAGGTCGGTGTCCGGAGGCAGCGTGCCCAGATCCCGGAGGGCGGCCAGCTGACCCCGAACGTCGTTGGTGGTCGCGGTCAGCATCATCCGGAGGAACGCCATGCGCTCCTCCTCGGTCAGCCGAGCCGTGATACCGAAGTCGAGCAGTGCGGTCCGCCCGTCCGGCTGGACGAACAGGTTGCCACCGTGGAGGTCACCGTGGAACACCCCGTGGAGGAACGCACCCTCGAGGAACCCGATCATCCCGGTCCGGATCACGGCCTGGGTGTCGACCCCGGCCTCCTTCATCCCGACCACGTCGTTGAAGTTGAAGCCGCTGAGCCGCTCCATGACCAGGATCCGCTTGGTCACGAAGGTCGGGTGGGGCCGTGGGACCACGAACCCTCGCTGGTCGAGCTTCACGAACACCTCGGCGACGTCCAACATGTTGGCCGCCTCCAGCCGGAAGTCCAGCTCCTCGATGATGGTCTCGGCGAACAGCTCCACCAGCGCCGGCGGGTTGGCGAGCGCAGACACCGGGATCCGGCCGACCAGGAACGGGGCAAGCCAGGCCAGGACCCGAAGATCCTTGCGGACCAGGGTGTCGATACCCGGCCGCTGGACCTTGACCACGACGTCCTCGCCGGTGGTCAGCGTGGCGGCGTGGACCTGGGCGATCGATGCGGCGGCCAGAGGCGTCTGGTCGATCGTTCGGAACGTCCGGCCGACCGAGCGGCCCAGTTCACCCTCGATGACCTCGACGACCTGATCGAAGCTCACCGCCGGGACCTGGTCCCGGCACTTCTTGCACTCCTCGACCAGCTCCTTTGGGAAGACCCCCTCGCCGGCACTGATGATCTGGGCCAGCTTGATGTAGGTCGGGCCGAGGCGTTCGGCCGCTTCCCGGAGGCGACGGGCCAACCCGGCCCGTGACTCCGGGCCCCGCCGGTCGAGCAGGTACCAGCCGGCGATGGCCCGACCGAGGATGGCGACCACCGTCAGGGCCCGACCGACCGGTGGAATGCGTGGCGGTCGGGTCAGGTGGGGGAGTTGACGCTGTTGCTGACGGCGGAGGATCTTGACCGCCCGGCCCCACACCGGCGTTGTGGTGGCCATGCTCCACGGCGGGTCGTCGCTGAACGAGCCGAGGTGGAGGTCATCAGCGGCCGGGGTGGGGGAGAGTGGTGCTGGAGCCGAAGAGGGCATTGCGCCATTGTGCCCGACCGCCTCTCCGGTTGGCGGGTCCG
>JBCCFN010000394.1:0-3734 GCA_039029715.1 Actinomycetota bacterium | reverse complement strand
GGCAAGGTCGACCGCGTCGCGGTGCGGACGTGGTTCGAACAGGAAGGTGCGCCGTGGCCGACCAATCGGTGATCGAGGCGATCCTCGACATGTTCGACGGTGCCCTTGGTATCCCTCGGCCGGAGGTCGAGACGGACCTGCTGGCCGAGGGTGTCCTCGACTCGCTGTCGCTGCTGGACCTGCTGGCGGAGATTGAGGCAACCCTCGGTGTGGTCATCGACCTCGCCGCGCTGGAACTCACCGATCTCGAATCGGTCAAGTCCCTGGCCGAACTCGTGGAACGGAACCGCTGAGCCATGGACGTCGTTGCCTTCTCCGATCAACACCTCGCGCCGGTGGCGGACCTGCTCCGTCGCCACGTCAGCCCGGAGCTGGACCGCGACCCCGCCCGGTTCCGAGACTTCATCCAGGCCAACTACCTCCGCAACCCCAACCGCACCGACGACGTGCACCCCCTGGTCGCGGTCGACGAGAACGGTGCGGTGACCGGCTTCTGTGGGGTCACCGCCTATCCGATGCACTGGCGGGGGGAGCCGATCCTGCTGGCGGCCAGCGGCCCATTGATCGCCGATCCCGTCCACCGGGACAAGGCCCCCGGCCTCTTTCTGACCAGAGCGGTGCTGAGCGGTGCCCAGGACGTGGCCATCACCGACGGGGCCAACGACGAGGCGACGATGTTGTGGCAGCGGATGAAGGCGGAGGTGGTCGCGCTACCGAGCACCCGCTGGCTCCGGCCGCTTCGCCCCTCAGGACTCGGGTTGTCCCTGGCCGCTGAACGGTTCCCCGCCGTCGGCAGGTTGATCGGTCGGACCGCACTGCTGGACCGGGCAGTCATGCGTCGGTTCCAGCCGGAACCGGTCGACACGACGGACCGGGAACTCGGCCCCGACCTCCTGGCCGAGTTGACCGGGTCGATCGGGGCCGCGTTCTCGCTCCACCCGGCCTACGACACGGCGACGCTGGCATGGCAGTTCGATGAGCTTCGGTCGGTCACCGTCAAGGGTGACCTCATGGCCCGGGTGGTCCTTGCACCGGACGGTCGGCCGATCGGCTGGTTCCTCTACCACCTGCTGGCGGACGGGATGTGCCGGGTGATGCAGATCGGGTGTCGGCCCAGGGACGCGGCGGCGGTCGTGGCTCACCTCGTCGACCACGCCGCCCGCCACGACGGCGGCGCACTGTTCGGGCGCCTCGAGTCCCACTACTGGGAGGCCATCCGGTCCCAGCCGGTGATCATGTTGCGGGAGGCGCCCCGCATGCTGATCCATGCCGAGGATGTTGAGCTCCGGGGGGACATCCACGCCGGTCGGGCGTTGGTGACCCGCCTGGAGGGCGAGGCGTGGAACGGGCTGCATCACCAGCCGATGCCGGGCTGAGCGCGCGTTCGAACGTCGAGCCCTACGGGGTCAGGACCTCACCAGCCGACAGCACCTCGGCAGCCGCCGCCGGTTCGCCGCCGACCACGACCCGATCGATGCGGTAGTCGGCCCGGCCGGTGGCCACCGTGGCACAGCCATCGGCCACGGCAAGCACCGTGCCCGGTTCCTCGGTGTGTCGTCCCTCGTCCGGTCCACCGGAGAGGATGCCGACCTCACCGGCCGCGGCGGTGGTGGTTGGGGTCCCGATCGGACTGGGCATCGGGTGGAACGAACACCCGCGGACCAACCGGTCGATCACCGTTGCCGGCTCGCCCCAGGGGACCCGCCCGCCGTGGGGCCGGTCGGCCCGGCGGTACAGCCGCCGTTCCCCGACGATCGGGGTCCCGGTGACCCGGTCTCCGGCGACCAGCCGGTCGATCAGATCTTCCAGCAGAGAGACACCCAACCGGGCGCACTGGCCGGAGACCGTCAGCCCGGTCGAGCGACCGTCGAGGGGGAACTCGGCCGTGGCGACCACCCCACCGGCGTCGACCTCGGCGGTCATCTGGTGGAGGGTCACCGCGTGGTGGTCTTCGCCGTTGATGATGGCCCAGGACGGGGCGTTCAACCCGGCGTAGGCCGGGAGCGGCCCCGGGTGTAGGTTGTACCCACCAAGGCGAAGTGCTGCCAGCACCTCGCCGTCCACGATGTGCAGCGAGTGGGCGTTCACCAGGAGGTCGATCTGCTCCTCGGCGATCCACCGGGCGGTCTCGGGGACGGCCAGCATGGCCGGATCGACCGTCATGATGTCGGCCTTCGCCGCGGCCGCAACCATGCCATCGTCTGCCGCCGCAATCGCCGCCGGCACCACACCACGGTCGGTCAGCAGCCGGAGCGTTCGCACGCCGGCGGCTTCGCCCCCGGCCAAGACAACCCGCATGGTTGGCATCGTAGCGGGCCGGTCCGCTCGGCTCGGCCGATGTTCCTGCCTCTAGCAGGCCATCGGTGACGAAGGAGGGACCACAGGAACAATTCCCCCTCCCGGATGAAAGCGAGGGTTCGGTGACGGCCAAACGGAGGAACCAGACATTCTCGACGTTCTTTACGCTGCTGGTCTGTGCCGCGGTCTTCCTCGCTTACCAGAGCCGGGAGGGCACCACCGGTCAGTCGGCACCGGCCCAGGCGGACGTGCTCCTGGCCGATGACGGCGACGATGCCAACTTCCTTGGCGATCGCAGCCAGGTGGTGCAGCCGCTTCCGGCCGACGCCTCGTCATCAGACGCATCGGAGGGGGCCGCCTCCAACCAGTCAGGCGCCGATGACGGCAATCTGGTCACCAACGGCGGGTTTGAGCGGCCGGACCTCGGGGACACGGGATTCGCCGCCCCGGCCGGCTGGGCCTCCCAGGAGCGTCAGTTGGAGTACTGGGTCGACGGTCACCTCGGGATTGCCGCCGAGGAGGGCAGCCAGTTCATCGAGCTGAACGGTCGGGTTGCCGGGCGTATCGCTCAGGATGTCGAGGTGGAGCCGGACACGACCTACCGCTGGTCGTTCGCCCACCGGGCCAGGAACGACCAGGACACGGTGAAGGCCTTCATCGACGGTGATCTGGTCACGGACGCAACCTCGCTGCCGGGGCAGTGGCGGACCGCGAGTGGCATCTTTGTCACCAGACCGGGCCAGGCCATCATCACCTTCTCCATCGAGGCGGTTGACGACGGGGAGTTCGGCAACTTCATCGACAACGTCCGGGTCGAGGTGCAGCCCGGCCTCTAAGTGGCGTGGTGCCGGGCCGTTTCGGTACCTTGCACGCCCGATGGTCGTTGACAATCTGTTCCTGAACCTCGCCTACGTCGTCCTGCTGGTGTCCACCTTCACCCAGACGGTTCGCCGGCTGCGGCTCCTCCTCATCTCGGCCTCGGTGTGCCTCATGGTGTTCGGGTTCGCCGCCGACCTCCCCGCGGTGGTGGCATGGAACCTGGCCATCGGTGGCCTGCACACGTACCGGGTGGTGCGGGACATCCAGGCGGAACGCTCGATCAGGCTGAGCGACGACCAGCGGGAGATCCGGGATCTGGTGTTCGAAGGCGCCAGCGACTTCGACTTCCATCTGCTGTGGTCGATGGGGCGGCAGGTCACCTACGACGACGAGACGATCATCTCGGCCGGCACCAGGCCGGAAACGATCGGGCTGATCCTGGACGGCTCCGTCCAGGTCGTCGGGGTCGCCAACGGCCTGGACCGGGCGCTCGGTCGAGGTTCCCTGATCGGTGAGATGAGCTTCGTGTCCGGCGAGGAGGCCGCCGTCGACGTCGTCGCATCGGACACGGTGACCATGCGGGAGTGGATCCAGCAGGACATCGACGCCCTCTCCCG
>JBCCFN010000393.1:0-3753 GCA_039029715.1 Actinomycetota bacterium | reverse complement strand
TCCAGGTTCCGGGAGGCATGCCGGCCTCGTCGGCCAGCGCGGCCAGCAGCGCAGCGGACAGGGGGGACCACTCGGCCGGCTTGTGGATGATCGTGTTCCCGGCGGCAAGGGCCGGAGCGAGCTTCCACGTTGCCAGCATGAACGGGGCGTTCCACGGGGTGATCACCACCGCGGGGCCGGCCGGCATGTGCTGGACCACGTTTGCCATTCCCTTGGCGTCCCAGGCCCGCTCCTCACGCTCGACGATCAGGTCGGCGTAGAGCCGGAAGTTGATCGCCCCCCTGGCCACCAGGCGCTGGCGCATCGACTCGTGCATGAACCCCATGTCCATGGTCTCGACCAGGGCGATCTCGTCGTTGTTGGCCTCGATCAGATCGGCCAGGTGGTGCAGGACCTCGGCCCGCTCGGCCGGCGTGTAGCCACCCCAGACCGGGAACGCCTCGGTGGCCGCCGCCAGCGCGGCCGATGCGGTCGCCTCGTCCCCCCGGGCCACCTCGGCGATTGGGCCGGCATCCCAGTCCAGTGGCGAGCGGCTCTCGAACGTGGACTCGGATCCGATCCACCGGCCACCGATGAAGTGGTCGACCGGAACGTCGACGGCACCGACCCGTGCAGTTCTGATGGTCATCACGCCTCCTCGGCGGTCGTCGCTCCGGCCCGGGCGCCGCGCCAGCGCAGGCCGGCGCACCGGTACTGCCAGTCTGAACCCGGCGACGCCAAGCCTACATCGATTGTTCGGTACCGAACGATTCTAGGTGGAGGCGGACCGGTCGATGGTCCGTGACCGGTCGACTCAGCCGGGAACGGTCACCGGGGCGAGCGCAGCAATCGTGTTGCGGATCACGTCCGCATCGGCGATGGCCTCGACGTAGAACGCCAGTCGGCGAGCACCGGTCACCGCCTGGAACTCGGCCAGCTGGGCCCGGATCTCGGCCGGCGTGCCGATGATGGCCCCCTCGGCCACCCGGCGGGCCATGACCGAACGGTCGAGCGGCTTTCCGTCGGCGTCTGCATGTCCGGATCCGGCGCCCGGCACGTTCGGCCAGTGGCCGGCGATGAAGGACTCGGTCAGTCTGGCCGCCAGGTGTTCCCTGGTCGCCGGCTCGTCGTCGGTTGCAACAACGATCAGGGTGTGGAGGTGGGCCACGTCGGCCGCCGGATTGGCCTCGGCGTAGACCTGCTGCTGAGCGACCCGGGCCTCGACCGGCACCGCGAAGTAGTGCTGGAGCGGAAGCCCGCGCTCGGCGGCGAAGGTGATCGCCTCCGGGGATCGGGTGGCGAGGAACAGCGGGGGGTGGGGGCCGGTGAGTGGCGGGGGCTGGAGTCTGCTGGGACCGGTGGTGTGGTCTGGGCGGGTCAGGTCGCCATCGACCCATGCATCGAGGATGGTGGTGGCGCTGGCCAGTGGCTCCTCGGTCCACCGAACGGGATCGACGTCCAGCACCTCGTAGTCCTTCAGGTAGCCGCCGCGCCCGATGCCGAGGTCGAACCGCCCGCCACTCATCTGGTCGAGCAGCGCAGCCCGTTCGGCCAGCTCGATCGGGTGGTAGAGCGGCGACAGGGTCACCGCAGTACCGACTCGGATCCGCTCGGTCCGGCCGAGCAGGAACGCCGCGGCGGTCAGCGCACTGGGGTTGATGCCGAACGGAATGAAGTGGTGCTCGGTCAGCCAGAGGTCGTGGAAGCCGAGCTCCTCGGCCAGTTGCGCCTGCTCGATGGTGAGCCGAACGACGTCTTGGGCACTCCCGGCGATGTTCTCTCCCATGTTCAGGAACAGGCCGTAGGTGGTATCAGGACTCATCGCTACCTCGGGTCTCGTCTGGAACGCCGCTACAGTCTCCTATCGTTAAGTTAGCCTAACACCTCGGTGGCTCGGTCATCGAGACCGGTCCGCCGGATCGGAGAGACGGGAGCGGCATGGCCGGTGTCGGACAGCGATGGTCGGGGTACGAGCTCATGGCCAGGCACGTGGCGCCGGCGAACCGCCACCTCCTCGATCTGCTCGGCCTCGGCCCCGGCCTGCTCCTCGACATCGGCGCCGGGAGCGGCGGAGGTCTCGAGGCGGCCCGGAAGCTCGGCTGGGCACCGGTCGGGCTCGAGCTCTCGCCGGAGCAGTTGGCCGTTGCCGGTCGCTGTGGCCTGCCGTTGGTGCGGGCGGACGCACAGCAGCTCCCGGTTCGACCCGCCTCGTTCGATGCGGCGATCTCCAACTTCGGCCTGATCTTCGCTCCGGAGCCGGAGCGGGTCGTCGCCGAGACGGTCCGCATGCTTCGGCCGGGCGGTGCGCTCGCCTTCACCGCCTGGACCCCCGGTGGCTGGCCCGGGGCCTGTCGGGCCATTCTGGCCGAGCTGCTCGGACAGACCGGCGGCGGGTTCCCGACCCACCTTGGTGAGACCGGCCGAGCCAACGAGGTCCTGTCGACCAGTGGTCTGACGCCGGCCGGGGTGGACACCGGCGTCCTTCGCTGGCAGTTCCGCGACCTCGACGATGCGGTCGACACGCTGACCTCGGCGGCGGGTGGTCTTCGCCTGCTACGGCGACGGGCCGAGTCCGAAGGGGTCTGGCCCGCCGCCAGGGACCGCTTGGTCGAGGAGCTGTCCGGTCGCTGTGTCCGGACCGCCCAGGGCCTCGATCTGTTCGACCACTATGTCGCGGCCGTCGGGATCCGCCGTCAACGGTGACCGGCCGTCGGTCTGGGCACCGGATCAGCGATCCCGGCGCCGTCGAGGCGATACTTGGCCGATGCGTCGGATGCTGCTGTCGCTCCTCTCGTTGTTGATGTTGGCCGCATGCTCGGCTGACGAGGCTGCATCACCGGCCGCGTCCGCCACGTCGACCGCCGCACCGAGCACCTCGATGCCAACCACGACCACCGTCACCACCACGACCGTTTCGAGTACGACGACCATCGCCAGCACCACCACGTCATCGACCCCGCCATGTCGGGCCCTCGCAGACCTGACCGACGAGGACGAGCTCCTGCGGTGGCGGGTCGTCAACGACGGCGTCATGGGCGGCCGCTCGAGCGCGGACGCCGGGGTCGTCGATTCGGTCCTGATCCTGGCCGGCGAGATCGTGACCGACGGCGGTGGCTTCTCCTCGGTGCGGCTCGCACTCCCCGACGGTCTGGGCGAAGCGAGCGGGCTGGTGCTCCGGGTGCGGACCGATGGGCGCCCCTATGAGGTGACCATGGCCGACGCCGCCCCCGGACGTGACCGCCGGGTGTCCTATCAGGTGCCGATCCCGGCCGCCGGGGACGGGGCATGGGAGGAGGTGTCGGTCGAGTTCACGGACCTCGAGGCATCGATCTTCGGCCGACCGGTCGCGGTCGATCCGTTCGAGCCGAGCGTCGCCGTCGAGGTCGGGATCATCCTGGCCGACGGGACCGACGGGCCGTTCCGATTCGAACTCGATTGGATCCGGGTCTGCCCTTGAGGACGACCCCGGCCCCCAAGGCGCTGTGGCGGGAGGTTGGGATCCCGACCGAGCACGGCGGCTGGAGTCTGACGATCGAGCCGGTCGTGCTCGGTCTCATCGTCACCTGGTCCAGCGCCGGTCTGGCCCTCGGGTTGGCCGCCGTCCTCGCCTTCGTGGCCCGGACGCCGGTCAAGGTCGTACTGGTCGACCGGTGGCGGGGTCGCTGGCTCCCCCGAAGCGGTCTCGCAGTGCGGATCGCGATGGCCGAGGTGGTCATCATCATCGGTCTGGGCCTGGTCGCCGCCATCCGGTCAGACAGCGCCCTGTTCTGGGTG